>CALUGX010000054.1 GCA_944320285.1 uncultured Prevotella sp.
ACATTAAATGCTTAAAGACTTTCGGCACAACTGGATATGAAAAGAGGGTGTACCTGAATTTTGATACACCCTCTTTTTCTTTTTGTGAGACGTAAAGTGTCTATTCCAAAAACCTCCAACACCCATGCTAAGGCTTATCACACACACGTCAATACTCTCGAAAAAATGAATCTTTATCGGCCATTTATGATAGCCGGAAAATCATTTATATTGTAATGAATAATCCTAACCGGTTATTCATTATTGATTATTAATTTTCATGAATGTCCGCTTTGCTCCCATTCATCAGCAGTCAAAGGAGTTAAAGTAGTTAATCGTCCCCCTGCGGTAGCTAAGCAGTTAAAGACATTTGCCTTGTTGATAAAATCCAATGAAAAGCGGATAGGTGATTGCGCACATTCATATTAATCTTTCACTTAATACTTATTCTCCCGTCCTCGCTTATTTCGAGGAGGCCGTTTTTGATGTCGGCGCGGGTGAGGTTACGGATTTCTTTCGCCGCCAAGTTTGCCGTGTCGCGCCTCGGCCCGCCACCTTTCTGCTGGATGAACGAGTGGATTTGCCCGTTGCGGAAACGCCCTTTGCGGTCGGTGACGACCTCTATAACAGGGGCGTAGCCTGATTTTCCCATGATATTTATGCCGTAAGGCGTGCAGAAGTTGCCGAGGCTGTAGGCAATGAAACGGTCTTTGTACAGTTCGACACAGCGCACCACGTGGGGGCCGTGACCGAAAACCACGTCGGCTCCGTTGTCTATGCAGAAACGGGCGAACCGTCTCAGGTCTCCCCTGTCTTCGTTCATGAACGTCTCCCTGCCGTAGGGCAGATGGCTCGCCTTCACTCCTTCGCCGCCGCCGTGGAACGACACAATCACTATGTCGGCTGCGTGCCGTAGGCTGTCAAGCAGGATTTTCGCCTTTTCAAGGTCTTTATGCTTCAGTGTATAATAGTTGTGGCCGAAGGCACAGAAGCCGAATTTCACACCGCGCCGTTCCACTATCGCGCATTCGCTGCGCCCTTGCAGTCCGGCATAGCTGATACCGAGGCCGTCGAGCACACGCTCTGTTGACCTTGCCCCGTCATACCCGAAGTCGAGTGAGTGGTTGTTGGCGAGGCTCATCAGGTCGTATCCGGCCTCTTTCAGCCGTGGCGCCAGTCTCGGAGGCATACGGAACAGGTAAGCCCCTTCGCGCTTGCTCGTGCTCTTGGCCGCCGTAGTGTCACAGACGGAGCCCTCCAGGTTACCGGCGGCGACGTCTGCGGCCTGCAACACTTGGCGCGTGTCTGCAAACAGCCGCTGCCCGTCATAGTCGGGCAGGGCGGCCTTCGGATAGGTGGTGCCCAGCATGATGTCGCCAGTCAGGGCTATTGTCACGTCGTCGCCGTCCGTCGTGTCCACGCTGTCGGGCGCGGCTGTATCCCCACCTTCATACGTAATGACGGATGCCGGCTTATTTTTACCGGCATCCGTCATGGTGCAGGAAATGGAGGTAAAACCTGCACAAGCTAATATCGTAACGAGCTTTAATCTCATTCTTTCCGCAGTTATTAAGGTTATATAGGCCTCATCACCTTATTGCATAACTCTTAATTTAGCTCTACTTTGTCTCCATCACCCTGCGTGCGCCTACATACCTGCGCGAGTAATAACGCTCCTTAGAATTACTTACCTTTACGCCCTTGACGCTTGCGTGTATGAAATTGAAGCTGCCGCTTATCGGATCTACGTCAACCACGATACCCACGTGTCCGATGGGGCCGCGTGAATTTGAGCCGGTGAAGAACACCAGGTCGCCCGTGCGCAATTCGTCCTTGTCAACAGCCTCGCCCTGCGTGTACTGCGAGCGTGACGAACGGTTAAGGTCTATGCCCATGCTCTTGAACACATAGCTCGTAAAGCCGGAACAGTCGAACGCTCCGGGGCCTGAATGTCCGCGGCGGTAGCGCGCTCCGAGGTGTGAGAAAGCCTCGTCAAGCATATCGTCAATGTCGGAGAACTGTAAATCTTCGTCGTATGCTTCGTTGTCGTAAAGAAAGTCGAAATTGTCTATTTCCTCGTATTGTTCCTGTTCGTCGCCGTCGGTGTCGTTGTCTGCTGAAGCCGGAATGCCTGCCGTCACAAGCATCATCGCCACCGCTATTGTCTTAAGGTATTTCATTGTTTGATGTTTTCTTGATTAAATTATGAAAAGGGGTTCAAATTTTTCGATTGCGAAATTAATCAAAAAAATCGAGATATGGAAATATGTTTACATCTTTTGGGATACGCAAAAAGTGTGCCAAAGTACGTTTGCAATATCTGTTATTTATTGTTATATTGCATTTTACGGCAAAATTGTTGTAATAAAACTTCAACCCTTACGGTTTACATTCTTTAAGAAAAAAGTCTTGCGGGGATTAATAAATCCTTACATTTCCCATGACCGTAAAAGTGCAAAATATTGCATATACAACCCGTTTGCAGAATTATTTTGAGAGGTACGGCGATTGTTACAGTTCTAAACGGTGCCCTTTCAGTCTGTAAAAGATGGTCTTTCGCCTTTTGACAGGCATCCTTTTACACGGCAAAAGGATGCCTGTTGCAAACCCGTCGAAAGCGCGTAAAAACCGTAAATAAAAGCCTTTAAAATGTAACAAACCGCAAGCAGTTGTCACAATGGGTGCAAATAATTCCGCCAACGGGTATATACATTGATAATTATACAGCCTTTCCCGTAGCATTATCGTATCCGTCGGCGCATTTTTTGTATCTTTACATCCGTATGGCGGCATTTCAAAACATTTGTTTGGTAAGTCAGGCGACACGTCTTATGGCACTTTTTGTGATTTGTCTTTTTGTCCAGCCATACCCCTACGGGTTTTCAAAACTTTGTGTTTTTTAGCACATCATGAAGGCTGTCATCACTACAGCCCGACCGTTTTTTGCATTTTGTTGTTATGTTCATACACCGTTAAACAGCCTTGCGCACCGATGTGTTTTGCAATATGTGACAAAACAGACGGTAAAACGTGCCCTTTTGCACGCCGAAAGGATATATCTTGCGCCGCTGTTTGTTGTCACCGAGGCGTGCTTTTACAGCAAAATCAGTGGTTTTTTGCTTAGAAACTATTTTGATTTTTTTGTTCGATGTTTTTAGATGCATTATCGAACAAAAAAAATAGAAGCAAATACTTAATTCTGCCGAAAATCCAATGCTATTCCATAGATTTTGCCTAAATTTGCATACCGAAATCTGATAAAAACGAAAAATATGCTTAATTTAGATGACCTTTACAAGGCACGCTACGTGCTGAGTAAGATACTTAGGCACACCGACCTCGTACACGCGCCTAAGCTGAACCCCGAAAGTGATATTTACCTTAAACCTGAAAACCTGCAAATCACAGGCTCGTTCAAAGTGCGCGGCGCATATTATATGGTGTCGCAACTCAGCGACGAAGAGAAAGCGAAAGGCGTGATAGCCTGCTCTGCCGGCAACCATGCGCAGGGCGTAGCCCTCGGCGCGACCAGCCACGGCATAAAATCGCTCATTTGCCTGCCTGAGGGCGCGCCCATCAGCAAAGTAGAAGCCACCCGCCGCCTCGGAGCCGAGATTTGCCTCGTGCCCGGCGTGTATGACGACGCCTACCAGCGCGCCCTTCAGCTGCGCGACGAGCACGGCTACGCCTTCGTACACCCCTTCAACGACGAGCGCGTGATAGCCGGCCAAGGCACAATAGGCCTTGAAATGCTCGACCAGCTGGCCGATGTCGAGGCCGTTGTCGTGCCAATCGGCGGCGGAGGCCTCATCAGCGGCGTGGCTTACGCCATCAAGTCTCTCAACCCCTCTGTGAAGGTTTACGGCGTACAGGCGGCCGGAGCGCCCAGTATGTACCAAAGCATACACGACCATCACCCCGAGACCCTTGCCAGCGTGTCCACCGTTGCCGACGGTATCGCCGTGAAAACGCCGGGTGACCTGACGTTCGACCTCTGCTCGAAGTACGTCGATGACATAGCACTCGTAACTGAAGATGAAATCTGCGCCGCCATACTCCGCCTCATGGAGGAGGAGAAGATGATAGCCGAAGGCGCGGGAGCGGTAAGCGTTGCGGCTGCCATGTTCAACAAAGTGCCCATCAAGGGCAAGAAGACCATCTGCCTTGTGAGCGGCGGCAACATCGACGTGAACATCCTCAACCGCGTTGTCAACCGCGGTCTCGACAAGGACGGGCGTATCTGCACGCTCACGATGGAGCTGGCCGACAAGCCCGGACAGCTGCTTGAAGTCATCGAGGTGCTGGCCTCACTCGGCGCAAACGTCCTCAGCGTGCACCACGAGCGCGGCGTCTACGGCCAGAGCGTCAACGCCTGTGAATTGAGCGTCCGCCTCGAAACACGCAACCACGACCACGTGGAGTCGATTAAGGAAGGCCTGCAAAAGAAGGGCTTTAAGCTGAAATGAAGTTATTTATAATAGTAGTTAAAGTAGTTAGAGATAATTAACTACTTTAACTATAAAAACATTAACCATCTAAAACATAGAAAATGAAAGTATTACATTCAGACAAGGCGCCCAAGGCTTTGGGCCCGTACAGCCAGGCGATAGTCGCCGGCGGATTTGTGTTCGCATCCGGCCAAGTGCCCATCGACCCCGCAACAGGTGAGTTTGCCGAAGGTGGAATAAAGGAACAGACACGCCAGTCACTCACCAACGTAACCAATGTGCTTGCCGAGGCTGGCATCGACCTGAGCCATGTTGTGAAAACAACGGTGTTCCTCTCAGACATGGACAACTTCGCCGCGATGAACGAAGTGTACGCCGAGTTCTTCAAGGCTCCCTACCCCGCACGTTCCGCCGTTGCCGTAAAGACCCTGCCGAAGGGTGCGTTGGTTGAGGTGGAAGTTGTTGCCGAACTGTAATTTAAAGGGTAAAACAGTAAAAGGGTAAAAAGGTAAAACAAATATTCCGGCGTCATCTGCGTTGACCCCGTATTGTTTTACCTTTTTACCCTTTTACTGTTTTTACCCTTTTACCGTTTTACTTTTATACCTTTTTACCGTTAAATCTTGTTTTCTCACCTTCCTACCTTTCCACCTTTAAATATTCCTTTATCGCGTCCACGTATTCCTCAAACGCCTGCATACCCTCTTCAGTGAGACGGCACGACGTGTTGGTGCGCCTCCCCACAAAGCTCTTTGTTACTTCTATATATCCGGCCTTGCTTAGTTTGTCGAGCTGTACGCTGAGGTTTCCGGCTGTCGCTCCCGTCTGCTTGCGCAGGTAAACGAAGTCGGCCTCACCCACGCTGACGAGCAGTGACATCACCGCAAGGCGCAGTTCGCTGTGTAGTAATGGGTTAAGCGGTCTCATCAGAACATCCTTATTTCTTCAACATTGCTGCGGAGCGACAGACCTATATACACGCAATAGGCGAAGAACACATACGCCCAGAATACCCAACTGGCGTTGTGGAAACCGCCGGCGATTATTGCCATTATGCCTGAGCACAGCCCGATGAACGCCGCAGCGAGTATAGCCTTCTGCTTGTAGATGCCGCTTAGCATGAATAGCATACAGCTTCCTATGGCGACCATGAGCGCCACGACGCTTTGCGGAGCTTCAAGGCTGCCGATGAAAGGCACCAATATCCCGGCCAGGGCCAACAGTCCCCAGCCCCGCTTGACGATGCTCCCCGTTACCGTCATTTGCTTGCGCCACATCTTGTGGTAGACGAACGGCACTGCATAGCTCACCGCCGCCACGACCGACCACAGCAATGTGTAGGGCGGTTCGGGTTTTACAAGCGAGACGGTGAACATCACGAGTCCCAACATCCCGTACAAAGTAACGAAATTAAGGCGGCCAATCTCTGTGCGCTTGGCGCGCTCAATCATCTTCGTTATCAGCTCAAGGCTCTCCCGTTCATTAAGTTTCGCGTTCTCCATCATGTTTCCTTGTTATATATTTCGTTGTTAGTCCATGTAAAAGCTGTGCGAAACGCCATGTCGTCTGCATGGCGACGGCATGACCGGTGCCGCATCACATACCGTCAGTCACGCTTTTTCGCCTGCCTGTTAATCATTATCCCCGGTACTATGAGCAGCGTGACGGCCGACAAAGCGAGGCACAAGGCCTCGTAAGGACCGGGATACATCAGGGCAAAATTAGCTAAAATGATATTTCCCCCGGTAAATACACCATAGGTTTTGTCCTTCATCACGTATGCCGTAACAGCCGAAGCCAGCATCAACAGCAGTATCATTGTGGCCGTAATTGGCAGATGCGAGCCGTAGACCGACACGTCATAAGACAGCATCCCAATGAACGCGACAGCCACGGCAAGCATCCCGAACACCATCCACACCCACCTGACAAACCGCCAGACATACGAACTTGGTTGGCCTGCGGCGCGCTCTCTCCTCCTCCTTGCGGCGTAGACGCCCCACCCCACCGCACACATGGCGAACCAAAGCAAGTTCCATGAAGAACTGTCCGTCAGCGTCCAAAGGGTGAACACAGCGCACCCGGTGACAAAAGCCAACACACCCCACGTCACCATCGGCGTACCGGCGTTACGCTCCACGTCGCGACGACCTTGCTCAATAGCTTCGCTTATTATCTCAAGACTGCGCCGGGGAGTCATTACGTTGTTGTTTTCCATAATGCTACTCCTTTCTTTTTAATCAAACATATTTTTCTATTGCAAACATAAACAGGTTTATAATATAAACCAAATAAATGCAAATCAGACGGCTTCTAATTATATTTTATTAACCAATCAGACATGGTTTATCCACGTAAATGATGTAGCAAAATTAGAAGTACTGCTTTTTAAAGACTTGGTTTGGATGCCTCTTAATGCAAGTCCCATAACCGTTTACGCCCATAGGTATATCGGTCGCATAACAAAAGAATGTTGACTACTTTACAAGACGTGCCCTTTCGCCTTGCAAAAGGGCACATATCAGACTGTAAAAGGACACCTTTTACACTGCATAAAGGCATGAATTAGATAACAATGGATTGAGGGTCGTCTTATAAGACTGGATTAACGCCTCACGGCTAATCCGTAATTTATTGGTTGTAAGGAAATTATCGCACCGCTAATGCACAGCGGGGCACGTCGTCAATGCTTCTTATTCCGCTTGGCGGCCTTGGCCGGGCGGTGGCGGTTTTGCCGTTTTATTTCGTGTTGCGCCTTCTCCTCGTCATCGGTCTTCATCCATATCGGCTCATAATCGTCGCCGGTATTAGTAACCTCGAAGTCGAGTTCGGGCAGTTCGGGATGATCTTCGAGCTTGAATGGAGCCGTCAACGGAGCGGTGTATTTCTCCACCTTCACCATCGTGACACCCGCCGTTATCATGCCGAGCTGTTTCGCTGCGGCGTAAGACAGATCGATGATGCGGCGGCTGCCGCAACGGTCGGTCACTTTAACAATGACGCTGCGGTTGTTCTTCAGGTTGGTCACCTTCAGCATCGTGCCCAGCGGATAACGCTTATGGGCGCACGTCAGGCTGTCCTTGTGATAGCGCGTGCCGTCGCTCATGCGACGGCCGTGCATACGGTTAGAATAATAACTGGCCATACCTTTCTCCTGTGCGGGGAGGAAGGTACAGCCAGTCAGGGTTAAAAGTATTATGAGAAAAACTTTGTTTATCACACTTTCCTTTAGATTATACAATGCCTTGAGCCATCATGGCGTTGGCAACCTTCATGAAGCCGGCGATGTTTGCACCCTTCACGTAGTCAACGTAGTCTGCACTCTCACGGCCGTACTTGACGCACTGCTCGTGGATGTTGTGCATGATTTGGTGCAACTTCTCGTCAACCTCAGCCTCACTCCAGCTAAGGCGGATGGAGTTCTGCGTCATCTCAAGACCGGAAGTAGCTACGCCACCTGCGTTAACGGCCTTGCCCGGAGCGAAGAGCTGCTTGGCAGCCATGAATTTCTGAACGGCCTCTTCGGTGCATCCCATATTTGAAACCTCGGCTATGCAGATAGGCTTATTGGCCAAGAGCATATCGGCATCCTCACCGCTGACCTCGTTCTGCGTTGCGCAAGGCAGGGCGATGTCACACTTGACTTCCCATGGCTTCTTGCCGGCGATGAACTTAGAGCCGGGGAACTTGTCTGCGTAAGGTGCGCAAACGTCGTTGCCGCTGGCGCGGAGTTCGAGCATATAGTCGATTTTCTCGCCGCTGATACCTTCGGGGTCGTAGATGTAGCCGTCAGGTCCGGAGATGGTGATAACCTTTGCACCCAGCTGGGTAGCCTTTGTTGCAGCACCCCAAGCCACGTTGCCGAAGCCGCTGATTGCCACGGTCTTGCCCTTGATGTCGTGTCCGTGGGTCTGGAGCATCTGGTTAACGAAATAGAGAGCTCCAAAGCCTGTAGCCTCAGGACGTATCTTAGAGCCGCCCCATTCGATGCCCTTGCCTGTGAGCACGCCCTGGAACTGATGGGTGAGCTTCTTGTACATACCGAAGAGGTAACCGATTTCGCGTGCGCCTACGCCTATGTCTCCTGCGGGAACATCCTCGTCAGGACCGATGTGGCGGTAAAGTTCAGTCATGAAGGCCTGGCAGAAACGCATAACCTCAGCATCGCTGCGGCCGCGCAGTGAGAAGTCAGAGCCGCCCTTGCCGCCGCCCATAGGCAGAGTGGTGAGCGCGTTCTTGAACGTCTGCTCGAAACCGAGGAACTTCAATATAGAGAGGTTTACCGACGGGTGGAAGCGCAAACCGCCCTTATACGGGCCGATGGCGCTGTTGAACTGAACTCGGTAGCCAAGGTTTACGTGAACTTCACCCTTGTCGTCAACCCAAGGCACGCGGAACGTAACAACGCGCTCCGGTTCAACGAGACGTTCAATAAGTTTTGCCTTTTCAAATTCAGGATGCTGGTTGTAAACATCCTTGATTGAAAGGAGCACTTCCCTTACGGCCTGCAAGTACTCTAATTCTCCTGGATGCTTCTGCTCCAGTTCTTGCATGATTTTTTCGACTTCCATAGTATAAGTTTTTGTTAAACTAACATTGTGTCATAAGAACGCTGCAAATATAGCCTTTTATCATGTAACGCCAAAGGAAAACGGCGAGAAAATGCCTCGCATCGCTTGCTTTTTGTAATTTTTCACAGTTGAAGGACGCCTCCGCGCGTTGTGTGCGCAAACGCTCAACCCTCGACAGTCTGCCGCCTTGCCCGGCGCAGCTCCGCGCGTGGCCACTGGCCTTACAGTATGCCGCCACTTGTTTCGTAAAAGGATGCCTTTCGCCTTGCAAAAGGGCACTAATGGCAGCCTAAAATGCGGCATATTACATTGTAAGTAAACTTACCTTATTTTACGACAGGTCATTTAATACAGCATGACAAAAGATGTATTGCGTAAGCAAATCAAGCCCTTTCGCTTACGGATTTTCCGACACTGCATTTTCCTCCTCCCCCGTGGATTGTCAATATACCGTAAGTTTGCATCCCCTTTCGGCCACAAGTGCCTGTTGTCCGGCCCGGTTAAGATGCCGCATCGGTAAGCAGTCGTCCCTTATATTAAAATAGGTGTAGGCGTAATGCCGTTTGCGCGGCTTAGGTGTACGTCGGCGGTTGTTCGGTCGGTTAATCGTCCCCACCGGTTCGCAGTATATTGATTTATGATTCGTTCCATGCTTGAATAGTAAAATTTTGAACGGAAAAGATGTAAAATATGCTTTTCTGTATAAAAAAACGATATTAAAATAGGAATATATTAGAAATAAGCTACTTATGAGATTTTCTCATAAAATGAGGTAATGACTTGGCAACGGTTACAAATTCTGCGATATGCGTTGCGTTTCTTTCTGTCAAACAACTCTTGTTATGCAAAGGTAGTACAATTTGTCGAATGAAAGGTATAACGAGCGTTTTTATTATTGCTTACCTTCTAATTTTCCTATCCGCATCACAATAGAGGTTTGACTTCTTCCCATTTTCTCTGCGATATACTTTATGCTCTTTCCTTCATGGTAAAGGGTAAGTAGGAATTTGTCAGCACTGCGTGTCCATTTCTTATTGGCATTAGGGTGCTTGACATAACTTTCTTCCGTAACCTTTTCAGGGTGTAAAAACTCGTCAACAAAAACGGATGGGAAGCGTCTGTCGTAAAGTACGTATGTCTTTATTTTCGCTCTGGTAATAGCCACATAAAACAACCTGCGTTCCTCACCATACGGATATTGGTCGCTTTTAGTTAAAACATAATCAAGAACAGGGTCATCGCTTACCATTGAAGGAAATCCATAGGTGTCTTTATTACATTGAAGAATTATCACATAGTCCGCTTCAAGCCCTTTGGATTTATGTACAGTCAAAAATTCAATTTTCCTGTCTCCAATGAAGTAGTAAAAGCGATTGCCCTCTTTCACTGATTTGTATAAAAACGATAAGTAATAGTCATCAAAGGAATACCGCCCTAACAGGAAGATGGATTTATCCGCAGGAATAGACGTAACTAATTGTCCGATAACGTTACAATAGTCTCGCCGTTCATAAGCGCAGAATTGTAAGTCGGTTTTGGCTTGTGGATTGAATGGGTGTATATCCTTTTTTAGCTGTGCCTTATTCCGCTGTATGAATTGCGATGACAGGCTTACCAAAGGTTCTCCAAAACGATATGTTGTCTCGATTTTATTGATTTCTGTTGAACCGAAATAATCTGAGAACTGATTGAAAAGAGCCATGTCACTTCCTGAAAAGCGGTATATGGATTGCCAATCATCGCCCACGCAATACAATTTTGCAGGAGGATTGCCTTCTCGGAGTATTTTCAGGAAATTGTAACGGTCAACTGATATATCTTGAAACTCATCAACGATAATATACTCATATTTTACAGGATGAGAGGAATGGTATATTTCCGTGGCTTGCAAAATAGCGTCGGTAAAATCTATCTGATTACTGCTTTTCAGTTCTTCAATATACCGCTCATAAACAGGCTGGAATATTCTTTTTATAATGAATGTGCTGCGCTCATCCCCTGCACTTTTAGCCTGTTTCAAAACCTCTTGTATGGACTTACAGCTTGATTTTATTAATGTAATAAAAGTTACAACGAGGCGAATGAAAGCCTTTTCCTGCTTGCTGTTTGGAGGAAGAACCATATCATACAATTCAGCATCAGTTTTTTCTTGAACAGGAACACCTGCTTTTTCCAATGACACTTTTAATGTATGCCGAATATCTGAATAATGGAAATCAGCACTTGAAGTTGTCAATAATATAGTCCCAAACTTCTCATGGGCTGCTTTTTTCCATGTTATTCCGTCATTGTATTTTTGATTTGCTTCTTCATAAGTAATGCCTTTGTCTTTTGCAAACCATGTGGGAACAAGCCCATGCTCGTCCACACCAAAATGTTCTAAATAAATACGTTTTATCTTGCCGTCCTGCTCGAAGTAAATGGAAAAATCGGGTCTGTATTGTGAGTGCATTTCATCTGCCAACGGATGTTCATAAGGTTCTTCATATCTGAATTTCACACCCAAAGAAGATAATGCAAAACAGATTTTCTGTTCCTGCTCACTCCGAACATAAATAGCTTTCCCGTCCATGTCTGGGAATTGAGTTTTCAAGCGTACTTCTTTCAATTCGGAGAGTTGTTGCCTGCGTTCATTCTTACGATTTTCCCAATCCGCTTCTTGCACCTGATAGTCAACAAAGTATTCTACGATACTCTTTTTGAAATCCTCATCTTCCAACAACTTATGATAGATTCTCACAAACAGTGCGCCTGTATTATCATAGATAGAGGGTTTTTGTCCAGTTGCTTTTCCAATGATGTCAATGGCAAGTTTATGAAAGGTGTATCCTCTTAGCCCCACAATATTCATTCTTTCCGTCAGTTCGGCAGCAGCCTTGTTTGTATAACTAATAAGAAGAATGTTCTGAGGATTGATGTGTTTGATGTCAATCAGATACCTTACCTTGCCTACGATGGACGATGTTTTCCCACTTCCTGCACTACTAACCACCAAACAATTATCTTCCTCGGACACGATTGAACGCCTTTGCTGCTTGTCTAATGGGTATTTAAGGCAATGGTCGAAAAAGTCTTTGTTGGTATCAAGGGTATCTTGGACAACCTGCTCATTATGTCTTTTGACAATTGAGTGGATGCTTCCAAAATCTTGTGTAAATTTTGAGATTGTCTCGGACGGTTCTATATGGAATGCTTCAAGACTTTTCTGTAAGGAAATGACTTCATGGAAGAACTCTGCATAATATTTCGTAAATTGTTCTTCTTCCGAAGAAGATATTATATGCCCTTTAAAACTGTTCTTTAAATCAGTTTCAATATCAATGAAGAAACTTTTATTGCTTTGCTTTAATTCTTTTTCTCTGCTTTCTTGTATATCCCGATAAGAAGTAATGGCTGCAATTCGTTTCGACAATTCTTTGGACTTGTTTTTTAGGCGTGTTCGTACTGTAACTATTACAACAAGTGAAATAGCAATAATACAAATAGCCCAAATAAACAATGACTGCATATCGGAAAAAGATTTGCTGTTGACAATACTTACACTACATAAAATTAGCGTACCGTGAAATACTCTAACTTTCTATAAAAACGAGAAATCATAGCAAAAAGCTATTGTCCTTAAAATAGTCCATTATATCTTCATTAGAAGTCGCTTCATCTACAGCTTTCAAAATTTTTGCAAACTCCTCAAATTTACTAACCTCATAACAGACACAATTTGTAAACTCTTTATCGCAAAAGAAAATCATTTCTCCCGGAACGGTCATAGAACCTGCACCATTAAGACTTCTAAATCTATGACTTACTGCCCAACCTGTAAATTCCCCTTTGTGATATTTTGCAACATTCTCTTTTAAAGAAGCAATTTCTCCTGAAAGTTTTTTCGTATATTTGTCCAAATCTGATTGAGCTTCCTCTTTTTCTTTTTTTGCCCGTGCATACTCTCCACGGGTGAATTGAGAAGAATAGCCATCAGGAGCATAAATATTCATAGAGGTTTCAGCAGATTCAATATCCATTTCACATTTGTCTATTTTGGATATTAAATCGTTGATTTCACCGCTAATTTTCATGATTGGCTCAATAGTAGTTACATCAATGAACATACTATCAACTCTTGTTGATATTGGCTCATAAGAATCTGGGTGATAGAGATAATCTTTAAGCGTCTCTTTAACCAATTTCTCTGCTTTTTCCTCATTGGAGAGTGTGCAAGAAGCCATAATTAATGCAACTGCACAGAGTGATAAGGTTACAATAGCTTTCTTCATAAATTTACTATAATTAATAATTAGTACTATCCAAAACCACGAAGCGTGGCACTGCAATGCTACGTCTTAGCTCGGAGGTCCTGAGAAAACCCTGTGTACAGATGTAGTAATAGCAGCCCACGCTATAGCGTGAGAACCACTATGCTACCCTTGTACACAATTCAGAAATTTCTCAGGTTTCCGTTCTACAAGATAAGCATACCGCTTCTTCTTTTT
>CALUGX010000055.1 GCA_944320285.1 uncultured Prevotella sp.
CGGTCGAAGCGGTACTGCTTGCCGTTCATCTCGGAGAGTTCGAGCAGCGTGCGCTTGTCGCCGCGCTGCGGCACGGTGAACGTAACGCCTTCGAGCGTCATGTCAACGGGCTGCGGCACGATGATTTCACGCGACCGGCTGCCCATCCGCTCACGGATTTGTAGGATGGCTATTTGCAGTATTTCATCGGTCGTCTCGCCCAGTTTTTTCTTCATTTCGAACGTCTGCGCCTGGTTTATCGAGCCGTTCGTCACGTGCAGGTAGTTGACGAAGGCCGCGTGCTCGTCGTCGGTGACGCTGAACACGTCAACGTTCGTTATGGTGTGGCTTACCACCTCGCTCTTGGCGCAGAAGCCGTCGAGCAGCAGGTAGCGTTGCTTCACCACCTCGGCCTCCTCAAAGCGCATCTCCCCGGCCAGCTCCTGCATACGGCGGTAGAGCATCCGCTGCACCTCGCGCGTGTTTCCCCGCAGTATTTCACGCGCCTGGGCGATACATTCCTGGTAGTCTTCATAGCTCTGTTTGCCTATGCACGGCGCGCCGCAGTTGTGTATGTGCCACTCAAGGCAGGGCTTGTACTTGCCCTGCTCGATGCCTTCGCGGGTGATGGGCTGGCGACACGTGCGAGGACGATAGAGCTTCTTGATGAGGTCGAGCACGGCGTACATCGAGCCGATATGACTGTAAGGACCGTAGTAAGTGCCCCATTTGCGGTTGATGGTGCGCGTCTTGAATATACGCGGGAAGTATTCGTTGGTGACGCAGATGGAGGGGTACGTCTTGCCGTCCTTCAGCAGGATGTTGTATTTGGGCTTGTATTTCTTGATGAGACTGTTCTCTAAGAGCAGGGCGTCCTCCTCGGTGTTTACCACTGTGTAAGTGATGTCGTGGATTTTGCTTACAAGCACTTTCGTCTTGAAACGGTCTACTTCTTTATGAAAATACGATGACACGCGGGCCTTGAGGTTCTTGGCCTTACCCACGTATATTATCGTACCGCTCTCGTCATAGTATTGGTAGCTGCCGGGCTTCGTGGGCAGGTTGCTCACGATGGCCTTCAGACGTGCCAGCCGTTTCTCGTTTTCTTCTTTAGTCATATCGCGTAAGTGCTTTATATAAAGGACTTTTCAAAAGCAATGTTTCACGTGAAACTTTAAACCGCAAGGCGGCTTCTTTGGGGAGTTAAGGAGTTAGGAAGTTGAGGAGTTAAGACAAATGCGTTGTCAAATGAAGCCGGAATATTAAAAGGCATAGACTTGCTTATGTCGTATTTATTCATCTCCCGTTGTTCATGTCTTGTCATTTGGTAAAGCATTTGTCTTAACTCCTCAACTTCCTAACTCCTTAACTCCTGAAAATCAGACTTTCAGCAGCGTAGTTATTTCAGTGTCGCTGTCGAAGTTGTCGCGTCCGTGCAAACCTTCGCGGGTAAGCTCGATGATGAAGTTGACGTATATTTTCTTCGGGTTGAACTTCTTTACAAGGTCGTAGGCCGCCTTCATCGTGCCGCCCGTAGCCAGCAGGTCGTCGTGCAGCAATACAACGTCGTCGCTCGTTATGGCGTCCTTGTGTATCTCGATGGTGTCCGTGCCATACTCCTTGGCGTATGTCTCTTGGATGGTTTCACACGGCAGTTTGCCAGGTTTCCGGCAGAGAACGACGCCTGCGCCGAGCCTTACGGCCAAGGCTGATGACATGATGAAGCCGCGGCTCTCGATGCCTACGATTTTCGTGATGCCTTTGTCTTTGTAAATGTCGTACAGCTCGTTCTCCATGATTTGGAGGCATTCAGGGTTGGAGAACAGTGTCGTTACATCCCTGAAGTTGATGCCTTTTTTCGGGAAATCGTGTATGCACCTCAGATTTTCCAGCAATGTCTTGTTGTTCATTTTGCTTTTTTGTTTTTTATTGTTATTGATAATTAGTAGGTCGAATATGGCGGATAGGCCCGATGTGGCCGATGCCTTGGTTTGTCGGATGGGGCAGGTGAGCCGGATGGGGCTGATTGGCCGTTTTCTGAAAGGGCGTCTTTTGCCTTGCGATAGGTGTCCTTTTGCCTTGCGATAGGTGTCCTTTTGCCTTGCGATTGGTGCCCTTTTGCCTGATGATTGGTGCCCTTTTGTTTTGCCCTTGTTTTCAGGCCGTCAGGCGAGGGGATGCCCTGCCTTGGCAGCAGCCATGAACCTTCGTGAAGACAGCCCCGTTTCATCGTGAAACCGGTCGATTTTAACATTCAAGTAAAATTGTGGACGCTGTACGTATCTTGCTATATTTCAGTCCGTTCCAACGATTTCGCTTAACAAAAAATCGGCAAATTGTTTCACGTGAAACACTTACATCTCTTAACGTTTCATCAGCACCAGCATGATGTTTATGTCGCTTGGCGACACGCCCGGAATGCGGCTTGCCTGGGCAAGGGTTTCGGGGTCGATTTTTTCGAGTTTTTGCCGCGCTTCGGTCGAGAGCTGTTGCATCTCCGAGTAGCGAAAATGGCCGCGTATTTTAATGTTCTCAAGGCGGTGCATCTTTTCCGCCACGAGCCGTTCGCGCTCTATATAGCCCTTGTATTTCATCTTTATTTCAGCCGCCTCGGTTATTTCCTCCTTGCGATTTGGCAACGATTTCAACGCCTGTTTCAGTTCCGGCAGGATGTCCGAGAGATTGTTCAGTGTGAGCTGCGGGCGTGCCACGAGGTCGGCTATGCGGCAACCCTCTCTCAGGGGGGTAGTGCCGAGAGCTTCGAGCGCGGAGTTTATGTCGCGCGGTTTCACCGATGCAGTGGCGCAGAAATCCTCGATTGTTTTCATCGCCTCTTTTTTCTGCATCCACCAGTCGTAACGTTCGCGGGTGGCGAGACCTAACGAGTAGGCTCTCTCGGTTAGGCGTGCGTCGGCGTCGTCCTGCCGCAGCAGTATGCGGTATTCGGCGCGGCTGGTGAACATACGGTAAGGCTCGTCGACGCCTTTGGTCACGAGGTCGTCGATGAGCACTCCGATGTAAGCCTCGTCGCGGGCTAGGGTGAACGGTTCGCCGCCCGCGCAGCGCAGTGCAGCGTTTACGCCGGCGAGGAGCCCCTGGCCGGCGGCCTCCTCGTATCCCGTGGTGCCGTTGACCTGGCCGGCGAGGAACAGGCCCGGTATTACCTTTGACTCAAGCGAGTGGCGCAGCTGTGTGGGGTCGAAGAAATCGTACTCTATGGCGTATCCGGGGCGGTAAACCTTGGCGTCGCGCAGAGCTGGGATGTGTCGCAGTGCGTTTATCTGCACGTCCATCGGCATTGACGACGAGAAGCCGTTGAGGTACATCTCGTTGGTGTCCTCGCCTTCGGGTTCGAGAAAGAGCGGGTGTTGTTGCTTGTCGGGGAAGGTTACGAGCTTCGTCTCGATTGACGGGCAGTAGCGTGGGCCGATGCTCTGTATTTGTCCGTTGTAGAGCGGCGAGTCAGCCAGTCCGGCGCGCAGCGTGGCGTGCACGTCGGGATTTGTGTAGCAAGTCCAGCAGGGCAGTTGCTCCAGCGGCCGCCCCTCGGACATGAAGCTGAAGCCGTGGAA
Source organism: uncultured Prevotella sp. (assembly GCA_944320285.1). Lineage (GTDB taxonomy): Bacteria > Bacteroidota > Bacteroidia > Bacteroidales > Bacteroidaceae > Prevotella. The sequence goes on from CALUGX010000055.1 coordinate 3,552, forward strand.
GTCGTGTTCGCCTTCCTGTATTTCCATGTCCTCGAAGTGAACGGTGCGTCGGTCTATGCGCACAGGCGTGCCCGTCTTCATGCGGCCGGCTGTCACTCCGTGGCGCGTTATGCTCTCGGTGAGCCTCTCGACGGCCGGCTCGGCTATCCGTCCGCCGGGCAGTTGCTTGCGTCCTATGTGCAGAAGGCCGTTGAGGAAGGTGCCCGCCGTCAGCACGACGCACCTTGCGCGCAGCTCCACTCCCCATACGGTGCGCACGCCAGCAGCCTCGCCATGCTCCACGATTAGCTCCTCGGCCTGGTCTTGCCAGATGTCGAGACCGTCGGTATGGTCGAGCACTGTGCGCCACTGCCAGATGAACTTGCCGCGGTCGCACTGCGCGCGTGGGCTCCAGACGGCCGGACCTTTCGAGCGGTTGAGCATACGGAACTGTATTGCCGTCTTGTCGGTGACGAGCCCCATGTGGCCGCCCAGGGCGTCGATTTCGCGCACAATCTGCCCCTTGGCTATTCCGCCCACGGCGGGGTTGCAGCTCATCTGGGCGATTTTGTTCATGTCCATTGTGACGAGGCACGTGTGCGCGCCCATCCTTGCGGATGCCGCCGCGGCTTCGCATCCGGCGTGTCCGCCTCCGATGACGATAACGTCGTAGTGTAAAATCATATTTTTAGTTGACAAGTTACGAGCAGACGAGCAGACGGGGAGATTTCCATTTCACGGTGTTTCGCGGCAAGGCTAATCTCCTTGTCTGCTTGTTCCTTGTCTGCTTGTCTGCTCTTATATGCCGCAAAAGTAAGCATTAAAATCGAAATTTCGGGTAAATGCTTTGATTTATCATTAAAATGGAGTATATTTGCAACCCCAAGCCATGCCCCGATACCTATAATAAGGTATGGGTGGCCGTTGCGTGTGCTTATCCATTGCCATGCATCCTCGGTGACGGATATTAATCAATAATTTCATTTAATACTTTAAATTTACAATCATTTATGTGGTTATGTAATTCATCAATCGGAAGGAAAGTGGTGATGTCGGTAACGGGCGTCGCGCTTATCCTGTTCTTGACGTTCCACATGTCAATGAACTTAGTGGCTCTCTTCTCGGGCGACGCTTACAACGCTGTGTGTGAGTTCCTCGGGGCTAACTGGTACGCGCTCGTGGCGACGCTCGCCCTCGCGGCCCTGGCCGTCATCCACATCGTCTATGCGTTCCTGCTTACGATGCAGAACCGCCGCGCCCGCGGCGACGAGCGTTACGCCGTGACGTCGCGCCCGGCGAAGGTGGAATGGGCTTCGCAGAATATGCTTGTCCTGGGCATCATCGTGCTCCTGGGCCTGCTGCTGCACCTGTTCAACTTCTGGTACAACATGATGTTCGCCGAGCTGACGGGCATCGCCACGACACACCTGCCGTCAGACGGCTACGCCTACATCCTCGACACGTTCTCGTGCCCGGTTTACGTAGTGCTCTACATCGTGTGGCTCGTGGCCATCTGGTTCCACCTCTCTCACGGTTTCTGGAGCGCCATGCAGACTTTCGGCTGGAACGGCAAGGTATGGTTCAACCGCTGGAAAATCATCGGCCAGGTGTACACCACGCTGCTCATGCTGGGCTTCCTCGTGGTAGTGCTGGCTTTCGCCTTCGGGTGTGCGCCGAGCCAGTGGTGAGTTTAATTTATAATTCATAATTCATAATTCATAATTGTTATGGCAAAGCAAATCAATTCCAAGATACCAGAGGGACCGATAGCCGAGAAATGGACTAACTACAAGGCTCACCAGCGTCTCGTCAACCCGAAGAACAAACTGAAGTTGGACGTCATCGTAGTGGGCACCGGCCTTGCCGGAGCCAGCGCGGCAGCCTCGCTCGGCGAGATGGGCTTCAACGTCCTCAACTTCTGCATACAGGACTCTCCGCGCCGCGCTCACTCTATCGCCGCGCAGGGAGGTATCAACGCAGCAAAGAACTACCAGAACGACGGCGACTCTATTTACCGCCTGTTCTACGACACGGTGAAGGGCGGCGACTACCGCGCTCGCGAGGCTAACGTCTACCGACTGGCCGAAGTGTCCAACAACATCATCGACCAGTGCGTGGCCCAGGGTGTTCCGTTCGCACGCGAATACGGCGGAATGCTGGCAAACCGCTCGTTCGGCGGCGCGCAGGTATCACGTACATTCTACGCAAAGGGACAGACCGGCCAGCAGCTTCTGCTCGGCGCTTACTCTGCCCTCAGCTGCCAGGTGCATGCCGGCAAGGTTAAGCTCTACACGCGATATGAGATGGAGGACGTGGTAATCGTCGACGGCCGTGCACGCGGCATCATCGCTAAGAACCTCGTGACAGGAAAGCTCGAACGCTTCTCTGCCAACGCCGTGGTTATAGCTACCGGCGGATACGGCAACACATACTTCCTTTCAACCAACGCTATGGGCTGCAACTGCACCGCCGCTATGGCTTGCTACCGTAAGGGAGCTTACTTCGCTAACCCGTCATACGTGCAAATCCACCCGACCTGCATCCCCGTGCACGGCACCAACCAGTCGAAGCTCACGCTTATGTCGGAGTCACTGCGTAACGACGGCCGCATCTGGGTGCCCAAGAAGCTCGAGGACGCCAAGGCACTGCAGCGCGGCGAGAAGAAGGGTAGCGACATTCCGGAGGAAGACCGCGACTACTACCTGGAGCGCAGGTATCCGGCCTTCGGTAACCTCGTGCCCCGTGACGTTGCCAGCCGTGCCGCCAAGGAGCGTTGCGACAAGGGCTACGGCGTCAACAACACAGGCCTGGCCGTGTTCCTCGACTTCTCCGAGAGCATCGAGCGCCTCGGCCTCGACGTCGTTTTACAGCGTTACGGCAACCTGTTCGATATGTATGAGGAAATCACCGACGTCAATCCGGGCGAGCTTGCCAACGAAATCAACGGCGTGAAATACTACAACCCGATGATGATTTACCCCGCAATCCACTACACTATGGGCGGCATCTGGGTTGACTACGAGCTTATGACCAGCATCGAAGGACTCTTCGCCATCGGCGAGTGCAACTTCTCCGACCACGGAGCCAACCGCCTCGGCGCGTCAGCCCTCATGCAGGGACTGGCCGACGGATACTTCGTCCTGCCTTACACTATCCAGAATTACCTTGCCGACCAGTCAATCTGGCCGCGCATCTCGACCGACCTGCCTGAGTTCGAGGAGGCCGAGAAGGGTGTCGAGAAGGAAATCGACCGCCTCATGAACATAAAGGGCAAGCGCTCGGTTGACTCAATCCACAAGGAGCTTGGCCACATAATGTGGGAGCATGTGGGCATGGGCCGCACAGCAGAAGGATTGAAAGAAGGCCTCGAAATGATAAAGAAAATCCGCAAGGAGTTCGAGACCAACCTCTTCATCCCTGGCTCGAAGGAAGGCCTTAACACAGAGCTTGACAAGGCTATCCACCTGCGCGACTTCATCACAATGGGCGAGCTCATCGCTTACGACGCGCTGTCACGCAACGAGTCGTGCGGCGGCCACTTCCGCGAGGAGTACCAGACGGAGGAAGGCGAGGCAAAGCGCGACGACGAAAACTTCTTCTACGTAGGCTGCTGGGAGTATCAGGGAAGCGACGAGAAGGCGCCGGAGCTCATCAAGGAGCCACTCCACTATGAGGCAATAAAAGTCCAGACCAGAAATTATAAAAACTAATTGACGAGTCTATCGGTTATTAAATTAAAGAACAATGGAGAAAAACATAAGTTTCACGCTTAAGGTCTGGCGTCAGAACGGGCCTAAGGCAAAAGGTCATTTTGACACATTCGAGATGAAAGACATCCCAACGGACACGTCGTTCCTCGAAATGTTGGACATCCTCAACGAGCAGCTCATCGAGGACGGCAAGGAGCCGTTCGTCTTTGACCACGACTGTCGTGAAGGCATCTGCGGTATGTGCTCGCTCTACATCAACGGCCACCCGCACGGCCCCGCGACGGGAGCTACAACCTGCCAGCTGTATATGCGCCGCTTCAACGACGGCGACGTAATCACCGTAGAGCCGTGGCGCTCGGCCGCGTTCCCCGTAATCAAGGACTGCATGGTTGACCGCGGCGCGTTCGACAAGATAATCCAGGCCGGCGGCTATATAAGCGTCCGCACGGGCCAGCCGCAGGACGCCAACGCCATACTCATACCGAAGGAGGCTGCAGACGAGGCTATGGACTGTGCTACGTGCATCGGTTGCGGCGCGTGCGTTGCGGCCTGCAAGAACGGTTCGGCTATGCTCTTCGTCAGCTCGAAGGTCAGCCAGCTCGCCCTGCTGCCCCAGGGACGCCCTGAAGCGGCAAAGCGCGCCAAGGCTATGGTGATGAAGATGGAGGAGCTTGGCTTCGGCAACTGCACCAACACACGTGCTTGCGAGGCCGAGTGCCCGAAGAACGAGTCAATCGCCAACATCGCCCGTCTGAACCGCGAGTTCATCAAGGCTAAGCTGAACGACTAATATGAATTTTTTATAATTTTAATTGACGTGGTGGTGCGCAATAATGCGTACCGCCATTTTTTGTGTCTGAAAATTGTGCATTGCATTGTCTTTAATACTTTTGAAAGGACAATTTACTATTTTTTTGTATATTTGCAGTCGAAAAGTTTGCTTCAAGTCAAGTTAAAGTTTGCTTCAATTTGTCTTAGATGCAATTTCAAGTGTGAATAAACGAAAAGAATTTATTGCCTTTTTATGCGATGTATGCTTTTCAAGTATTAACAATTTAAATCAAAAGGAGAAATATGTGAAGAAAGAACAGACGCTATTATAAGTACGCTAAGGCCTATGGATTGGGCTGCGTATAGGTTTCTTATCGGCGTCGTTGTTTGTTACTTGTATAGAACATCATTTTATAAATATATTCTGAGCTTTTAGCTCTTGTTCTCCAATCAGAATACCGCCAATATTCAACACATTGGAACAAGCAGACTGAAGGTTCACGTTTTAGGCGTGGACGTGTATGTGCTTGTTATGTGTGGGTAACTTGGCGGTAACCTTGATTGGACAAGTTTCGTACAGTTGCACGCCTTTTTTTGTCAATCAAAATCTAAAAACTTATTATTATGAAAAAAACATTTGCAACAATATCATTATTGATGATATTTATATCAGTCTCAGCACAAATAGGTTTTGCCAACGAAGCTTTGTCATTGGAGGATAATAAATTTGTTGGTATAGTGTGGGAGCCTAAGGGATTGGTTACCTATGAAAAACTGAATGGAGATGGCACGTATGGTCTTCTTATTTCGTTAAAGTCGGATGACACTTATTATGATGTCTTGGAGGGATATAAAGTCTCGATTGAATTTACAGACGAAACACGTCAGGTTTTGTCGGTTACAATGTCTGAAACATCTTATGATAATATGGTTGTCCAAAATACGATTACAGATATTTATATGCGCAGAATTTTAATTTATCCTGATTTTAAAGATTTAACAACAAAAACGATAAAACGCTTTGTTATACAAAGGAGTAATGGAAAAATATTGATAATCGACACTAAACCCAAGAGAGCAAAGAAATTGTTGAATGAATTTAAGAAAGCAATGTCCGAGGCCTGTTCATCATACAATAATAAAGTCTCGAATGACGATTATTTCACAGACTGACTTTTAATATATCATGTAAGCCGTTTTTAACGGCACTGATTATCCATTGTAGGGGCATAAATTTATTATGATTGTATGCAACGATGGAGCATATAAACCGTTTTACGATAATGTGATACGTTTCTGCGAAACGTGTGGACATAATGAATTATGTCCCTACGATGTATGTGTTCGACAATATTCATGGTATGTCGTTGATAACTGGGGCCTTTCGTAATTCGTTGTCAGTTTGTATGTTGCGTTAACGGTATCCACAGTGTTGTGTATAGGCGTAGTTAATGAATAAAAAAATGACATTTTGTCATTGAAATACTATTAGAATGATTAAAATTTTTAAACTTTACTGACAGTAAGTCGGTATTTGTACCTGTTTAACCGAAATCTGTCATTGGCACGCATCTTGCATCTATGATAAGTGAAAGCCGCAAGCGAAAGCGAGGGCAATCGAAGGAAGCCGAAGCCCGGAAGGGTGGGGCGACCGGATAGGATAAACAAAGGACTAAAAATTAAGGAGGATTTGATTATGTTACCAACATTGAACAGAAACACTTGGATGCCGAGTATCTTCAACGACTTTTTCGACACGGACTTCATGCTCAGGCCTAACGCCACGGCTCCGGCCATCAACGTAAGGGAGAGCGACGCGGAGTACACCGTAGAACTGGCCGCTCCGGGCTTGAAGAAGGAAGACTTCAACGTCAACATCGACAAGGACGGCAACCTGCACATCCATATGGAGAGCAAGAGCGAACAGAAGGAGGAAGACAAGAAGGCCCACTACCTGCGCCGCGAGTTCGCCTACTCGAAGTACGAACAGACGTTGCTCTTGCCTGACGACGTTGACAAGGAGAAAATCGAAGCCAAGGTTAACGACGGCGTGCTGACTGTCAACCTGCCCAAGATGGAGCGCAAGGAGGAGTCTGCCTTGAAGCAGATAGAAGTCAAATAAAAGTGAAAGGTAGTGAAGGTGAAAAGGTGAAAAACGTTCCGCTTGACACTTTCTATCCTGTGAAATAAGTAAAATCCCCGTGTGCATGAATTCATGCACACGGGGATTTTTGTCTTATTATTTTAATGAATGTCCTCAATCACCTTATCTCCTTTTTAGCGGACTTTATCAACAAGGCAAATGTCTTTAACTCCTTAACGACCGCTGGGAGCGATTACCTGCTTTAACTCCTTTAACTACTGATGAATGAGAACTTTGCGGACATTCATATATTGTTTTCCCGTCTTTATTCCCTGCCCTTTGGAACATACACTTACCCGCGAGGCTTCCCCGCTTTTTCACCTTTTCATCTTTTCACTTTTATTTCGTATCTTTGCAGGCGTTATGGTTTTGACTTACGCTAATCTCAGGGCGCGTTACGGCGCGTTGGTGTCTCTCGGCCTGCCCATCGTGGTGGGCCAGATAGGGAACGTGGTGCTCGGTTTTGCCGACACGCTCATGGTGGGCCACCATTCCATGCAGGAGCTTGCAGCCGCCAGCTTCGTTAACACGATGTTCACGCTCGTGGTGCTCTTCGCCACGGGTTTCTCTTACGGTCTCACGCCCGTGGCCGGTGCCCTGTTCGGGCGCGGCGAGCGCGGGCTGATAGGTTGTGCGGTGAAGAACAGTCTTGCGGCCAACATGGGCCTCTCGGTGGCGCTCGTGGCCGTCTGCGCGCTGTTTTGCGTCAACATCCACCGCTTCGGCCAGCCCGAAGAGCTGTTGCCCCTGATGCGTCCTTACCTGTGGGTCAACATAGCCTCGCTGCCGTTCCTGTGCTGTTTCAACACTTTCAAGCAGTTTTTCGACGCCATCACCGACACAAAGACTCCGATGTTTGTCATCATCTTCGGCAACGTGCTCAACATTTTCGGCAACTGGGTGCTTATCTACGGCAAGCTCGGCGCACCCGAGCTGGGACTCTTCGGCGCAGGCGTTTCCACGGCACTGTCGCGTGTTGTCATGGCCGTTTTGTGCGTGCTGCTGTTCTTCCGTTACGGTCGTTACCGCGATTTCCGCACCGGTTTCGCCGCCGCCCGCGTCAGCCGTGGCGAAGTCAGGCACCTTGCCTCCCTCGGCTTCCCCGTGGCCTTGCAGCTCGGCATGGAGAGTGCGGCCTTCAGTCTGTCGGCAATCTTCGTGGGATGGATAGGCACCACGGCGCTGGCCGCCCACCAAGTCACCATCACCGTGTCACAGCTGCTCTACATGGTCAACAGCGGCATGGCCGCAGCCGTGGCCGTGCGCGTCAGTTATTTCGCGGGTCAGCGCGATTGGCCGGCCGTGTGGCGCACGGCCATGAGCGGCTTGCAGCTCGTCCTTGCGATAGCCGCCACGCTCTCCGTACCTGTGTTTTTGCTTAGGAATGTCGTCAGCCTGTGGTTCACCGACAGCCTTGAGGTCTGTGCCCTGGTGTCGGTCACGGTGTATCCGCTCATCGCTTACCAGATAGGCGACGCCGTGCAGTACACCTTTGCCAACGCCCTGCGCGGCATAGAGTGCGTCCGCCCGATGATATGGATAGCCTTTTTCTCTTACTTCGTGGTGTCGTTGCCGCTCGGCTGGCTGCTCGGCATCCGCCTGGGTTACGGCCTCGTGGGTGTGTGGTCGGCCTTCCCTGTGTGTCTCACGACGGCCGGATTGCTGTATTTTTGGTGCTTCAAGAGGAAAGTGAGGGGGAGGTTCAAGTAGTTAAAGGAGTTAGAGTAGTTCAAGTAGTTAAAGGAGTTAACTACTCTAACTTCTTATTTTCTCCCCAACAACCAGCACGTGCCGTCCGTCTTCCGTGGTAGTCCCGAAGATGTACGTGTCGCCCCCGTCGCGCAGTTTCAGTTTCTTGCGTAGCGCGTCAGCCGTGAGTGGAAAGTTCCTCACGCTCACGTTGGCGCGGTCTGTGCCGGCCAGCACTGCTTTCAGCTCGCGCTTGTTCATCGTAGCTGCGGCGCGTATGGCGAAGCCCCGGCCGGGGAAATGCGGCAGCTCCAGTTGTGAGACGAACAGATGGCTGTCACGGCCTATCTGTCTTGCGTTGAAGCGTTGTTCCAGGAGCGTGAAGCATCCGGCCTTCATCAGCGATGCGTTAGGCTCGTAGAGGTATTTTTCGGTTATGGGTTTTGTGGGTTGTGAGGTTATGTGGTTATGTGGTTGTGTGGCGTTGGCGGCTTCTTCGGGCGTGAACGAGAACGTTTGGCCGTCGTTTACGCAGCATATGTGTTCAAGGGAAGCATACTTTCGCGACATGACGAGCAGCAGTTCCTTGCATTCGTTGCCCACCGATACGATGTGCACCTCGCCCACGTGTCCGCCCATGTCGGCCACGGCCTTGCGCCAGTCGAGCATGGGCGAGAGCTTCACCATCGTGAAGCAGGCCTTGCCGAGCAGCGTATCTCTCATCGCTGTGATGTCGGGCGTGCAGTCGGCTATGGCGAACGTGCGCCCGCCGGCGGCGTCGCGCCGTGCCGGGTCGGCGTAAATCATCGTGGCATGGTCTGCGGCTTTGATAATTTGCGTACAGTCGCCGCAGACGGCCTCGGCGTGTGTCAGTCCCAGTGCGGCCATGTTATGCCGTGAGATGTCGCACAAATGGCTCTGGCGCTCGATGTAGACGGCTTTGTCGAACAGCGGCGCAAGGTAAGAGAAGTCTACGCCGAAGCCGCCCGTAAGGTCGATGAGCAGGGTAGGGGTGGCCCCCTCCCAACCTCCCCGTGGGGAGGAGTGGCCTGCGCCGTCGGGGGTTGTTGTTTCCCGGTTTCCGTCGGAAGGCGATTTATGGGCGAGCGTGGCGACGAGCCTCTTGGCCACGCCGGCCTTGTAAGTGGCCGTCTGTTCTGACGAGCATTGCTCCATCGAGATGTGCGGCGGGTATATGATGCCGTCCGTTGCGGCCCACTGCGGCAGCTTCTTGCG
>CALUGX010000056.1 GCA_944320285.1 uncultured Prevotella sp.
TGTTTTGCCGCGCATATTCCACGTATTTCTTTCTCGTCTCGGCGGCCTGCCGCGGGTTCATGTCATAGTCGGGACAGATGTCGAGGTCTTGTATTTGCAGGTCGAAGCCGTGTATCAGATCTCCGACGATGAGCAGGCGCCCCATCCTGTACACCGTGTGGCCCGGCGTGTGGCCCGGCGCTGCCATTGGCGTGATGCCGAGCGGCAGGGCGTCGCCATACACAAAGCGGTGTACGCGGTCGCCGTAGGCAGCCATTGCGTCCATGACCATTTTGGCATTCTTATTGCTCATGGCCAGCCACGCTTGGCATTCCGCCTCCGGGACGTACACCTCGGCACGCGTGAAGACGGGCTGTCCGCTCTTCATCATGCCGCCGATGTGGTCGCCGTGAAAGTGCGTCAACACGAGAATATCAATGTCCCCGGGAGCAACGCCGACGCTTGCAAGACGGTCAAGCAGCCGTCCGCCGCGCTCCGCACCGTTGCCCGTGTCGAACAACACCAGCTTTCCCTGCGTCTCAACGAGAAAGCAACTTACCGACGACGCTACCGAACCGCCGGGAGACAGACGCTCAACCTTGGTCGAGTCGGCCTCGCCGTAAAACAACTTGTTGGGCATACGCTTGCTGCCATCGTCGTCCCTTATGGCGGTAAGCGTCAGTGAGTCTACAGTCATCACGCTAACTCCCTCATGCCCCTTGGCGGTATTCTGCGCGTCGCGGGCATTTGCGTTGCCGCACGACGAGGCAAGCAATACGGCCACCGAAGCGGCCACAATCTTTGCCTTAATAGACCTTCCCATATCTGTAAAATGCTTTTAAGTTTGTCATCGCACAAATATAGCGATAAATAACGAATATCCAAAATTTTACATTATCTTTGCGTCTTGTTAAAGATGAACATACAAGATGTAATCGATTTATACGCCAAGTCGCCGCAATCGGCAGCCTTGGCAAGGATGTTTAGCGACGATAAAGTCAGGTTTGGTCACATTGACGGCTCAGCGTCGTCGGCCGTGCCGATGCTGTTTGCTTCTGTCGCACGCTATGTGGGGCGCGTATGCCTGTTCGTGTTGGACGACGCAGAGGAGGCCGGATATTTCTATCACGACCTCACCCAGATGCTCGGCAACCGCGACATACTGTTCTTTCCCTCGTCTTACCGCCGCCAGGTAAAATACGGCCAGCGCGATTCGGCTAACGAAATACTGCGCACCGAGGTGCTGGGGAGGCTATTAGAAGCCCCCTCAAGCTCACCCATTGTGGGAACTTCAGTATGCAATGAAGAAAAAAATACGGTTGGGAAAGCTAACTTAAGCTCCCCCACCGGGGGAGTTGAGGGGGCTTTATATATCGTCACTTGTCCGGAGGCGTTGGCCGAACTCGTGGTGTCGCGCCGCGAATTGGACGAGCGCACGGTAATCCTCGACACCGGCAGCACGCACGACATCGTACAACTTGGACGCCAGTTGCGCCAGCTGGGTTTCACAGAGGTTGACTATGTTTACGAGCCGGGGCAGTTTGCCTTACGCGGCAGCATCCTCGACGTATTCTCGTTCAGCAGTGAATACCCCTTCCGCGTTGACTTCTTCGGCGACGAGATTGACTCCATCCGCACGTTTGAAGTGCAGAGCCAGCTCTCGCGCGACAAGCGCGAACGCATCGAAATAGTACCTGAAGTGGCAACGCTGGTCGATGAGAAAGTGCCCTTCCTGCACTTCCTGCCCGCCGACACGGTGCTCGTGATGAAAGACTTTGCCTTCTGCCGTGACAAGATTGACGGTATCTACTATGACGGTTTCTCGTCGCAAGCGGTAAAAGACCGTCTCGAAGGACTTACCGAAATGGAGCAACAAGCGGCCATGAAAGAACTGAAAGCAGCCAACTCACTGATTACCGGAGCACAGTTTGCCAAAGACGTCGCCGGCTTCAAGCGCATAGAGTTCGGCCCCAAACCATCGGTCACGCCCTACGCCACACTAAAACTCGACATCACGCCGCAACCCCTGTTCCACAAGAACTTTGAACTGCTGGTCCGCGCGCTGGAAGACTATATACTGAAAGGTTACAAAATCTACATTCTCGCGGACAGCAAGAAACAGCACGAGAGACTCAAGGAAATATTCGGAAGTGAAGAGTTAAGAGTAAAGAGTGAAGAAATCAACACACGGCAAGAGCCCCCTTTAACGCAATACAAATCTTCACTCTCAGCTCAACACTCTCAACTAAAAACAACGGTTGACTTCATTCCCGTTGACAGGACGCTCCATGCCGGTTTCGCCGACAATACGTTGAGGGCTTGTTTCTTTACCGACCACCAGATATTCGACCGCTTCCATAAATACAGTCTGCGGTCCGACGCCGCCCGTTCAGGCAAAATGGCCCTCACGATGAAGGAGCTGCAGGAGATGGAACCTGGCGACTACATCGTGCACGTAGACTTCGGCATAGGGCGGTTTGCAGGCCTTGTGCGCGTTCCTTCAGGCAATAGCTACCAGGAAGTAATCCGCATCATTTACCAGAACAACGACAAGGTGGACGTCAGCATACACTCGCTTTACAAAATATCAAAGTACAAACGGCGCGACAGCGAGACCCCGCCACGTCTCAGCACACTCGGCACGGGAGCATGGGACCGCCTGAAAGAACGCACGAAGAAGAAGATAAAGGACATCGCCCGCGACCTGATAAAGCTCTATGCGGCGCGCCGCCACGAGAAGGGATTTGCCTTCTCTGCGGACAACTTCATGCAACACGAACTTGAAGCGAGCTTCATGTACGAGGACACTCCAGACCAACTGAAGGCCACCAACGACGTGAAGGCCGACATGGAGAGCCAACGCCCGATGGACAGGCTTGTTTGCGGCGACGTCGGTTTCGGCAAGACAGAGGTCGCGATGCGTGCAGCGTTCAAGGCTGCGTGCGACTCCAAGCAGGTGGCTGTGCTCGTCCCGACCACAGTCCTGGCGTACCAGCACTACCAGACGTTCGCCAAACGATTGAAAGACTTTCCCGTCCGGGTTGACTACCTGTCGCGTGCACGCAGCCCGAAGAAGACCCGCGAGGTGCTCGCTGACCTCGAAGCGGGCAAGATTGACATAATAGTAGGCACGCACAAGCTCATCGGCAAAAGCGTGAAATTCAAAGACTTAGGTCTTCTTATCATTGACGAGGAACAGAAATTCGGCGTCGCCACGAAGGAGAAACTGCGCAAGATGAAGACCAACGTGGACACTCTCACTATGTCGGCAACGCCCATTCCGCGCACACTTCAGTTCTCGCTGATGGGCGCACGAGACATGAGCATCATCCAGACGCCGCCGCCCAACCGCTATCCGATAAGCACCGAGGTGCACACATTTGACAAGGAAGTGATAGCCGACGCCATAAACTTCGAGATGAGCCGCAACGGACAAGTGTTCTTCGTCAACGACCGAATAAGCAACCTGCCTGAGATTGCAGGATTAATCCGCAAGTATGTGCCCGACGCACGTGTCGCCATAGGACACGGACAGATGAAACCTGAGGAATTGGAGAAAATTCTCATGGGCTTCATAAACTATGACTATGACGTACTGCTGTCAACAACCATCGTGGAAAACGGCATCGACATAAGCAACGCCAACACCATAATAATTAACGACGCGCATCGCTTCGGCCTGTCAGACCTGCACCAGATGCGCGGCCGCGTGGGGCGCGGCAACCGCAAAGCGTTCTGCTATCTGCTTGCCCCTCCTAAGTCGGTGCTGACACAGGAGGCACGGCGCAGACTTGAAGCATTGGAGACTTTCTCGGAGCTGGGCAGCGGCTTCAATCTCTCAATGCAAGACCTTGACATCCGAGGGGCGGGCAACCTGCTCGGCGCGGAGCAGAGCGGCTTCATGGAAGACCTCGGTTACGAGACTTACCAGAAAATCCTTAACCAGGCCGTCACGGAACTGAAAAACGATGAATTCAGCGAAATCTACGAGGAGGACATGGCCGAAGGCCGCGTGATAGCCGGCGACGAGTTCGTCGAGGACTGTGCAATAGAGAGCGATTTGGAGATGTACCTGCCCGACCAATACGTGCCGAGCAGCAGTGAAAGAATGCTTCTGTACCGCGAGCTTGACAACATTAAGGATGACGCGGGGCTGCAAAAATACCGCTCGGAACTGGAAGACCGCTTCGGCCCGGTGCCCCGCGAGGGCCTCGAACTGATGCAAGTCGTACCGCTGCGACGCCTCGGCAGGAGTCTTGGTTGCGAGAAGATAATGTTAAGGCAGGGACAGATGCGTATGCAGTTTGTCAGCAACCCGATGAGCGCATACTACAAGAGTAAGGCCTTCGACAACGTTCTCAACTACATAGGGCGCAACCCGCGCCGCTGCAACCTGAAGGAAATGGCGGGCAAGCGGATGATGATTGTATCTGCCGTGCCGTCCGTGGAGGAAGCAGTCAAAGTGTTAAGGGAAATACTTTAAATTAAGAGTTAAGAGTTAGGAATTAAGAGTTAAGAGTTAGGAATTAAGAATTAAGAGTTAGGAATTAAGAATTAAGAGTTAGGGAGTAAGAAAATAAGCTTCGACTATTAAGCAACAAAGCATATTTTCTTACTCCCTAACTCTTAATTCTTAATTAATTATCGTTCTTTCGCCCCTATTATCCTCTTCATTTTGGGCTGCGAAGCGTCATCGGTGCGCGTCCCATAATCAATGCTGTAGGGGTAATAACCGTCATACCAGTAGTCCCATCCCCAGTTAAAATCGTTCCAGTCTGGAGCGTAAGTCTTCACAAGGCGGAAGCGTATGTAGTCGCCCCACTCGCTTTTGAGCATTCCCGTAAAATAATTTCCCGACAAACTGTAATTATAAATGTAGTAATACGTGTCGTCCTCAAGTGAATGAATGTTTATCATGTCATTGGTGACAGTCCAACGAATGTGGCTCGCATAGTATCCCCAAGGCGCCCCGTGGTAATAGTCAATCCAGTAACCACTGCCCGAAGCGTATTCATACGGGTCGCGGTCGAACGCTATTTCCGTCTCGTAAGCATAGTAAACGTGGCCGTAATAATCCTCAACGCTTACCTGCATATCTCCTTCCCAGACGCCCCAAAGAGTGTCGGCGATGTAGTCATCGTCGTTGCAGCCGGCTAACGTCAGCGACATCACAGCTACGGCGGCGAATGTCATTAAAGATGTAAACTTTTTCATAAGCATCGTATTTTATTGTTGTTTCTTGTGCAAAATTAACGTTTTCGTCGTGTTTTTGCAAGCGAATATCCATATTGTTTATGGGGATTTCCCTACCGGCGAGGCGTTTTCCCTTTTGCTGCGTCTACCCGGACATTTTTAAAAGGGGGTTCATCCGCAGTTTAGGTGTATGCCTTTTAATTATAATCAAAATTGTATCATCGAGTTTTCTTCTTAAAAGAAAAAATATCAATACATTATCCATAAATAAACAAGTCGTTATATGAAATGCAATTTCATTAGCCTGATTTGAACAAATATCATGTGTGATGCATTGATTATCAAGCGGTTACGAATTGTATTATTTGTGTAAAAGACTGAATGTCAAGTATTTAGCACTATACACCTAAACTGCGGATGAACCTAAAAGGGCACCTTTTACCTTCCTGTTAGCCGTCTTTCAGACGGTAAAAAGATACCTTTTACAGCGCAAAACGTATCCTCTTGCAAACACACTGATTATCAACTGATTAGGCGACAGTGACAAACAATGGTATGGTGATTGGCCCAAAAGGAGCAAAAACAGGCGGTGTAGACTGCATGAATTATTATTCACGCGGCAAAAGACATGACCGAAAGCAAACAGATGGTAGCCGAAATGCCCAAAGTTGAGTGTTTGCACAGAAAAAGTAAATAATATTTTGATATTTTGTTGAAAATGTATTATTTTTGCAGTCGTTGCCAATAAAAAGTAATAATATGACATCTAAAATATCAACAACAATGAAACAAAAGAAATTTATACTGCAAGAAAGCGAGATACCACGGCAGTGGTACAACATACAGGCGGACATGGTAAACAAACCCCTACCCCCGCTGAACCCCGCTACGCGCCAACCACTCAAGGCGGAAGACCTCTATCCCGTGTTCTGCGAGGAATGTTGCCGGCAGGAATTCGATACCGAAAACGCCTGGATAGAAATCCCTGACGAGGTGCTCGACAAATACACCTACTACCGTTCAACTCCGCTCGTGCGCGCGTATGCCCTCGAAAAGGCCCTCGACACGCCGGCCCACATCTATTTCAAGAACGAGAGCACCAACCCCCTGGGCAGCCATAAAATCAATTCAGCCCTCGCCCAATGCTACTACTGCAAGCAAGAGGGCACGACAAACGTCACCACCGAGACAGGCGCCGGACAATGGGGAGCCGCCCTGAGCTACGCAGCCAAGGTGTTCGGGCTTGAGGCAGCCGTTTACCAAGTAAAGATAAGCCTGCGCCAAAAGCCGTACCGCAGCATACTGATGCGTACTTTCGGGGCTGAGGTTACGGGCTCACCATCGATGTCAACACGTGCCGGCAAGGACATAATCACACGCGACCCCATGCACCAAGGTTCTCTCGGAACGGCCATATCCGAAGCTATCGAACTGGCTACAACCACCCCTCACTGCAAGTACACGCTCGGCTCGGTGCTCAACCACGTAGCCCTGCACCAGACGGTGATAGGCCTTGAGGCCGAAAAGCAGATGGAAATGGCGGGCGAATATCCCGACTTGGTGATAGCTTGCTTCGGCGGCGGCTCTAACTTCGGTGGCTTGGCGTTCCCCTTCATGCGTCACAACATCAAGGACGGGGCAAAGACTAAGTACATCGCCGCAGAGCCTTCAAGCTGCCCGAAGCTGACGCGCGGCGTATTCCAGTACGACTTCGGCGACGAAGCCGGGTACACCCCGCTGCTGCCGATGTTCACACTGGGCCACGACTTCAAGCCCGCCAACATCCACGCCGGCGGCCTGCGTTACCACGGCGCGGGCGTGATAGTGTCGCAACTGCTGAAAGACGGCATGATGAGCGGCGTTGACATACCACAACTTGAATCGTTCGACGCCGGCCTGATGTTCGCCCGCACCGAGGGCATAGTGCCCGCCCCGGAGAGCTGCCACGCAATAGCGGCAACCATCCGCGAGGCTAAACGGTGCAAGGAAAGCGGCGAGAGTAAGGTGATATTGTTCAACCTCAGCGGCCACGGCCTCATCGATATGCCGTCATACGAGCAATTCCTCAACGGCGACTTGATGAATTACGAAGTAACAGACAAGGAAATCGAGACTAACCTTGAGGATGTTCCGAAAATAATTTGATTAATGCAAAATTCATAATGCACAATGCAGAATAGGCTGACGCCATGCTTGTAGGCTGTTTCTTAATTGTAAACACCTTCCTTGCATGGCGTCAGCCTATTCTGCATTGTGCATTATGAATTACACCACATTAAAGCCCCCAGACCGTAGGCACATAATGGTCTTCAACGGAGTTTTCGATGTTGTCGGGCAGGTTACAGAAGAAGTCGATGCCCGTCAAACGTTCTAATTCGTCTATCGAAACGGCGTAATTGGAGAGCGGTTCATCGTCGCGCCAATCATTCCTTTTCTGCTCGGCCCAGAAGCCAACGGCGCGGTATCCCATCTCGTTTTTCAGCAATACCGCCATGAAGAAATATCGCGGAACTATCAGTTTGCCCTGCAACCGCTCTATTATCTGGTCCTCGTTGTCTATCGTTCCGCCCTTGCATACATACAAAGTGTCGGTCTGCTTGCGCGGCACCCAGTCCCTTACCTGGTTTTCCATTCTCACCCAAAGGCCTTCGCCTTGGTCGCTCCCGGTGTTTGAATAGCCGTTAAACTTAGGATATTGAGGCTGCATATTTGTCATGTAGAACGTCTGATAATTGGCGTCGTAAGAATATTTCCTGTCAGCATTCGGGCAGATATGTCCGTGCTGATAACCGGAATTGCGAATGTAATCCGTGGCATAATATTCGCCGGAGGCTAAGTTTTCAGTGTCGTTGTAATACTTTCCACCTGTAACCCTGTCATTATTACCCGTGTATCCTTGGTGTAACTGATAACACGACCAGCGTTGCGACTTCTTTCCGCAGTCCCATTCCACGGCGTAATTCACACGGTCTTTATCATATTTGCTTGAAGCCGTGCGGTAGACTATCACTTTACTGTCCCCACCTTTCAGTCTTGGAAACTCCAAACGCAGCACGGCTTGGTCGGTCGTGGCCACATTGACATTGGTGTTAGGGCCGCCTTGCTGCAGGCCGCCTTCATCGTCGTCACTGCCGCAAGCGGCCAACGTAAATGCGGCCAGCGTAAGCAGCAAAAGAGTGAAATACCTGTATGTTTTGATTGCTTTCATTTTAGTAGGACACATAATGATACAAAAAAAATGCGGTTAGACGTATATGCGACTACGCCCAAACGCATTCTGTAGGATGGTAATATATGTTGAGATATATTATTTACGCACCTTACCGTAGCGGTTCATGAACTTGTCTACGCGGCCCGCAGAGTCAACGAGCTTGCTCTTGCCCGTATAGAACGGGTGTGACGTGTTCGAGATTTCGACTTTTACCACAGGGTAAGTTTCACCTTCAAATTCTACCGTCTCTGTTGTCTTGCAGGTAGAACGTGTAAGGAACATATCGCCGTTGGACATATCCTTGAATACGACGGGGCGATAGTTTTCGGGATGGATACCTTTTTTCATCTTGTTATTATAAATTGAATGTTAATTTACTTGATTGCATCAAATGCTTTCGGGCTGCAAAGTTACTACTTTTCCCGTTAACGGCAAAATTTATTTTGATGTTTTATTTCTTCATTCCTGGAAACCTGCCGAACACGGGGCCGTGACGCCTGATAAAGCGAGTAACTTCCTCAAATAATGACAAAACGATGCGGTCAAGGTATGGCTCGCCTGCGGATTAGCCACGCCTCAAAACCAGCGGTTTTTTCCAATATGCCGCAAAACGCAATGCAAAAGGGCACCTTTTACAACGTAAAAGATGCCCTTTTGCAAACGCGCTTTTCCACGTTGCATTGTGAAATGAATTTATGCCGTTTCGCGCAGATGTAAAAAAGATTCGCCCGTTTCCCAGACATCTGTTTTGCATCCGGCCCAACTTTCACAATTCCGGCAAATTACGAGACCTCCACCCCGCCAAGGAACACACGCTTGACAACGGGCGACGTATAAGCATAAGGGATATAGTCTATTGACGGTATTGGTTCGGT
Organism: uncultured Prevotella sp.; assembly: GCA_944320285.1. Classification (GTDB taxonomy): domain Bacteria; phylum Bacteroidota; class Bacteroidia; order Bacteroidales; family Bacteroidaceae; genus Prevotella. The sequence goes on from CALUGX010000056.1 coordinate 9,259, forward strand.
TATGAAGAAATTGGCGACCTTACCCGGCGTAATCGAACCGTAATCGCAGCTCATTCCCATTGCATAAGCGGCATTGAGCGTGGCGGCATTGACGGCCTCCTGCGGCAGAAGTCGCATCTTGATGCAGGCAAGCGACACTACAAACTTCATGTCGCCGGAGGGCGTTGAGCCGGGATTGTAATCGCTGGCCACTGCCACTCCGAGTCCGTAATCTATCATCTTGCGCGCCGGGGCGTATGGCATATTCAGAAAGAACGACGTGCCAGGCAGGACGGTCGGCATCGTAGTGCTGTTCTTCAAAACGCCGAACTCGCTTTCGGGCATATTCTCCAAATGATCTACCGACAGCGCACCATGCCTTACGGCAACGGGAAGTCCGCCCGTGGCGGCAAGCTCGTCCACGTGGATTTTGGGCTTCAGGCCCCACCGCGCGGCAGCTTCGAGTATGCGGTCTGTGTCTTCCGGCGTGAAGAAACCTTCGTCGCAGAACACGTCAACATAGTCGGCCAACCCTTCACGGCCAACCTCCGGCAGCATTTCAGAGACAATAAGATTCACGTATTCGGCATGGCTGTATTGGCGGCCTACGGCGTGCGCACCGAGAAACGTTGATACCACACGCATCGGCACGCTCTCTTTTATCCGCCTGATTACGCGCAACATCTTCAGCTCGTCAGCCGTATTCAGGCCGTAACCGCTCTTTATCTCCACACAGCCGGTGCCCTTGCGCATTATTTCATGCACCCTGAGCATCGCCTGACGGTAGAGTTCGTCCTCGCTTAGGGTGTGCAGCAGGTCGGCCGAGTTGAGTATTCCGCCGCCTCGCCGGGCTATTTCTGCGTAACTCAGACCCGTTATTTTATCTACAAACTCACCCTCGCGGCTGCCTGCATAGACAATATGCGTATGGGGGTCGCACCACGACGGGAGCACAATTCCGCCCTGTGCGTCAATTTCATTGTCAACAATAAAGCCTCCGGAAGGCATTTCTGTCATGCTTCCGAAGGCTGAAATTTTACCATCCTCAATAAGAAGCCAAGCATCGTTGATTGTTTCGAGACTCCTCATCTCGGCTCCCTGTAGGCGTAATACTTCCTCGCCGGATATACCGGCGAGGGTTTTTATGTTAGTTACAAGCTGGCGCATTATTCTCCAAATAATCAATCGAATGTTTAATGTAAGGATACATCACCTCATCGTTTACAATGAACGGCACCACCTCGCGATAAGCCTTGAATACACGTTGTATGGCCGGTGACGACTTCAACGGGCGGCGGAACTCAAGCGCTTGGGCGGCGTTGAACAGTTCGATGGCGAGTACACGCTCCGTGTTGAGCACCACCTTGTATAATTTCAATGCTGCATTCGCACCCATGCTTACATGGTCTTCCTGTCCCTGGCTTGACGGTATGCTGTCTACCGAAGACGGAGTGCAAAGGCTCTTGTTCAGGCTTACAACCGACGCCGCAGTATATTGCGTTATCATAAAACCGCTGTTGACACCCGGATTGGCAACAAGGAAACTCGGCAGACCGCGCGTGCCGGAAACAAGTTTATAGATACGACGTTCTGATATGTTGGCAAGCTCACTAACGGCGATGGCAAGGAAGTCCATAGGCAACGCTATCGGCTCGCCGTGGAAGTTTCCGGCCGAAATTACAAGGTCTTCGTCGGGGCAGACGGTGGGGTTGTCTGTTGCAGAGTTAATCTCCGTATCTATGACAGAACGCACGTATGCGAGCGTGTCTTTCATCGCTCCGTGCACCTGCGGAATGCAACGGAAAGAGTACGGGTCTTGTACGTATGACTTAGGTTTATCAACAATCTCGCTGCCTTCAAGCAGTTCACGCATACGCTTTGCGGTATCAATCTGTCCCTTGTGCGGACGGACCTGATGCACTGCGTCGGTAAAAGGCTCTACAAGTCCACAATAAGCGTCAAGCGACATGGCGGCTATGATGTCGGCCCAGTCACTCAGCCGCTGACTGTTAAGTATCGCCCATACTGCAAATGCGCTCATGTTCTGCGTGCCGTTAAGCAGCGCAAGACCTTCTTTCGATGCCAACTGGATTGGTTTCCAACCGTTTTTCCTAAGCACCTCCGCACCTGTCATAACCTTGCCTTTATACTCTACCTCGCCCAATCCGACAAGGGGCAACGACATATGGGCCAGCGGCACAAGGTCGCCCGACGCTCCAAGAGAGCCTTGCATATAAACAATCGGATAAACGTCGTTATTGAAGAAATCAACAAGACGCTCCACTGTGTCGAGCTTGCAACCTGAATATCCGTAACTGAGCGACTGTATTTTCAAAAGTATCATTATCTTGACTATCTCGTTGGGCACACGGTCGCCGGTACCACAAGCGTGTGACATCATCAAGTTAATCTGCAACTGAGCCAGATGATCCTTGCCGATTGACACATTGCAGAGCGAACCGAAACCCGTGGTAACCCCGTAAATAGGAGCCTTCGTCTCAGCGATTTTCTTGTCAAGATACTCGCGACAACGTACAATCCGCTGCTTTGCGTCGTCACTCAACTCTATTTTATAACCGTTTTTGATTATTTCGCCGATACGTTCGATTGTCAAGTGTTCGGCTGATATTTGGTGAATATTCATTCTTCGTATTATATTTTAGAAATAAAGTAGTTAAAGAAGTTATCGTTCACTACGTTCACTAAGAAGTTAAAGCCGTTACTATTGTCGGTTTCCCCCTATACAAAGCATTTGGCTTTAACTTCTATAAATTCTTTTCATTCTATAAATTCTCCAGGATGGAGTCATCCACCAGGTTCGGCATAGTGACTTTAAGTCCCGGTGTGCGTTCCATTTCACGCACTATGCTGTGCATAGAACCTTCGTTACGCGCCCAGCTGCGGCGTGCAATGCCGTTGTTCACGTCCCAGAAAAGCATCTCACGTATATGGCGGGCACTGTCTTCACCACCGTCGATAACCATTCCGAAACCTCCGTTGATGACTTCTCCCCATCCTACTCCGCCGCCGTTATGCAACGAAACCCACGTTGCGCCGCGGAAAGAGTCGCCTATTACGTTCTGCACGGCCATATCCGCACAGAATTGCGAGCCGTCGTAGATGTTGCTTGTCTCGCGGAACGGCGAGTCAGTCCCGGACACATCGTGATGGTCGCGGCCAAGAACTACGGGGCGTGTTATTTCCCCACTCTTGATAGCCTCATTGAAAGCGAGGGCGATTTTGGTACGACCCTCGGCGTCGGCATAAAGTATTCGTGCCTGCGAACCTACCACAAGATGGTTCCTTCCTGCTTCTTTTATCCAATGGATGTTGTCGTCCATCTGGCCTATTATCTCGTCGGGAGCAGTCTTCTTGATTTCCTCCAACACCTCGGCCGCTATGCGGTCTGTCGTATCGAGATCCTTCGGGTCTCCAGAAGTACATACCCAACGGAACGGGCCGAAACCGTAATCGAAGAACATCGGGCCCATGATGTCCTGTACGTATGACGGATAACGGAACTTGCCGTCTGCTCCCATGATGTCAGCGCCGGCGCGTTCTGACTGGAGAAGGAAGGCGTTGCCGTAATCAAAGAAGTACATTCCGCATCCCGACAGCTTGTTAATTGCAGTCACTTGTCGGCGCAACGAAGCCTGCACACGATTGCGGAACTCATCCGGGTCATCGGCCATCATTTTCTTCGACTCCTCCAAAGTCATGCCGACAGG
>CALUGX010000057.1 GCA_944320285.1 uncultured Prevotella sp.
TTGCTGATAAGAAGTTCTTCTTATTCCGTATTGCAAAACTATATGCATATCCCCACTAAAAATCTACTGAACCCAACATCTGACTGTCGTAGAATACGACCCTGAATGGCAGCGTATGTTTGAATGCGAAGCAGCTGTCATCCGCAGGATACTCGGTGCTAACTGTGTCGCCGTTAACCATATCGGCAGCACGGCGGTTCCGGGGCTTGCGCTAAGCCTGTGATTGACATCATGCCCGTAGTCAAGAGCCTTGCCGATGTAGACCTCCGGGCAGAGGAGTTTGTCAGGCACGGATATGAATATATGGGTGAGTTCGGTATTGCCGGCAGGCGTTATTTGCGTAAGGGAGGCGATGAGCGCACGCACCAGGTGCACGTGTTTGAAGAAAGCGACGTGTATAATGTCTGTCGCCATCTCGCCTTTCGTGACTATCTGCGTACGTATGGAGATGCCTGTGATGATTATGCGGCATTGAAAATACGCCTTGCAGCGATGTATCCTTACGACATAGAGGCTTATTGTGACGGCAAGGAACGGTTCGTAAAAACCGTTGAGGCCAAGGCTATGGAATCATGGGAATGTGGCATCATTAACGTTTGTGACAGGCCCTGGTTGCTTGGCGAGGCTGCGGAATGGTTCCATGAAAAGTGGAATATACCCGAAGATGAATATGCTTCGAGCATAGGAGAGTGCATTGCCGGCGGCAGTCCGGTGCCGCAGTGGTATGTGGCCATGTGCGGTGAGGCCATTGTCGGCGGCCTCGGAGTGATAGAAAACGACTTCCATGACAGGAAAGATCTGTCGCCGAACGTGTGTGCGCTGTATGTAGAAAAGGCGTTTCGCAACCGTGGAATTGCCGGCCGCCTGTTGGAGTTCGCTTGTCGTGATATGGCGGAGAGAGGCTTTGATACGCTTTATCTCGTGACCGACCATACGTCATTTTATGAGCGTTATGGCTGGAAGTTTTTGTGTATGGTTAGCGACGAGGGCTGCAACGTGCCTATAAGGATGTATGTTCATAGCCGGTGAAAGCGGCTTGTCCTGTCGTTTCATGACTGTATGTGACGGTTCCGTTGCGCGGTTTCCCATTCCTCTTTGGTTATTTTCATGAAGTGTTCCGTGCGCAAGTCGCCAAGCGGCGACACCGTGCCGACGTTTGTGTGGTGGTAGTTGAAGCCGCATTTATCCATAACGCGCCGCGAGCGTAAGTTGCCGTCGTAGTATGCGCACCATACAGTTTTCATGGATAACGTGTCGAAACAACGGCGAAGGAGCGTTGCTGTGGTCTCGGTGGCAAAGCCGTTCCCCCAATGTGGACGGCCAATCCAATAGCCTATTTCTGCCTCCTCTGCACCCGTTGGGCTTATGTGCATATTGTCTCCAGTTATTATGCCGGCGCATCCTATTGGCCTGTCGGTGCCTTTCAGGACAACGGCGTAAGTTTCGGGCGCGGAAAACACGGTGCGTATTGTTTCCAGACTGTCGGCTTGTGACTTATGGGGTGCCCATCCGGCAATGGGTCCTACGGCCGGGTCTTTAGCGTAAAGGTAAAGTGTTTCGGCATCACTTTCCTTCCACCTTCTGAGCACCAACCTGCGTGATGATAACGTTCCCGGTCGTTGGCAGAGCGTTTTCGCCATCTTGTAGTTGGTCATACAGATGGTCTTTGCCCGTGCTTTTTGTTCCGCCAGCGTTGCATATCCATGTTTTTTGAAGAAAGGCTGTGCCGTGATGCTTGCCTCGGTCGTTATCTTGCAGAGGCCGTTATCCGTGGCATACTGTTCAATCATTGCCAGCAGGTATGTCGCAATGCCTTTGCGCTGATGGTCCTTGTGCACGAAAAGTGAGTGAAGATAGCCGTCGTCTCGTATCGCCGCAAGGCCCGTTATCGTGCCGTCCGGGGCAGTGGCGACGATGAAGTGCAGGTTGCTTATCAATTCTTCCCAGTGTGTGTCGCTGTCGCCGCACGCTGCCCAGTCGGCAACTTCCTCGTCGGTATAGTCTTTTCTGTTCACGGTCAGCACGGTCTGCGTGAACAGTTCTTTTAGCTCTGTGATGTCCGCCAGTGTCGCCTTGCGGTATGTGTATGCCTTGGTCATGGTGTTGAACGTAGCTTGCCGGTTTACGGTCAAGCCTTTACTACGTTTATGTACGGGTACGGTATCTCGATGTTCTCGGCGTCGAAGCGCTCCTTCACGGTCTTCAGCAGGTCGCATTTCATAGTGAAGGCGTTGCCTGCGCTTGCCGCCCACGCCCACGCCCGCAGCGTTATGGCCGAGTCGCCGAGGTTGGTCACGCGGATTATTACCTGCGGCACGTTGTTTTGTTTGTCGGTTTCGGTGCGGTGGTCGATTAGCAGCGGATGCTTCATTATCTCGTCGCGCATCGTGGCGATGGCGTGGTCCAGGTCGGCCGTATATGACACGCCTACCTCCACGAAGGCACAGGTGGCCGTGTCTCCGTAAGACGAATTTATGATGGTGCTTGAGTTAATCTTGTTGTTCGGGATTAGTATCATGCGGTTTTCAGCGTCGCGTATCACGGTGTGGCGCAGCGTTATTTCCGTCACGGTGCCCTTGACGGTGCTGTCAATCTCTACGAAGTCGCCCAGCTTGAATGGCTGCGAGAAGATTATGAACATACCGCCGATGACGTTTGACAGTGCGTCTTGCGACGCCAAGCCTACGGCGGCGGCCATGATGCCGGCACTGGCGAGTATGGAGTTGCTCACCTTCTCCATGCCCGGAATTAGCGAGAGGAAAGCCGCTATACCTATAATATATATGGCGGTGACGATGATGCGGCGCATGAAGCTGACCTTTGTCTCGTCGAGCACAATCTTCCCCTGCTTGTGCATGGAGCGGTAGAACAGGTATTTCGTGATGCCCGTCAGCAAGCGGACGAACAGGTAGATGATAACTCCCTTGATGGCGAACACTACGAACCAGCGCACCGATACGCCGAAAAAGTGCATATTAAGTATCTCTTCCATAGCTTTTGCTGTTTTTGTTGTATTCAGCAAAGGTAAGAAAATAAGTTGAAATCTAAGAATTTTGGTGTGTTTTTCAAGGAGAAGATGTACGGAATACCGGAATTTGCGGCATCACCCGGCATATCGTTTGGCGAAAAACCTGTAAAGGCCGCATCACAACATGACAGCAATGCCTGATGACAAGACGGATGAGTGAAAAGCATTTTTATGTTTTACGTACATTTCCGCCACTTTTTCCGCTACTGCTTTCTTCTTTTGCCGAAATATGTTTACTTTGCATACAAGTATCATGGATATGGGTAAAATGAGGAAAACAGATAGTCACGGGGACTGTTTTGTGGGTGACCTTTTTGCCGACGAGGACTTCGGGCGTGGGGAAAAAGTGGACGAAACGGTGCAATATGATTTCGGCGACTTGTTTGAGAGACTGTCGCAGTCGGCCTTCCGCAGCGGTTTTCACTTGAAGTCGAGAGACGTTGAGTATGTCTGCGATAAGGGTATGGCCGTAATTCGCCGCCACGCCGAGGATTTCGTGCACCGCCGCCTTGCGCCCGCCACACCGCCTAACGACGGGCGGCAGACGCCAATGCGCGGCCATCCCGTCTTCATAGCGCAGCACGCCACGGGCTGTTGCTGCCGCGGATGCCTGGCCAAATGGCACGGCATACCGGCCGGGCGCGGGCTTACGGAGACGGAGCAGGGATATGTCGTGGGCGTGATAATGGAGTGGATACGCCGCCAAATGGAGCGCGCCTGACGGCGCCCCGTACAGGAAGTTAGGTGCTTGGGATTAGGGGGTAATGTAAAAGGGCACCAAACGCATTGCGAAAGGGCACATATTGCACGCCGAAAGGATACCTTTTACGCGCTGAAAGGGCACCTTTTGCATGGCTGCCTGCAACTGCCTGATATACAAGCGATTGCGGCTTGGCTCGTTCCCGCGTGGCGACGGTCCGGCAAGCGCAGTTGTGGCCCTTATAATATAATGTGGGGGCGGTGGCCTCCGGGCATATTGCACTCAGGTTACAGGGATGTTACGTTTCGTGACAAATCGTAGCTTAAATATTGATTTAAGTCAAAAAAGCAAGCTGTTAACGCAAACAGTGTGATATTTTCGCACCAACAAATGAAATTTGGTCGTATCTTTGCACCGTCGAAAGACAAATAGAGTTAATTAAAAAGATGACGGGCGGCGGCAATTCGTGACGAATATACCAAGGCCCAAGGTAAAAAGTAAATTTTAAGGATTATGAAAAGATTGTTTTTAACCGTCGTAGCTGTGCTCAGCATGACTATGACATTCGCTGAGAACGAGAACTTGAACAGTGTTGAGAACGCGAGCGCGTACAACATGGCAGTTAATTACGGAAGGCTGGCTGACTGCTTGGGACTCTCTACAGACCAGGCAGAGGCGGTGCAGGACATCCACACATCCTTCTGCGCTGACATGATGAACGCTGCCGGAGCCAATGCCGACGAGCGTGAACTCATGGTAAAGAAGGCCGTACAGAAAGACCTTAAGTATATGCGCTACGTGCTCACCGAGGATCAGTTCCGTAAGTATGTGATGTTGCTGAACGCAACGTTCAACAACCGTGGCTTGGTAAAGTAAATTCTTATCCATAATGAAAAGGCCGCCGGCTCATTGCGAGCCGGCGGCTTTTTGCGTACCTACTTTCAGGTATCTGACGAAACCCTATTTTTGAGTATTGCACGTTATGCCGGGTTGCGCTATCTTTGCAACCGTAAGACAAAGAATAAAAAGGTAAAGGAAAATGAATAAGACGTGCATAATCTACGGCTCTTCCACAGGCACTTGCCAGGCCATCGCCGGGAAGATAGCAAACAAGCTCGGCGTAGCCGACGCCGATGTGTATGATGTGGCAAATATCTCAGCCGACACCGTTGGCGGTTACGCGAACATCCTGCTCGGCACTTCTACATGGGGAGCGGGCGAACTTCAGGACGACTGGTATGACGGTTTGGAGAAGCTGAAGGGTGCAGACCTTTCAGGTAAGACCGTAGCCTTGTTCGGTTGCGGCGACAGCGAGTCATACGGCGACACGTTCTGCGCGGCAATGGGCGAGATCTACGACGCCCTGAAAGATAGCGGCGCAAGGTTCGTAGGCTCTGTGCCTACGGACGGTTACAACTTCGACGACTCGGCCGCCGTGACGGACGGGCGCTTTGTAGGACTGGCTCTTGACGATGTGAACGAGGACGACAAGACCGACGCGCGCATCGACGCATGGATTGAAAACATAAAAGACTCTCTTTGAAATAAATTAAAACTTTTTCCCACATCTATTTTTATAACTGTTTTTGAGCCTGTCCCCCTGTTCGGCGCGAGGACGTAGCACGGGCTGCGTGGCAAGCGGCGGCAGTGGTACAGGCCGAAAATAGGGAATAAAAACACGATTATGTGAAAAGTAAAGTTACCGATTAACAACCGTAAAACTTCAGCTTATGCAAACCGAGATTTTGCCTCCCGACATGAAAGTTCTAATGAACCATATATACGAGTACAAGAAAGGCGTGCGCAGGATGGTGTTGTTCACGTTTAACAAAAAGTACGAAGACTACGCTACGGCGCGCTTGCGAAGGCAAAACATCGGCTATGTCCTGCAGCCTGTCGGCAACGACCGCGTCAACCTCTTTTTCGGACGGCCAGAATGTATTGACGCCGTGCGCCTGATGTTGACGCGCCCGCTCAATATGCTTTCGCCCGAAGAAGACTTCATTCTCGGTGCCATGTTAGGGTATGACATCTGTGCACAGTGTGAACGCTACTGTGAGCGTAAGTGCCGCAGCTGCAAGCAGGCGCAGTGACATCGGAGCTTTTGTGGCGTAACCGAAAAGCCTTAACCGGACAACCAAATAACCGTAACACCATGAAAAATAACGGATAAACTTCAATGAAATAAAATCTTGTTCGCAAAATAAAATTCATAATGTTTTTGTATGATTACAGTTGCGGCCGGCTGTGAAGTCGGCTGCAACTGTGTTCCTGACCGGTTGGATGTGTCGTTGTTGTCTGACTTTGTGACATTTTTGTCAGTTATGACGTGCCAAAACTGTCAGCACGACTTTTGGCACGCTTTTCGCTATGATGTTGGCAGATGCACGCCATAAGTGCATACGGCAAAAGTATATAAACATTTAAAACAATAACAACTATGAACATTAAACCATTGGCAGACAGAGTGCTGGTACAGCCGGCACCTGCAGAAGAAAAGATTGGTGGTATCATCATTCCTGATACGGCAAAAGAGAAACCTTTACACGGCAAGGTGATAGCTACGGGCAATGGCACCAAGGACGAAGAGATGGTGCTGAAGGCCGGTGACGAAGTGCTTTATGGCAAGTATTCAGGCACGGAACTCGAATTCGAGGGCGAGAAATACTTGATGATGCGCCAGAGCGATGTGCTCGCAATAATCGAAAAGTAAAAAGGTAAAACGATAAAAAGGTAAAAAATATACGGTTGAAGGGATTAAGGACTACGGTTATTGTCTTAACTCCTTAGTGAACGAAGTGAGCGATAACTGCTTTAACTCCTTTAACTACTAAAATTTAAAACATCATGGCAAAGGAAATAAAATATAATGTAGACGCCCGCGACTTGCTCAAGAAGGGTGTTGACCAGTTGGCAAACGCAGTGAAAGTGACACTCGGTCCGAAAGGACGTAACGTCATCATCGAAAAGAAATTCGGTGCCCCCCAGATAACCAAGGACGGTGTTACGGTAGCCAAGGAAATAGAGCTTGAAGACCGCTTCGAGAACACAGGTGCGCAGCTCGTTAAGAGCGTGGCCAGCAAGACTGGCGACGACGCCGGCGACGGAACCACTACGGCTACCATCCTGGCGCAGAGCATCGTCAATGTAGGTTTGAAGAACGTAACCGCCGGTGCCAACCCGATGGATCTGAAGCGTGGTATCGACAAGGCTGTTGCCGCCGTTGTAGATTACATCAAGGACCATGCTGAGAAGGTGGACGACAACTATGACAAGATAGAACAGGTGGCTACTGTCAGTGCCAACAATGACCCTGAAATTGGTAAGCTCATCGCCGACGCCATGCGCAAGGTAAGTAAGGACGGCGTTATCACGATAGAGGAAAGCAAGAGCCGCGACACACACATCAACGTGGTAGAGGGTATGCAGTTCGACCGCGGCTACCTCAGCGGCTACTTCGTAACCGACGCTGACAAAATGGAGTGCGTAATGGAGAACCCGTACATCCTCATCTACGACAAGAAGATTAGCAACATCAAGGACTTCTTGCCTATCCTTCAGCCTGCAGCAGAGAGCGGACGCCCGCTGCTCGTCATCGCCGAGGATGTTGATTCTGAGGCTCTTACAACGCTCGTTGTCAACCGTCTGCGCGGCGGATTGAAGATTTGCGCAGTTAAGGCTCCCGGCTTCGGCGACCGCCGCAAGGCTATGCTCGAAGACATCGCTATACTTACGGGTGGCGTAGTCATCAGCGAAGAGAAGGGATTGAAGCTCGAACAGGCTACTCTCGAAATGCTCGGTACTTGTGAAAAAGTTACCGTTACAAAAGACAACACCACTATCGTCAACGGTGCCGGTGACAAGCAGTGCATCGCAGACCGCGTGGCACAGATAAAGAATGAGATTACCAACACTACAAGCTCATACGACAAGGAGAAATTTCAGGAGCGTTTGGCTAAGATTTCAGGCGGTGTTGCCGTTCTCTATGTAGGTGCAAACAGCGAAGTGGAGATGAAGGAAAAGAAAGACCGCGTTGACGATGCACTCTGCGCTACACGTGCAGCCATCGAGGAAGGAGTGGTTGCCGGAGGCGGTACGACTTATATCCGTGCGCTTGACGCATTGAAAGACCTCAAGGGTGACAATGCTGATGAGCAGACCGGTATCAATATCGTAGTCCGTGCCATAGAAGAGCCGCTCCGCCAGATTGTAACCAATGCCGGCGGTGAAGGAGCTGTGGTAGTGCAGAAGGTTCGTGAAGGAGAAGGCGACTTTGGTTACAATGCACGTACCGACGTTTATGAAGATATGCGTAAGGCCGGCGTGATAGATCCTGCCAAGGTAGCCCGTGTGGCTCTTGAGAACGCCGCTTCAATCGCCGGAATGTTCCTCACCACGGAGTGTCTGATTGTTGACAAACCGGAAGAGAAACCGGCTATGCCGATGGGTAACCCCGGAATGGGCGGAATGATGTAATTTGCAAACCATAGATAACAAAAATGAGGGGCGGCGATGGCTTTTCCCCTCATTTTTATATTTTTAAGACATTTGATGCGATTTTTCTTGCCTAAAAAATTTGATAGTTGGCATAAATGCAATATCTTTGCAACAGAAAGATTGATACATGATGGAGATAGATCCTAAAGTAGATATTTTTTTGATTTGTTTTAGTAGATTAGTTTTTAAGTAGTTTGTTTTTTGAAAATCGTATGTCGTGAGGATATGCGATTTTTTTGTGTTTATATGAATAATACTTTTATTCTCTTCTCTTAATCGGATTTTTACATTACCTTTGCAGATGATAAAATAAACTGCATCTCGGAAGTAAAAACAAAAATACGCTTCGCTTACTTTTATTTTATACTTCGCTCGATTTGCATTATCATGTTGATGGCGCGCAGCGTCGAAGCAAATATTTTGATTGTATGGACGTAAACAAATATAAGATAAAATGGTGGCAATGGGCGTTGTACATCGTGGTTTCGGCCGGGTTGCTGGTTATTACTGACTCGTGGCTGATGTCGCTTGGCATAATGCTGTTGCTGATACTTGTTGACAGGTTGCTCGCCGAGTATGAACGTAAGAAGCGTGGCGGCGACGATGATGACATCTTATTGTGACGTATGCAGAAGTTATTGGATTTATATAAGTCATGGAGCGGCTCGGTACCATCCGGGGTGGAGCGGCTCGACGGTGCAGGCAGTAACCGACAGTATTTCCGCATGACGGGCGTTGACGGTGTGTCAGTAATAGGCGTGATAGGCACGAGCCGTGACGAGAACCATGCTTTCGTTTATTTATCCGAGCATTTCAGGCGTAGGCAACTGCCGGTGCCGCATATTCTTGCCGTGGCAGACGACAAACTTCGATACTTGCAGGAAGACCTTGGGCGTATGTCGCTTTTCGGGGCGATAAGCGGTGGACGTGCTGCGGGCGGCAGGTACAACCAGCATGAGAAACGATTGCTCGTGAATACGATACGCGAATTGCCGAATATCCAGATACGCGGCGCACGTGGCTTGGACTGGACTAATTGTTATCCGCAGCCCGTGTTCGATGAGGACTGCGTACTCTTCGACCTCAATTATTTTAAATATTGCTTCTTGAAACCTACGGAACTTGACTTCCATGAGTTGAAGTTGGAAGCTAATTTCCGCCTTTTTGCCAAAGATCTTGTGTCCGAGAAAGCTGACAGCTTCATGTATCGAGACTTCCAAGCGCGCAATGTGATGCTTGATGCCGCCGGCCGTCCTTATTTCATTGATTACCAGGGAGGGCGCAAGGGGCCGTATTATTATGATTTGGCGTCGTTCCTTTGGCAGGCGTCCGCAAAATATCCATACAAGTTGAGGCGCGAACTTGTATATGAATACTATAATTCATTGAAGCTATACACCGAAGTTCCGTCGGTTCGCCATTTCGTTGAGCGTCTTAGTTTGTTCGTGTTGTTCCGCACGTTGCAGGTGCTTGGCGCTTACGGCTTCCGCGGATACTTTGAGCGGAAGAGGCATTTTCTTGACAGCATACCGCCTGCCATGCAGAACCTCCGTGAACTGCTGAAACTCGACGTGTTCCCTTATCCTTATTTGATTGACGTGTTGCGCCGCCTGACAGAGCTGCCACAGTTTGCCCGGATAGAAGAACCGGCGTTGACGCGTGCCGACGGTTTCAAGACGACTGACAGCAAAGTGTACACCGCCCATCCGTCAGACGGTCCGGCTACGTTCTCGAAGTATGACAACAAAGGGCCTCTCGTAGTGCGTGTCTTCAGCTTCTCGTTCCACAAGGGCATACCTGAAGACGAGAGCGGCAACGGCGGCGGATATGTGTTTGATTGTCGCGGAACGCACAATCCAGGGCGTTATGAGCCGTATAAGAAGCTGACAGGCCTTGACGAGCCGGTCATCCGTTTCCTTGAAGATGACGGCGAGATACTCACTTTCCTTGAAAGCATCTACAAACTGGCCGACGTTCACGTGCGCCGTTACATCCAGCGAGGGTTCACGAGTCTTATGTTCAGCTTCGGATGTACGGGTGGTCAGCATCGCAGCGTCTACGCCGCACAGCACTTGGCGGAACATCTTAACAAGAAGTTCGGCGTCGAGGTGCGCATCGTCCACCGTGAGCAAGGCATATCTTCAATACTTGAAGCAAAGAAAACAAATTGACACCATGCAAGCAATGATATTCGCCGCCGGGCTCGGCACGCGCCTGAAACCGCTAACGGACACTATGCCGAAAGCCCTTGTGCCCGTCGGCGGCAAGCCGCTTATAGAGCACGTGATAGGCAAGTTGAAGGCGTCGGGCGCGGAACGCATAGTCGTCAACGTGCACCATTTTGCCCGGCAAGTTGTTGATTATCTGCAGGAGAACGCTAATTTCGGTATCGACGTAAGCATCAGTGACGAGTCATCGAAGCTCCTCGACACTGGTGGCGGACTGAAGAAGGCCGCTCCGTTGTTTGTTCCCGACGCCCCAATCCTCATCCACAACGTTGACATATTAAGTAACGTAGACCTGCGTTGGCTTTATGAAAACAGCAAAGACTGTGATGCCACGCTGCTTGTAAGCGAGCGTAAAACCAAGCGTTATCTGCTGTTTAACGATGAAATGCGTCTCGTTGGTTGGACGAACATTGAGACGGGAGAAGTGAAAAGCCCGTACAAAGGCCTTGATGTTTCTATGTGCAAGATGTACGCTTTCAGCGGCATCCATGTCTTTTCGCCGCATCTGTTCCCGTTGATGGACGGTTTCCCCGACAAGTTCGGAATAATAGATTTTTACCTTAAAGTGTGCAGTGGGGCTGTAATAAAGGGCTGTCTGAAGCCCGACCTCCGCTTGCTTGACGTCGGCAAGCTCGACACATTGGCCGAGGCGGAACGCTTCATTGCGGCCAACGGCTGACCTGTTTTGGCGTAACGCTAACCGTCTGGTTGTCAGTTATTTAGCAAAAGGGCATCTTTCGCGCGCTGAAAGATGCCCTTTTGCGTTGTAATTAGTGTCCTTTTGCGTTGTAATTAGTGCCCTTTTGCTTTGTAATTAGTGCCCTTTTACGGCGCGTTTTGCCGTCTTTTGCAAAGCGGGAGCTGAGTTAACGGTTTGGCAGTGGTGCGCCTTTGGATGTTTGGTGATGCGTTTTCGCTCAATAAGTCAGTGTATTATAGTGATACATTAAAAAAATGTTGTACTTTTGCAAAAGAATTTATACAGGCGAAGGAAATAGTCAACGAATAACGGGGCAAATCTCCTTGTCGACATTTAATTTGTTGCTTGTCAACTGAAAAAGCCATTGCCTTAATTCCTTAGCGAGTGGAACGAGCGATAACTCCTTTTAACTCCTTTAACTACCAATAAAATATACAATGCAGAAAATCATCATTCTCGACTTCGGTTCGCAGACGACGCAGCTCATCGGCCGCCGCGTGCGCGAGCTTGATACGTTTTGCGAAATCCTGCCTTACAACAAGTATCCGCAGGACGACAGCGATGTCATCGGCGTAATCCTCAGCGGTTCGCCTTACTCCGTGCACGACCCGGAGGCCTTCAAGACAGACCTCGGCCGGTTCGTAGGCCGTCTGCCCGTGCTCGGTATATGCTACGGAGCGCAGTTCATAGCCTCGCAGGGTGGCGGAAAGGTTGAAAAGACCAATACTCGTGAGTACGGACGGGCGCACCTTACGCAGTTCGACGCAGAGAATCCGCTGTTCAAAGGCTTCAAGGAAAACTCACAGGTGTGGATGAGCCACGGCGACACCATCACGGCTTTACCCGCCGACTGCCGCGCCATTGCATCTACTGCCGACGTCAAGTTCGCTGCTTACGCCAGCACGGAGCAGCCCCTTTGGGCGGTGCAGTTCCATCCCGAAGTGTTCCATACGGAGCAAGGCAAGCAGCTCTTGCAGAATTTCGTTGTTGACATCTGCGGCAGCCGCCAGGAGTGGAGCGCGGCCTCGTTCGTTGAGACAACGGTGCAGGAGCTGAAAGAGCAGCTCGGCCAAGACCGCGTAATACTCGGTCTCAGCGGCGGTGTTGACTCTTCCGTATGCGCAACGCTGCTCAATCGCGCCATAGGCTCGAACCTTACGTGCATCTTCGTAGACCACGGTATGCTGCGTAAAAACGAGTTCGCCAAGGTCATGGAGGCATACAAGGGCCTCGGCCTGAACGTAATCGGCGTAGACGCCAGCGACAAGTTCTTCAAAGATTTGGAAGGCGTCACCGACCCGGAACAGAAGCGCAAAATCATCGGTCGCGACTTCGTTGAGGTGTTCAACGCCGAGGCTAAGAAGATAACCGACGCAAAGTGGCTGGCACAGGGCACCATCTATCCTGACCGCATAGAGAGTCTCAGCATCACGGGCATGGTCATAAAGAGCCATCACAACGTGGGCGGACTGCCCAAGGAGATGCACCTGCAACTCTGCGAGCCGCTCAAGTGGCTGTTTAAGGACGAGGTGCGCCGCGTGGGTTACCAGCTCGGTATGCCCGAACGTCTCATCAAGCGCCATCCGTTCCCAGGTCCCGGTCTGGCCGTGCGCATACTCGGCGACATCACACGCGAGAAAGTACGCATCCTCCAGGATGCCGACGACATATACATCGAGGCTATGCACAACTACGTTTGCGAGGACGGCGAACTGCTCTACGACAAGGTTTGGCAGGC
>CALUGX010000058.1 GCA_944320285.1 uncultured Prevotella sp.
GCAAAGCGCCTTGACCTGCCGATGGAGAAGGTTATGGTGAACATCGAGCACTTCGGCAACACGAGTGCGGCCACCATTCCGCTTGCCCTTTGGGAATATGAGCACCTGCTCAAGAAAGGTGACAACCTCGTGATGACGGCCTTCGGTGCCGGCTTCGTTCACGGAGCTTCATATTACACATGGGCTTACGACGGCGCACAGGCGGCCGCCGGCAAGTAAGGATTAATCCATACACACGCATATAGAGCCGTGTCCCTGAGCAGTCGGGATGCGGCTCTTTTTCGTATTTTCTGGTCCGTAATGGATGTTTTTTGTAATTCGGGTTTGTTCTTACGGCTGTTTTTTCATAACTTTACGCCTGAAACCAATAATATTCGCACTATGAACAGGATTAAGGAAGCTGCGTTGATAGCCATAGGCATCATTGCATTGGGGTTGTGTATTAAGTCGGGGCTTGACAGCATATCGAGTAAAGACCGCAAGGTTACGGTTAAGGGGCTGTCTGAACGCGAGGTGGAGGCCGACAAGGTGACGTGGCCGATACTGACTAAGGAGATAGGCGACGACCTGCCCGCCCTTTATTCGCGCATCAACGCTACTACGGCCAAGGTCAAGGCGTTCTTGAAGCAGAACGGCGTGAAGGATGCCGAAATCAGCGTCAACGCGCCTGTCGTGGTAGACATGAATGCAGAACGTTACGGGGCCAACAACCACGACTACCGTTACAACATAACGTCAGCCATTACCGTTACGTCGCGCAACGTCAAGTTGGTGCGCTCTATCATAGCGCGCCAGGGCGAACTGTTGAAGCAGGGCGTGGCCGTTGTTGACGGTGGCTACGGCAACGGCGTGACTTACGAGTATGTCTCGTTCCAGCAGATGAAACCCAAGATGATGCAGGAGGCCATCAAGAATGCCGAGCAGACGGCCCTGCAGTTTGCCGAGAACAGCGACAGCAAGATTGGCAAGATACTCGATGCCGGCCAGGGGCAGTTCACCATAACCGACCGCGACGGCAACACGCCGTACATCAAGAAGCTGCGCGTGGTGACTACTGTGACTTATTCGCTTAAAGACTGAGGCGTATCGATACGTACCAACTTGTTAAACATTCTGATGTTGACGCGCAGTGTGTCGCCGTCGATACCGTAAAACTTGGTCTCGCCACAGCCGGGTATGTGGAGCGTGGTGTCACCGTCGATGACTGAAAAGAACCAACGCCCGTCCAATGTGTCGTCTTGCACAGTCTCCCATCCGGCGTGGAATGTCTTGTTGCCGTCCGTGCCGGTGCTGTAGAAGTCGCAATATTCAACCTTTGCTATATGCACCGCCCGCGCGTCTGAAGTGAATTTTACGTATTCATACATACGGCTGTTTTCCGTCGTGTCGGCATTTTCCCATTCGCCGCACAGCCTTTCCGTATATTTCAGGCGTAGGGCTGTCTGCTCGTCGCTTTCCCAGTCTTCCGGCGTAATGACGTGAGGGTCGAGTCCGCACGAGCTTGCCGTGGCGGCGGTGATAAGTATCGGCAATAGTCTTATCTTCATTTGTCATCCTTTTCTTTTATAACGTATGGTGCGTTACAATATTGCCTGTATCTGCCTCTGATAGTAGAGGCTAACCCGCAATAGTCAGGCTCTTTGCAATATGTGCCCTTTCGCCTTGCAAAAGGTATCCTCTTGCGTTGTAAAAGATGCCCTTTCGCGTCGTAAAAGGGCATCTTTGGCATTTTAACATCTTTTTGTCGGCTTTTCAGGCGCGCGCCGTGCGCAAACGCTTGCGGTACGGAAAAAAATCAGTATATTTGCAGACTATATTTATCCGGACGTCAGCCTGTGGCGGCGTCCGCCGTAAAACAAACGACTATATAAGGATGCACAAGGCAGGATTTGTAAACATAGTGGGCAACCCCAACGTGGGCAAGTCAACGCTGATGAACCAGCTCGTCGGCGAACGCATCAGCATTGCCACGTTCAAGGCGCAGACCACGCGCCACAGGATTATGGGCATCGTCAACACTGACGATATGCAGATAGTGTTCTCCGACACGCCGGGCGTGCTCAAGCCCAACTATAAGTTGCAGGAGTCGATGCTCGCTTTCTCTGAGTCGGCGTTGAAAGATGCAGACGTGTTACTTTATGTCACTGACGTGGTGGAGAACCCGGAGAAGAACATGGACTTCTTGGAGAAAGTGGCAAAGATGACCATCCCCGTGCTGTTGCTCATCAACAAGATTGACCAAAGCGACCAGAAGAAGCTGGGCGACCTCGTTGAACGTTGGCACAAGCTGCTGCCCAATGCCGAAATACTGCCCATATCGGCCAAAAACAAATTCGGCACGGACATTCTGCTGAAGCGTATCAAGGAGCTGCTGCCCGACTCTCCGCCCTATTTCGACAAGGAACAGCTGACCGACAAACCGGCCCGCTTCTTCGTGAGCGAGATTATCCGCGAGAAAATACTGCTCTACTATGACAAGGAAATCCCCTATTCGGTAGAGGTGGCCGTGGAGTCGTTCAAGGAGGACGACCGCCACATACACATCAGCGCGGTGATTTACGTGGAGCGCGACTCGCAGAAGGGCATCATCATAGGTCATCAGGGCGTGGCTCTGAAGCGCGTCAGTACGGAGGCACGCAAGGCCCTCGAACGCTTCTTCGGCAAGCCCATCTATCTCGAGACGTTCGTCAAGGTAGACAAGGACTGGCGCAGCTCGAAGCGCGAGCTTGACAACTTCGGGTACAACCCGGAATGAGTTGACAATTAGGAGTTAAGAATTAAGAGTTAAGAAAATATGCCTTGCTGGGCATTTTTACTTCGTTCTTTTTCTTGCTCTGTGCAAAATAAGTTCAATCATGGAGTTAATGACCCGGAATAAGAAGAAGCATATTTTCTTAATTCTTAATTCTTAACTCTTAATTCTGTAAAGTATGGCAAATTTAGTAGCGATAGTAGGCCGCCCGAACGTGGGTAAGTCTACGCTTTTCAACCGCCTTACCAAGTCGCGCCAGGCCATCGTCAGCGACGTGGCCGGCACCACACGCGACCGTCAATACGGCAAGTGCGACTGGAACGGGCGCGAGTTTTCAGTCGTTGACACCGGCGGATGGGTCGTAAAGTCTGACGACATATTCGAGGAGGAAATACGCAAGCAGGTCATCGTGGCCACCGAGGAGGCCGACTTAGTGCTCTTCCTGGTGGACGTGGGCACGGGCGTTACCGACCTCGACGAGGATGTGGCCATGATACTCCGCCGCACCAAGCTGCCCGTGTTGCTCGTTGCCAACAAGGTAGACAACAGCACACAGCAGTACGACGCTGCCGAGTTCTACAAGTTAGGGCTTGGCGACCCCATCTGCATCAGCAGCATGAGCGGCAGCGGCACGGGCGACCTGCTCGACATCGTTGTCTCCAAACTCAAGGGTGACAGCGGCGAACTGCTTGAAGAGGGCATTCCGCGCTTCGCCGTCGTGGGGCGTCCCAACGCCGGTAAGAGCAGTATCATCAACGCATTCATCGGTGAAGACCGCAACATCGTGACCGAGATTGCAGGCACGACGCGTGACAGCATCTACACGCGCTACGACAAGTTCGGCTTCGACTTCTACCTTGTTGACACCGCCGGAATACGTCGAAAGAATAAGGTTACGGAAGACTTGGAGTTCTACAGCGTGATGCGCTCAATCCGTGCGATAGAGAACAGCGACGTCTGCATACTCATGATAGACGCCACCCGCGGCATCGAGGCTCAGGACATGAACATCTTTCAGCTTATACAGAAGAACAACAAGAGCCTCGTAGTGGTGGTGAACAAGTGGGATTTGGTGGAGGAAAAGAGCCAGAAAGCCATCGACACCTTCGTCAATGCCATACGTAACCGCATGGCCCCGTTCACAGACTTCCCCATAGTCTTTGCCTCTGCTCTGACCAAGCAGCGCATTTTCAAGGTGCTTGAGACGGCGAAAGAAGTGTACCAGAACCGCAAGTTGAAAATAGGAACGACAAAACTCAACGAGGTGATGCTGCCCCTTATCGAGGCTTATCCGCCACCATCGATAAAGGGAAAGTACATCAAGATAAAGTACTGTTCGCAGCTTCCTAACACGCAGATACCGTCGTTCGTGTTCTACGCAAATCTTCCGCAGTACATCAAAGAGCCTTACAAGCGTTTCCTTGAGAATAAGATACGCGGCAACTGGAAACTTACAGGCTCGCCGATAAATATATTCATAAGGCAGAAATAATGACTTTATGGGTTAAAAGAGTTAAATTTAGGAGTTAAGGAGTTAATTTAACACCTTAACTCCTTAAACAAAACTTTCCATGCGAAAACTTCTTTTCTTCATATCTATCTGTTTCGCCCTGTCTTTCTTCTCATGTTCTGACGGACAGAAGGCCGACGACGCAGCCGCGCGGGCCGCAAAGGGGTATTACGACACACTCTTTGCCAAGGATTACGCCTGTTTTGTGCGTGGAATGTATCTGCCCGACACCATTCCGCCGGGCTACCGCGAGCAGCTCGAAGCCAACGCCTCGATGTTCGTAGGGCGCATGGAGAATGAGCACAGAGGTGTCAACGGCGTCAAGATCCTGCGTTTCGTCAACGACACCGTGGTGTCTGCCGACAAGAAGTCGCACGTCCGCATCTCCGACGTTTTCCTCGTCTTACACTTCGGCGACAGCCTTAAAGAGGAGATTGTCGTGCCGATGATATTCCACAAAGGCCGCTGGCTGATGAGGTGAAAGGAGCTTATTCCGTTTATTGGGATTTGTCAATGGAAGATGATGTCTTTCAGTACGCCGCCTAACCACGGCTCTTTCGCTTTTTCCTTGAACACGTCGTACTGTGGCGCATTTACTGAGTTCTTGTCTATTGTGCGCCCGTACAGTTTTATTTGCAGGGTGTCGCGTGCTGCGGCGGGGCGTTCCGTGCCGTTTGCCGTGCTGTCGTTCGGCTGTGCTGTTTGCCCGTTCTGCGCGTAGTCCCGTTCCTCTTGCGCTTGCAGGTTGCGCGCAGTGCAGTAAAAGGTTGCCGCAGTCAGTAGTAGCGTTGCTGTCATTAGTCTCATAAGTCCAAGGTTTTTATCCCTTGCAAAGATATAAATTTATTCCGTAGGGTGTTTTTGTCCCGTCATCTTTTTTGATGTTTAATTTGTCGTTGGCATTCAACGGGTTATGCTGCGGCGCTCCGTCGTATTGCAACAGGTGTTCTTTTACATAGCGAAAGGGCACGTATTGTCGTGTAAAAGGTGTCCTTACAGCGTGTGCTTTGCGGTCTTTCACAATGCGATGCGCCGCCTTCGGGCAAAAAACAAGGGGCACGCCTATGACAGGCGTGCCCCTTGGCGTTATGAAAAGAATGTAATTACAGGTTCGGGTTGATTTCGTTCCACTTTGATATTTCCGGCACGATGTTCAGCGTTACCAACTCATCGCGCATCTTGCAGAGGTGCTCATAGCTTGCGTCCAGCTTGGCGTTCTCCTCGGCTGTGCCCTGGGGTACGGTGTAGTGTGCACCTGTTGTGTCGAGAGTGGTGTTCATGGCCATCATGATATGGTTATACTTGTCGGTTGAAACGTATGTTCCTACAGGGTACTTGAACGGTTCGCCGCCCATCACGGCACGTATCATCTCTACTGACAGGTAAGCCGGGCTTTGGAAAGAAGAACGTCCGCGCAGCTCGATAATTTTGGCTCCACCCTTTGTTACGTCGGTCTTCATCTGCTCCCATTCCTCGTTTGTGAACTCTGGTGTTCCGATAATTTCGGACAGAGGCTTGCCGTCAATTGTAACGTGAGAGCCGAATACAGCCATTTGCTCGCCGTGGCCGCCGTATGTTGCGCATCCCTTAACCTCGCTCTGCATTACGTTGAATTTCTTGGCCAGCGCGCTTTGGAGGCGTGTTGAGTCAAGGGCGGCGAGGGTTGTAACCTGTGAAGGCTTCAAGCCTGAGTACAACAGAGTTACAAGGCCGGTAAGGTCTGCAGGGTTGAAGATGATAACTACGTGCTTGACATCGGGGCAATATTCCTTTATGTTTTTGCCGAGGCCTTCGGCGATTTCGCAGTTTCCTTTGAGCAAGTCCTCGCGAGTCATGCCTGCCTTGCGGGGAGCACCGCCTGAAGATATGATGTATTTAGCGTTGGTGAAAGCCTCCTTAACGTCTGTTGTGGCAGTGATTTTCACGTCGCCGAAACCGCTCTGACGCATTTCCTCGGCCACGCCTTCGGGTGAGAACACGTCGTAAAGACAGATGTCGTTAGTCAGGCGCATTGTGAGGGCTGTCTGAACCATGTTTGAACCAATCATTCCGGCTGCGCCGACGATTGTAAGTTTCTCGTTAGTCAAAAATTCCATAGTAACCTATTGTTTAAAAAATGTAAGACATTCTGTTGTTAGCAGACGAGTGACAGGTTGACAAACAGACGGATGGAGTTTGCCGGCCGTTGCAGACATTGCCGCAAAGCACGCCGTCTTTGTCTGCTTGTTGCTTGTCTGCTCGCTGTTGAACGCACTGCAAAGTTACGAAAAAAGATGGATATGCAGTATTTATTCTCCTTTTAGTTTGTTATTAAATATAAAAAGACATATCTTTGTAATGTCAGTATTACAAACCCAGACCTAACCCTTCCAGACCGAGAATGTTTGATGTGCGCTGTCGGGATGGATGCTTGCTGCCATCTTGTGAGATACGCCATATTGAGTCTCCTTCCGTTGTGAGGGCCGGGATGGGTCTTAACCTTATAGCATATATGAACGAAACAATCTGCAAACGTATTGAAGCCCTGCGCGAGGTGATGCGCCGTGAGAGTATTGATGCTTTCATATTTCCAAGCACCGACCCGCACGGCGGCGAGTATGTGCCCGCCCGCTGGGAGGGGCGCAAGTGGATAAGCGGCTTCGACGGCTCCGCCGGGACGGCAGTGGTGACGATGGATGACGCCGCGCTTTGGACCGATTCACGTTACTTCCTCGCCGCAGAACAGCAGTTGCAGGGCACGCCGTTCCGCCTGATGAAGGAGCGCGTAGAGGGCACGCCGTCGATAACGAAATGGCTTGGTATGAGGTTGGCCGCAACTGCAAGTCCCGCCGTTGGTGTTGACGGGATGGTAAATTCGGCGTCGTCGGTGGAGCATTTGACGCGCGCATTGCGCGCCGAGGGCGGCATCACAGTGCGCACCAACTATGATCCGCTGTCGATCATCTGGTCCGACCGCCCGTCAGTGCCCCAGAATAAAGTCGTGGTTCACGGTATGGAGTATGCCGGGGAAACCTGTTCCTCGAAGTTGAGGCGCATCCGCAAGAAGTTGAAAGAAATGCACGCCTGCGGAATGTTGGTGTCCGCGCTTGACGATATTGCCTGGACTCTCAACCTGCGCGGCACCGACGTGTACTGTACACCCGTGTTCGTTGCTTATCTGTTGATAACGTCTGAACGAGCCACACTGTTCATCGACAATGAAAAACTGACGCCCGGCGTTGAGGCTTACCTGAAAGGCGAGGGCGTTGTCACGGCCGGATACGCCGACGTGAGCAGGGCTTTGGCAACTTACGGAGAATATAACATACTGATGGATCCGGCCGGGACGAATTACACCTTATATAATATGCCCCGCTGCCTGAAGGTCGCCGCTCCATCGCCGATACCCGCGATGAAGGCAGTGAAGAACGAGACCGAGATTGATGGCTTCCGCCGTGCCATGCTGCGCGACGGCGTTGCGATGGTCAAGTTCCTGCGTTGGCTGCTTCCTGCCGTGGCCGCCGGCGGGCAGACGGAGATGAGCGTCAGCGCGAAGCTGGAGCAGTTGCGCGCCGAGCAGGAGCTTTACCGCGGACTGTCGTTTGACACGATAGCCGCCTACGGGGAGCACGGGGCCATTGTGCACTATGAGCCGACACCTGCCACCGACGTAGCCTTGCGTCCCGAAGGCTTCCTGCTGCTCGACTCCGGGGCACAATATCTTGACGGAACTACCGACATCACACGCACCATAGCCCTCGGTCCGCTCACCGACGAGCAGCGGCGCGTATACACCTTGGTGCTCAAAGCCCACATCCAGCTTGAGCTGTGCGTGTTCCCACGCGGCGCGTCAGGCACGCAGATCGACGCCATCGCCCGTGGCGTACTGTGGCGCGCGGGCTTCAACTTCCTGCATGGCACGGGCCACGGCGTAGGTTCTTACCTCAGCGTGCACGAAGGCCCTCATCAGATACGCATGGAATATAAGCCCGCGCCCCTCATCGAGGGAATGACCGTAACCGACGAGCCTGGCCTCTATATGCCGTCACAGTTCGGCGTGCGCACGGAGAACACCCTCCTCATCGTGCCAGGCGGCGAGACAGATTTCGGCCGTTTCCTCCGCTTCGAGCCGCTCACCCTGTGTCCCATCGACATCGCGCCGATAATCCGCACCATGCTTACCGACGAAGAAGCAGCCTGGCTCAACGCCTACCACCGTACCGTCTTCAGCCGCCTTTCGCCCCATCTCGACGCCGACACACGTGCTTGGCTGGCCAAGGCTTGTGCTGCAATATAGCGGCATCAGCCATCCGCTTCATGTGGTTAAATTATGCTTTCGTAACTGCTTGATAATCAGATGTCTTGTAAAAGGGCACCTTTTGCACTGCAAAAGGTGCCCTTTTACGTTCCAATATGTGCCGAATTGCAACGCCGTTTGTGGTGTATGTGCTTATATGTTATTCATTTTAGTTTTTAATATTAGGTGTGTTACTTGTTATTAATATGTTATTTTATTTGCGCTTTTATTTTAAAATTTGAGATAATATTGCTATTTTTGCAAAAAATGATGATATAAGAAACAATTTATTAGTTATACTTTTGTTTGTTGTGATTTTAGTATGTGGCTCTTGTAATAACAGTAAGAAGCGTGCATCTGTAAGTGAAAGTTTTATAGAGAATAAAGTTGGCGATATAGTGTTAGGCGTTAGTTCAAAAATTGTTGATTTTGGAAAGGTGAATACAGTAAGAACAAAAAATCTTAGTTTGAGTGTGACAGCCACGAATGAGGGAAAAAGGCCGTTAGTTTTGCAAAAGGCCGATGTTTCATGTGGATGTATGGATGTTAAGTTTGGCAAAAGTGTTCTGAGAGCGGATGAAAGCACGCAAATCCAAGGTATGACCAGAACTTCATGGAAAGCATTACCTACAGAGAAAAAACGTGCTGCTTATATTGCATTTACTCCTCAGCAGAAAATTGCTTTTGGAAGGAAAAGTTAACAGGGTTTATGGCTTTGGATTGGTCAAAAGAAGAGTTAGACCATATAAAACTTGTGTACGATTTCATTATGGAACATCCAGATTACTTTGAAAGCGGGAAACTTACCGACGAACAATTGAACGTGGTAGATTTGTTCTTTTATAAATGGGCTGATATGGCGCAAAAAGAATTAGGTTGGGATATGAATTTGATGGTTTCGATTGCTGCATCTGGTGAAGATTTGGATCTTCAAAACACACG
Source organism: uncultured Prevotella sp. (assembly GCA_944320285.1). Taxonomy (GTDB): domain Bacteria; phylum Bacteroidota; class Bacteroidia; order Bacteroidales; family Bacteroidaceae; genus Prevotella. The sequence goes on from CALUGX010000058.1 coordinate 9,481, forward strand.
GGTTGGTGGCGGTTTTGTGGGTTCATGGGATAATTCAACTACGGATAAAAGCTGTCATTGTAATACAGGAATATTATCTGATTTTTGCAATGTTTCCTTGCAAGGAGTGTGTGAAGATGTTGCCTGTGTCGGTACTGATGACGGTTGTGGCTGATATTTTTGCAGGAATGTGACGGTCGATGTTCTGATGTGATAGATTTAGATTAAAAAATGTTGGATGTAAAAAGTATATTTTTATGAAAAGATTATTTATTACATTTCTTTTAGGTTTTATTTTTACGATTGTCGGGTGTACATTTAATACATTTACAAGCAACTTTGTTTCGGCGTTGGGTGGCCTGCCTCTTGCCGCCGTAGCTTATTGGCGTCTTTCTGTGATGGACAAAGCCGGACAGAGCTTACGTAAGCACACGGCGGCGTATCTGTTGGGATGGTTTATGATTTTCTTGATGGTTATATTGCCATTTTTGAACAGTACAATGGGAAGCATCATGATTTACACCAGCTGGGGGTTGGCGGCAGGTTTGGCCTGCCTGTGCTATAAGTATAGGAGCAAGTTTGCCGTTGCCGTTGTTGCGTCGCTCGTTGTGTGGTGGTTTTTTGTTACAATGATTATTCCTTTATGGGCGCGCCATATGGAATATGTGCCTGACGAAGTGAGGAACCGGCTGATATTCTTTGAATAAAATCTTTGCGCGAATTGCGGGTATAAGGAAATAGTGCCATTAAATATCAGATTGTCTGATTTGTAAAGACGTAAAATTTTGTGCCTCCGGACAAGGTGGATGTTAATGATCGCTTATGTCGTTTGGAGATGCAAAATTTTACGTTTTTATGGAACGCTTTTTTATAGAGGAATGAACGTTAAGGGCACTTATGCGGAGAGTCGTTTTTTTGTAGATGTTCCGTAAATGCCACATTTATTATATGTCTTAATTGACGATAATCGTTCCTGTTATTTAGTCGTACAATTCCGTCTTTGTGAGTAACGTTTGAAATTTACAAAATGCGAATTTTTAGTAATAAGATAAACGTGTCATCAATCTTTTTTATCGTTTTGCAAATCGGACTTTGCGTTATGATGGTGATTGCACGGCAGGATGTGCCATTACATTGGGACGCGCACGGACGTGTGGACGAGTACGGAAACGCTTATTATGTTTTTATACTTCCGTTGGTGAGCATATTCGTGCATTTGCTAATGACTTTTTTTGAAAAGCATCCTGATTATTGTAGCTGGCCGCGTAAATTCAATGACGAGCGGGTAGGGCGTATGCTGCTTAGCAGCTTGGTGGGCAAGTTGAAATTGTTAACGGTGCTTTTCCTTACTTTCATCGTATGTAAAGTGTATCGTGGCAGCGATTTTAGCTATATCGCGGCATCGTTGTTTCTTGTCGCCGCATTTGTCATTATCTGGGTTTATGCCAAGAAATTAAGCAAGGCGTGACAAATGTGTGAAAAAATAAATGGGATTTGTTTTGTTTCGCAAAAAAAACTATCTTTGCGAAACCGAACAAAAGACGTTTAAATCATGCGTAAGTCAGTCTGTATTAAGATATTCTGCTTTTCGTCGGCCATAGTCGTGCCGCTGACAGTAGGCTTGTTGGCAGACGATGATTACCGCCACGGCCTCATGATGGTTGTTCTTCTTGTTTTGGCATTGAGAGGGCTGTTGAAAGTCGTGAAGCAGGCCTGACGCTTCACTTAATCCAATTCCACCGTTTAGCCCAGTCGTCCATTACCTCGTCGCGCCATTTCAGTATGGTTTTGCCTCCCTGTATGTAGGAGTGGAACATTGCAGGGGCTGCGATGTCGGTGTACCATTGTGCACCCACGGCGTAGTCGGTGTTGCTCTTCCGTTCCGGCCATTCATTCTTTATAGTTACGGCTCCTTGCTGTTTAGGAAAACCTTTGATTTCTGACGTTATGGTATAAGGCAGTGTGCCAAGTGTGTAAGTGGAATATCTCACCATGTAGTCGCCGTCGCCCATGTAATATCCCGACCATCTCTGTTTGGCAATGTCGAGCGTGATGCAGGGACGGCCAATCATTGAGTCGGCAAGCTGTGGTCCGCTGACGTGAAACTCTATTATTGCATAGTTTTGCACGGTGTCTTGTGGCGTGGCCGCGCGGTGGAACACTGTGCGCGGACTATGCGTGCACCGTTCAAAGCGTCCGCCCCATGACTCCTTTTCAGGATTGGCCGGGTCGCCGTCCATCATGTACAGCAGCGATGGCGTGTCTCCCATTTTCGGGCGACCTTCCAGGTATCTGCCGAAGTCGCGGCCGAGATTGCCAGCACCATTTACTGCATAGTTGTAAAAGCCACAGTTGTAATGATCGGGGTTCTTTCCATCGCTGATGAAGGCGCGGTAAGAAACGTTGTTCTCAATTATCCACAAGTCGGGGAAGTTCTCTACTATGTAGACGTAGCTGTTGACGCTCCATTTCTTGTTTGGCCCGCCAATCCAATAGATCCTGATTTTCGTGGCTATGTCCGGTGCGTCGTGCAAGGCTTGCGCCACGTCATCAAGGCCGCCCCAAACAAGAATGTACAGCGGGCGGACGTCGCGGCGTCGCGCGCAACGCACAATCCAGTCTGATCCTTCGGTTGCCGTTTGGTATCCGCACAGCGGAGCGGCACCCCTCCGCCCTTGCTTTGTTACGGCGCGCAGGCTGTCAGGCGAGGCCAGCCCCGGTGCGTGCAGCCGCAGGCGTGGCAGGTCTTGCTCGTAAATGTCGATCATGCGCAATATCTCCTCTTTGCTTCCTGTGCCGTAAGACGGTGACGAGACGATGCCTTCGGTGTCGAACTCGTCACTGTACATCAGGAAGTGCGCCATCGACTGATTGTCGTCGGGGTCGGTGCCGCCAATGTCGGTGCTTATCAATATTCGCGGTTTCACGGTCGGCTTAGTTCTTGCTACGGCTTCGCTCCATACCCAGCCTGTCTGCACGGCGGCCAGCATCAGTATGGTTGTTGCTTTCATGTCACATAAATTTATTGCCTTGCAAAAATACAGATATTCTTGCATATTGTGTAAGTCTCCATTAAAAATGTCAGAAATGTTATGCCGTATGTAAATAAAAGCTCTTAATATTTTGGAAATCAGAAAAATATGCCGTAACTTTGCAGCCGCTATTTAAAGCATCAAATAGGAAAATAAGTTTAACACATAAAAATTCAAAGACAAAAAATGATTATTGTACCAGTAAAAGATGGCGAGAACATCGAAAGAGCATTGAAAAAGTTCAAGAGAAAATTCGAGAAGACAGGTGTTGTAAAGGAGCTTCGTGCGCGTCAGCAGTACGACAAACCGTCTGTCCTCAAGAGACTTAAAATGCAGCACGCCATATACGTACAGAAAATGAGGACTGCCGAGGAATAAAATAAAACCTCGAAA
>CALUGX010000059.1 GCA_944320285.1 uncultured Prevotella sp.
GACCATCCGTTGATGCCGACGTAGGCGTTGAAGTTCACCTTCGCCTTGCCTTCCTTTCCGCTCTTGGTCGTAACGATGATTACACCGTTGGCACCGGCCGAACCGTAGACTGCCGTTGACGACGCATCCTTGAGCACCTCGATGCTTTCGATGTCGTTGGCGTTAAGGGTGGAGAGGTTGCCGGGCATACCGTCGATTATCACCGTGGGGTTGCCGTTTGCCGTGAACGAGCGCGTACCGCGCAGCTGCATTGTCACCTCGGCGCCGGCCTGGCCGCTGGCCTTGGTGATGTCGAGGCCGGCCACCTTGCCCTGCAAGGCCTCTACGACGTTAGACACGGGCTGGAGCGTCAGGTCCTCGCTCTTGACTGAAGACACGGCACCCGTCAAGTCACGGCGCTTCATAGTACCGTAACCGATGACAACCACGTCCTCCAGACTGGCCACGTCTGCCTCCATCTGGATTTTCAGCGGCGCAGCCGTTGCGCGCACGGTCATCGTTTTATAGCCCACATAGCTCAGTTCCAATTCGTCGCCGGGCTTGGCGGAGATTTGGAAGTTACCGTCGAAATCGGTTACAGAGGCAGCCGAGCCGCCCTTTACCTTGACGGTGACGCCGATCATCGGTTGTCCCGTCTCGTCGATGACGTTGCCCTTCACAGCCTGATCCTGCTGCACGGCCTGCGCCGGCACGGTCTTGGCCTCGGCGTCCGCCGCAAACGCTGCGGTTGGGGCGCACAATAAAGCTGACAAGCCGATGGCTACGGAAGCCTTGGTCAAGCTGATGGCTGGATAATGTTTTTCGATTTTCTTCATGTTATTTGTTCTATATGTTTAACATTTGTCTATGTTGTTATTGCCGCATTTAGTGAAACTTATTGCGAAAAAAAAACACTCTTTCGAGGGCACATTGCGTCCTTAAAAGCGGCTTTGCGGCATCGGTGGTTTTATCTGTATAGGTTTCAAAATGGTTAGTAGCTTGACGGTTTAAGGCATCTAAATGACTTTCCGGCTGGTTTCGTAAGGTTTTACACCTTATTTTTATGTATTATTACGTTCGCCTTCTGTAAAAGTTATATCTTTTTAGGCATAAGGCTTACATTCTTTGCAAATATAAAGATATTTTTAATATTGCCAAAAATATTACCTGTTAAAAGTTTGATTTTAATCAAAAATTTATGTTTTTCGGGCAATTGTTTCCATTTTTAGCGTATTTTTTATGGTTACATATCGTAAAAGTTACGTTTTAATTATTTTTACCGGTATTTTTGCCTGCGTAAGGAAGAGCTTTGCGGAAGCATTGTTTTACGTGGCTGTCGGCCGGAGTAGGGTGTTGTTATTGTCTTTAATTTTTTTGATTAGTGACATTTGTTTCACTAAATGCGGCAAATTTGTGAAACGTTTACGGGAGCCGGATAACATTGAACATCACGTATCAGAACTATGGTTGAACCCCATCAACGATAAACGGCGCAGCACAATGATGCCTTGTTGCACGCTGAAAGGGCATCTTTTGCACGCTGAAAGGATACCAATGGGCAACGCATTGTGGCACAACGAGTTATGTGTATGCCTCCCGGCGTATGCGGAGCAAGCTTCCGATGGGCTACTTTTTGAGCAAAATACACTACTTTTTGACTAATGCAGGTTTTTCAGCCCGTATTAATTTTTTACAAAATAAAAATCGCCTATATTTGCAAACAGAAAGTTATCCCGCAGCCACAAGGCGGCGGTTTCAGATAAGTAGAATATAAGTCTGATAACATATCTTTAATCAGGCGGCGTGCGCCGACTGTTGCCTGCGAAGGCAGGGCGCACCAAGCAGACCGCCGGACATCCATTACAGGCTGTCAAACTATAACCGTTCTATTTGAGGTTACGGCAGGTAGTGATACCGGCCAAAAATGTCTTAGACGTAAGAAATGTAGACTGTAACCATTAAAATTCTGTGAAAATGGTGTTTTTTGCTAAAAAAACACCATTTTTTGATTTTAGCCAACCCTTTTGCTGTTACTTCTTTGGCAAAAGTAAAAAAATCTTTATATTTGCAAACTAAGAGGCTTTAACTCTGAAAATTTGCTAACTTTACTGTAACCTAACATAATTTAAACATTTATGAATGTCCGCAATTTGCCGGGGCCTTTTGCGGCTCAGCAGATGTACGAATGCGAATACTCTTTAGTATATATAAATAATGTGGCATCCACAACCGACTGAATGCGCGGGCATAATGAATTATGCCATGCAAGAACAGCAGAAAGATGCGGATGCCTTCAATAAATAAAAGAGGTGTAAAAAACCTTCTGCCGTGCGCTTGGAGAGCCGCACGGAATTTGCCGGAAAGTCATTTAGATGCCTTAAACCGTCAAGCTACTAACCATTTTGAAATCTGAAAAATAAAATGACACTGCCGCAAAACCTGTCTGCCGTGGCGGAATGCGTCACGGAAGAGTGCACTTCAGTGTGAAAAAACATTTCACAAATTGCCGCATTTAGTGAAACGTTTACGTGGGAACGGCTGTGCGCCATGAGAACAAATACCATAGATAACATAATGTTTAACCTTTAGTATTAACAACATGGAAAGAAACGAAAGACATCATCTGTCAGGCAGTCTGACTAAGGTCTCTGTGGCCGTAGGACTGGCGGCTCTGCTGTGTGTCCCCTCCGCGTCGTTGGCGGCGGACGCTTATTCAGCGGGCAACGCCGTGCCGGCGCAGGCCGTGCAGCAAGGGCAGACAGTGAGAGGAACAGTGGTAGACGAGAACGGCGAGCCCATGATCGGCGTCACCGTGAAAGCCAAAGGCGGACAGGCCGCCGTGACCGACCTTGACGGTAACTTCAGGCTGGCCGCACGCTCCGGCGACGAGCTGGAACTGAGCTACGTGGGCTATAAGACTCTTACCGTGCGCGCAACCTCTGCGCCGATGAGCATCACGATGGAGGCCGACGTTGCCAGCTTGGACGACGTGGTGGTCATCGGTTACGGTACGGTGAAGAAGCGCGACCTGACGGGTGCCGTGGCCACAATGAAGAACGAAGACATCGTAATTGCGCCAACGGGCAACGTCATGGAGGCCCTGCAAGGCAAAATCGCTGGTATGGACATCACCAAGTCGAGCGGACAAATCGGTGCCGGGGTGAATATACTGTTGCGCGGCTCGCGCTCTATTTACGGTGACAACTCGCCCCTGTTCATAATCGACGGACTGCCCGGCAGCATGGATGATGTGAATCCCAACGACATAGAAAGCGTTGACGTGTTGAAAGACGCCTCGTCAACTGCCATTTACGGTTCGGCCGGAGCCAACGGCGTGGTAATCATCACCACCAAGCGCGGCAACACGGGCAAGGTGAATGTGAACTTCGACGCATACTATGGCTTCAGCGGTTCGCCCGAATACAAGCACGGAATGACAGGCCAGGAGTGGACCGACTACTTCTCGGAGGCTTACGCTTACATCAACGGCACGTATCCGAGCAACATCTCGGCTCTGATGGGCGGAAACCAGGCCTACGTGGACGCTTACAACAACGGCCAGTGGATTGACTGGGCCGACGAAGCTATGGGCGGCACCGCCACTACGCAGAAATACACGCTGTCGGTGAGCGGCGGCACAGAGAAGACCAAGATTTACGCCTCTGTGATGTACAACCGTGACCAAGGCTTGCTTGAAAACGAGGTACGCGACAAGTACTCCATGCGCCTCAACCTCGATCAGCAGCTCTTCAAGTGGGCTAAGATAGGCCTTACGTCGAGCATCAATTACAGCAAGCATAACCGTGGCGAGAACCACACATTCACTAAGTCGCTCACGTCGTTCCCTCTCGGCCAGGCTTATAACGATGAGGGTGAGATCAACTATGAATATATCGACAATCAGTACACGCCTCTCGGCGACTACATCAAAAACCAGTATGTCAACAACACGAAGGCGACATACATCAACGCCACGGGCTACCTTGAGCTGACGCCGCTAAAGGGCCTGACGCTGCGCTCGCAGCTCAACACGAGCATATCCCATTCGCGCCACGGCGTGTACTGGGGAGCACAGGCCAACGCCCTGCGTCCGACTTACGCCGGCACGCCCGCCGCTCAGTGGAACGACATTGACAACTACAACTTCAACTGGGAAAACATCATCTCTTACAACATCACCGTGGCCAAGGATCATGACTTCGGGATAACCGGCGTAAGTTCGTGGCAGCGCAAGACAACGGAAAGCCTCACGGCCGACGCCGGCGGGCAGGACTTGGACGTGTGGACGTTCTGGCGAATGATGTCGGGCAGCGACTTCCGCAACGAGAGTGCTTACTCGCAGACTCAGAAGATGTCTTACGCCGTGCGCTTCAACTATTCTTACAAGGGCCGTTACCTCTTTACGTTCTCAAACCGCTGGGACGGCGTGTCGTTCTTCTCCGAAGGCAATAAGTGGGACACGTTCCCCGCAGGAGCCATAGCGTGGCGTATCTCCGACGAGCCGTTCATGAAGTCAACGCGCGGCTGGCTTGACAATTTGAAGCTGCGCGTGGGCGCCGGTATTACGGGTAACTCAGGTATCACGCAAAACTTCGGAGTGTCAGGTACGTCGGCCGGTAACGACGAGCATGGCGGTGTCGGTATGCTGGGTGCCGTAGGCGCCTATGCTACGCAGACATCGGTCTACAAATATCCGAGTGCCGGCATAAGTCTTAACGGCCAAGCGGTGCCGTTCGTACAATACCTTGCACCTTACGGCAACGCAAGCCTCGGATGGGAGAAGTCTTATAACTGGAACTTCGGTCTCGACTTCTCTGTACTCGGCGGACGCATCGACGGTTCTATCGACTACTTCACAACTGTTACGCGCGGCCTGTTGTTCAAGCGCACAATGCCTGTGACGAGCGGAGCCACCGGATGGGGCAGTCCTCTCAACAGCTGGGAGAACATTGCCAAGACGAGCAACCGTGGCTTGGAGTTCACAATCAACAGCCGTAACATCATAACCAAGGACTTCCGATGGACTACCACTCTGACCGGCACGTGGGGCAAGGAGAAGATAGAAAGCCTGCCCGACGGTGACATCATAGCCGAAAACCTGTTCATAGGCCAGCCCATAAAGGCCATATACGACTATAAGTATGCCGGCATCTGGGGCACCGACACACCGCAGGAAATACTCGACGCTTACGGCGTGAAGCCCGGCTGGGTGAAGATTGAGACCAACGACAAGGACGGCGACGGAGGCGTACATCCGTACAGCGAGGACGACCGCAAGATAATAGGCCACGAAAATCCGAACTGGATACTCGGCTTGAACAATACCTTTACTTATAAGGGCTTCGACCTCACGGTGTACATCATGGGACGTTTCGGCCAGACAATCTACAGCGACCTGATGGGCCAGTACACGGCAAAGTCGAGCATAACGCAAAACCAAATATCGGGCATAGACTACTGGACTGAGGACAACCAGGGCGCTTATTTCCCGCGTCCGGGTTCGGGTGATGAGCAGACTACCGGAATAACGGCTCTCAGGATATTCGACGGTTCGTTCATAAAGGTGAAAAACATCACTTTGGGGTACACCCTGCCGCAAAGCTGGACACGCCACGCCCTCATAGAAAGGTGCCGCTTCTACTTCACGGCTTACAATCCTTGGATATTCGCAATGGACAGTATGCTCGACGGCACAGACCCGGAAATGGGCGGCTCTGACGTGTTCCCGACTTATAAGCAGTATGTGTTCGGAGTTAACATAACGTTCTAAAGAGCAGCCCACCCCTAACCCCTCCCAAGGGCGGGGAAAAGGATTTGCTTAGTTGATGAAATAAAAGAGTAATTAAAAATAGTATAAGATAAAAGCCCCATAACGCCGTTTATGACAACCTGTCATTCCCGTAAAAGCCGTTACGGTTCCTCCCCGTCGGGGAGGTTGGGAGGGGCTCTTAGGGCTTAAAAACCATATACAGATATGAAAACAAGAAAATTATTATATTTGTCGGCGGCGTTCGCCGGCACGCTGGGGCTGGCGTCGTGCTCGCTCGACGAGTACAATCCCGGCGGATTCACGATGGAGAACATCGCGTCAAACTCGGTAGAGTCATACCGCACCATCGTAAACCAGTGTTACTTCGGCATGGAACGCGCCCTTTACGGATGCGACGGATACATGGAGCTTACCGAGGCTGGCACGGACCTCTGGACTAACGCGGCCAACGTAAATTCAAGTAATACACAATACTTTTGGTATTACGCCGGAGCCGCGCCCAACCTGACGTACACGAACACCGTATGGAATTGCATTTACGACGGTATCGGAAGTTGCAACCTCGCAATTTCGCTGGCCGACAGGGTGCCGTTCGAGACGGAAGAGGAACGTAATGCGGCGGTGGCCGAGGCAAGGTTTATGCGTGCCGTGTATTATTTCAACGCTGTAGAGCAGTTCGGCGGTGTGACTATGATTACCGAACCGGCCGAGGACATGAATTTCGCACCGGAACGTACCGACCCGATGACCATCTATCGCGAAGTAATCATCCCCGACCTTGAGTTCGCAGCTCAGTGGCTCGACCGTGGCGATGACGCTACGACCACCGTGCCAACGAAGAAGTCTGCCCTCGGAATGCTTGCCAAGGCTTGTCTGCAAACCTATGAGTATGGTACAACGGAATACCTGCAACAGGCTCTCACAACGGCGCAGACGCTGATAACCGACTGTGAGAACGGAGGGTCGCAGTATGGTGCGTATATGTATCCTACTTACGCCGAGGTGTTTGCCGAGAGCAATAACTGGGAGAACAAGGAAGCTCTCTGGAAGCATCGTTGGCATAAGGACGGTTCGTCGAACGGAAATTACAAGACCAACCGCAATGTGGAGAAATTCCTTTGTCAGTTAAACCACTTCGGCGCGCGTGTTGACGACCAGGCCACACGCATAACGTGGGAAGGTTCGATGCAAGGCGTGTTCATGCCGTCGCAGTATCTGTTAAAACTCTTTGTGCAGGACGACGGCACGCTTGACCCGCGTTTTCATCAGTCGTTCTCTACGGAATGGAACGCCAACAACAATTTCACATGGGACGAGAGCACCCGTGAAAACTATGACAAAGACGCCGGCGTCGTAGGCAAGAGTATTGCCGTAGGCGACCTCGCCATAAAGATAACCATGCCGCAGGATGCCGACTATCAGCAGCTCGTAAGCCAAAAGGCGTCACTGCCTTATCTGCTCATAGATTACGCTGACGTGTACGACGATGCGGCGCGGAACGTCAAGATGGAGTATAAGGGAAATGTCAACAATTTCCGTTACTTCTATCCTTCGCTCAACAAACATAACAGCGGTAACTGGACGGTGATTAACGAAAGCAACAAACGTAACTGCAATAATAACGGAACGTTCATTATCCGCATGGCTGAGATATACCTGATAGCCGCCGAGGCTGACATCTACCTTAACGGGGGTGCCAATGCCGCAGGGTATTTGAACAAAGTGAAGCAGCGTGCGGGCGCAAAGACCTTCAGCGGTACGCCCACCGTGCGTGATGTCCTTGACGAGCGCGGCCGCGAGCTTTGCGGTGAATACTGCCGCTTCTACGACCTGAAGCGCACGGGTATGCTCAAGAATGCCACTTATTTGAACGAGACGCATCCGGATCTCGGCCAGTATTTCAAGCCTGAATACGCCTTGCGCCCGATTCCGTCAAACTTCACTGATGTAATCAACAACGGAGCTTCATACCAGAATCCGGGCTATTAATCTGATGAAGAATAAAAAATCCGCTTTGCGGAAATGAAAATCCGGATGTCGTCGGCAGTCATGCCCCGGCATCCGGATTTTTCGTTGTTCATTTCCTTGTTCCATTTTCATCCATCATTTTCTTGTTACATTTTTTATAAAAAACGGGAAAAAGTTTGCGGCGTTGCGATTTTATGACTACCTTTGCAGCGTTCAGTGGAATGAGGGGCTTCGAGAAAGCTCCTCATTTTATTTTAATTACCCTTTTATGATAGACAAGAACGTAGTAAGGAATTTGGTTGAAGAGTGGCTCAGGGACAAGGAGTATTTCCTTGTTGACGTGGAAGTGAGCAATGACGACAAGATAACCGTGGAAATCGACCACGCCGACGGGGTGTGGATTGACGACTGCGTGCAGCTGAGCAAGTTTATCGAAGACCACCTCAGCCGCGAGGAGGAAGACTATGAGCTTGAAGTGGGCAGTGCCGGTCTGGGGCAGCCGTTCAAGGTGCCGCAGCAGTATGAGAACTTCATCGGCAAGGAAGTGGAGGTGCTCGACGCCGGCGGAAAAAAGCACCGCGGAGTGCTCAAGAGCGTAGACGGCCGCGACTTCACCGTAATCGTAAAGGAGAAGGTTAAGAAGGAAGGTTCCAAACGCCCCGTGCTTGAGGACGTGGACAAGACGTTCTCTATGGATGAGGTGAAATACACGAAATACCTGATAAGTTTCAAGTAAAAGTCTCTCCCGGCATTCCCGGCTGGAGAGCGTGGCTTTGCAGGCAATACATATCCTGATTTCTCCCCGCCGGGGAGACACAGTGAGGTGCTTATAGAGAAAACAAAGAAAAAATATATGGCAACAAGAAAGAGTGGTGAAGATACCGTCAGCATGGTTGACACCTTTAAAGAGTTCAAAGACACAAAAAACATCGACCGCACGACGTTGATGAGCGTCTTGGAGGAGAGCTTCCGCAACGTCATAGCCAAGATATTCGGCAGCGACGAGAACTTCGACGTCATCGTGAACCCCGACAAGGGCGACTTTGAGATTTACCGCAACCGCATAGTTGTGGCCGACGGCGAGGTGAAAGACGCGAATAAGGAAATATCACTCACCGACGCCCTGAAGATAGAACCGGACTATGAGATAGGCGAGGAAGTCAGCGAGAAGGTTGACTTCAGCAAGTTCGGCCGCCGCGCCATACTCAACCTGCGTCAGACACTGGCTTCCAAGATACTTGAGCTTGAGCACGACAGCTTATATAATAAGTATAAGGACCGCGTGGGCCAGGTAATCAGCGCAGAGGTCTATCAGGTGTGGAAGCGCGAGGTGCTGCTCGTTGACGACGAGAACAACGAGCTTATCCTGCCCAAGTCGGAGCAGATACCGCATGATGTCTACCGCAAGGGTGAGACTGTGCGCGCCATCATCAAGGACGTAACCAATGACAACAACAACCCGAAGATAATTCTTTCGCGCACGAGCAACCTCTTCCTTGAGCGTCTGCTCGAAGCCGAAGTGCCTGAAATAGCCGACGGCCTGATCACCGTAAAGCGCATAGCCCGTATGCCCGGAGAGCGTGCCAAGATAGCCGTCGAGAGCTATGACGACCGCATAGATCCCGTGGGAGCCTGCGTGGGAGTGAAGGGAAGCCGCGTGCACGGCATAGTGCGCGAGCTTTGCAACGAGAACATCGACGTGGTTAATTACACCGCTAACATCAAGCTCTTCATCCAGCGTGCGCTCAGCCCGGCCAAGATTTCGAGCATCAACGTTGACGAGGAGAACAAGAAAGCCGAGGTCTACCTGCGCCCGGAAGAAGTGTCGCTCGCCATCGGTAGAGGCGGTTTGAACATAAAGTTGGCCAGTATGCTGACCGAATACACCATCGACGTGTTCCGTGAACTTGACGAAAGCGAAGTGGACGAGGACATTTACCTTGACGAGTTCTCAGACGAAATCGACCAATGGATCATCGACGCCATCAAAGCCATCGGCTTGGATACGGCCAAGGCCGTGCTCAATGCTCCCCGCGAGATGCTTGTAGAGAAAGCCGATCTTGAAGAGGAAACCGTTGACAATGTGCTGAAAGTGCTTAGGGCAGAGTTCGAGTAATTCATAATTCATAATTCATAATTCATAATTGGCTGCGCATCAGCGAAAACGGAAATGTGTGTTTAGTCAGTTATGAATTATGGAATTGAATATCGGTCAAGCCAATGGGAATTATGAATTATGGATTATGAATTATGAATTGAAGAGAGTATGAGCATCAGATTAAATAAAGCAATCAGAGAATTGAATATAGGACTTCAAACGGCAGTTGAATTCCTGAAAAAGAGAAGTGACTTGGGAGAAGTCCGTGACGATGTCAGCTTCAAGCTGAATGACGACCAGTACCACGCTCTCGTGGAAGAGTTCAAGTCAGACAAGGAAGTGAGAAACCAGGCTGAAAAGCTCTTCCCCAAGCATCAGAAAGAAAAGAAACGCCCGTCTGAACGAAAGGAACAGAAGGCAGCGGGCCCCGCACGCGAGACCGCCACACAGAAATACACCGTGCTGGGCAAGATAGATCTTGACAGCCTTAATCGCAAACCGTCGCAGAAGCAGCAGCCTCAGCAGCGGCCGACACAGGCCGTCAACAAGACGCAAAGCGGCCAGCCGTCTGTAGAGACGGCTAAGCCCGCAACGGCTGACTCCGCCCCGAAACCGCAGACTACAGCCGCCTCGCAGCCTGAAAAGCAAGCAGATGACAAGCCGGCGGTTGCAACGCAGCCGGTGGCAGACGCAGCCAAGAAGGTTGAGAAGCCTGTGAATCAGCCTGCACCTCAGCCCGCAAAGGACACCGAACAACGCCAACCGGCTAAGGCCGAGACGCATGAGACCGGGAAGCCGGCGGCAGACGAGGCCAAGATATTCACGCTGAAGAGCGAGAAGAAACTCGCACCGAAGGTAAACGTCTTAGGCAAGATAGACCTCGACAGCCTTAATCAGAGCACCCGTCCCAAGAAGAAATCGAAGGAGGAGAGGCGCAAGGAGCGCGAGGAAAAGAACGGCCAGCCCCGTGGCGAAGGCAAGAAGAAACGTTCGCGCATAACGAAAGAGCGCGTCAACATCGACCAGGCCGTTAAGCAGAACGGCCAAGGCGGAGGCCAGCAGGCGCAAGGCAGCTCGAAGAAAAAGAAAAATAAGCGTGGCCACAAACCGCTCGAAGTGAGCGAGGAAGACGTTGCACGCCAGGTAAAAGAGACGCTTGCACGCCTTACAAGCAAGGGACAGAACAAGAAAGGAGCCAAATATCGCAAAGAGAAGCGCGAGGCCGTGCAGGAGCACTTGAAGGAACAGCGCGCCGAGGCCAAGGCCGAGAGTAAGATACTGAAGCTGACCGAGTTCGTGACCGTAAGCGAGCTGGCCAGCATGATGAACGTATCAGTGAACCAAGTCATTGGCACGTGCATGAGTGTCGGCATCATGGTGTCAATCAACCAGCGTCTCGACGCCGAGACAATAAACCTCGTAGCCGAGGAGTTCGGTTTCAAGACGGAATACGTCAGTGCCGAAGTTTCTGAGGCCGTAACCGAAGAACCAGACGACGAGAACGACCTCGTGCCTCGTGCGCCGATAGTCACCGTCATGGGACACGTTGACCACGGTAAGACGTCATTGCTCGACTACATACGCAAGTCGAACGTCATAGCCGGCGAGGCCGGCGGCATAACGCAGCACATAGGCGCCTATAACGTGACACTTGGCGACGGACGCCACATCACATTCCTTGACACGCCGGGCCACGAGGCTTTCACCGCCATGCGTGCCCGCGGCGCCCAAGTCACCGACATCGCGATAATCATCATCGCCGCCGACGACAGCGTGATGCCGACCACACGTGAGGCGATAGCCCATGCACAGGCGGCCAACGTGCCGATGGTGTTCGCCATAAACAAGATAGACAAGCCGGGAGCAAACCCCGACAAGATACGTGAAGACCTGGCAAACATGAACCTGCTCGTGGAAGAGTGGGGCGGAAAGTACCAAAGCCAGGAAATCAGCGCGAAGAAAGGCCTCGGCGTAGACGAGTTGCTTGAGAAAGTGCTGCTTGAAGCCGAGATGCTCGACCTCAAGGCCAATCCCAACCGCAAGGCTACGGGCAGCATCATAGAGTCATCGCTCGACAAGGGTAGGGGATATGTCTCCACGGTGCTCGTCAGCAACGGTACGCTCCACGTGGGCGACATAGTGATTGCGGGCACCAACTATGGCCGTATCAAGGCCATGTTCAACGAGCGCAACCAGCGCATTACCGAGGCCAAGCCCGCCGAGCCGGCCATCATCCTCGGCCTGAACGGTGCGCCCACAGCCGGTGACTCGTTCCACGTGCTCGAAACGGAGCAGGAGGCTCGCGAGATAGCCAACAAGCGTCTGCAGCTACAGCGCGAGCAAGGCTTGCGCACGCAGAAGCGCCTGACGCTGAGCGACATCAGCCACCGCATAGCCCTCGGCTCGTTCAAGGAGCTGAACATCGT
>CALUGX010000060.1 GCA_944320285.1 uncultured Prevotella sp.
TGGAGATGAACCTGTGTAGTTTTTCACATAAAAATGTACTGTATTCAAATTGTCGCAACCTGAGAACGCACTACCTCTTATGCTCGTCACTCCATCTGGAATTGTTATCGACGTGAGGCCGCTGCAACCTCCGAATGCAGAAGAGCCTATGCTCGTCACTCCATCTGGAATTGTTATCGACGTGAGGCCGCTGCAACCTTCGAATGCAGAAGAGCCTATGCTCGTCACATTTTCCCCGATAGTAACGGAAGAGAGACCACTGCATCCGCTTGCAATAGATGCAGGTATTCTTGTTACATTATCCCCGAATGTCATTTCTTTAATTGATGCCATTTCCTTGAATGTAGATGAGCCTGTGCAGCTTCTCGCATTGAAATGTACTGTATTCAGATTGTCACAACCATTGAACGCAGTCTCGTTGATGCCTATCACGCCTTCACCGATTGTTACTTCTTTAAGGCTGCTGCAACCTGAGAACGTATACGACTCGATGGTTGTCACTCCGTTAGGAATTGTTATCGACGTGAGGCTGGTGCAATCGTTGAATGCATAATTGCTGATGCTCGTCACATTTTCCCCGATAGTAATGGAAGAGAGACCGCTGCATCCCATTGCAAAAAATGCAGGTATTGTCGTTACGTTATTTCCGAATGTTATTTCTTTAATTGATGTCTTTTTTTCGAAGAATGAACCTGTGCAGCTTCTCGCATTGAAATGTACTGTAATCAAATTGTCGCAACCTGAGAACGCACTACTTCCTATGCTCGTCACACCTTCTCCGATTGTTAATTCTTTAAGGCTGCTACAGTCCCAGAACGTACCCTCTCCTATTGTTGTCACACCGTCAGGAATCGTTATCGACGTGAGGCTGCTGCAACCTTCGAATGCAGAAGAGCCTATGCTCGTCACATTATCCCCGATAATAACGGAAGAGAGACCACTGCATCCGCTTGCAAAATCTTCAGGTATTGTCGTTACATTATTTCCGAATGTCATTTCTTTAATCGATGTTTTTCCAATGAATGGAGATGAACCTGTGTAGTTTTTCACATAAAAATGTACTGTATTCAAATTGTCGCAACCTGAGAACGCACTACCTCCTATGCTCGTCACTCCATCTGGAATTGTTATCGACATGAGGCTGCTGCAATCTGAAAATGCTGAAGAGCCTATGCTCGTCACGCCATCAGGAATCGTTATCGACGTAAGGCTGCTGCAATCTGAAAATGCTGAAGAGCCTATGCTCGTCACGCCATCAGGAATTGTTATTGACGTGAGGTTGCTGCAACCTGAGAACGCAAGTTTTCCGATGCTTGTCACATTTTTCCCGATAGTAACGGAAGAGAGACCACTGCATCCGCTTGCAATAGATGCAGGTATTCTCGTTACATTATTTCCGAAAATCATTTCTTTAATTGATGTCATTCCATGGAATGGAGATAAATCTAATTTAGATGAACTTAATGAATAATAATCTTTATGGTTTTTAGCGTTAAAGTGTACTGTATTCAAATTGTTGCAACCTTCAAACACAGAATATTCGATGCTTGTCACACCTTCGCCGATTGTTAGTTCTCTAAGGTTGCTACAGCCACTGAACGTATCAGAAACGATGGCAGTCACTCCATCAGGAATTGTTATCGACGTGAGGCTGGTGCAACCTTCAAACGCAGAATTTCCGATGCTTGTCACTCCATCGGGAAGCGTTATAGACGCAAGGCTGCTGCAACCTGAGAACGTATACGACTCGATGGTTGTCACTCCGTTAGGAATTGTTATCGACGTGAGGCTGGTGCAACCTTCAAACGCAGAACCTCCTATGCTTGTCACTCCATCAGGAATTATTATCGACGTGAGGCTGCTGCAACCGGAAAACGCTAAATATTCGATGCTTGTCACTCCATTAGGAATCGTTATCGACGTGAGGCTACTGCAATCCATAAACGCTCGACTTCCGATGCTCGTCACGTTATACGTTTGATTTTCGTATGAAACGGTAGAGGGGATGGATATGCTTCCACTAATTTCCGTATCGCAATCATTAACATTAACGCTTCCAGAATTTTGATAGTCTGAATACGTAATGCCGTCAATTGTAAACTCGATGGCGAAAGCGTCGCTAAACATACAAATGCATGAAAGCAGACAGAATAAGCGTAGTTTCGTTTTCATATTTTCTTTTGTTTAGTTGTTTATTTATCTAACGATTCTTAACTCCTGAATGTATGTTCAGCCGTCTGTGCATTCGCCGGGGTACATATAATCAAGGTTTTTATTGTTGAGTCAATAGTTTCTTTTTTATATGTGTTTTTATGTGCCGACAATCATCAGTATGGTTAATAATTGTTCAGATAATAATTATTTGCAGGCAAATTTAGTAAAATAAATTTACCCCCATAATAAATGTTAAGGTTTATTAATGTGTGGTTTTTGTTTCTGAACTGTAGTTGTGCGTACTAATTTGTTAGAACACAAACACAGTCAGAACAAAAAAACATTTATGCGTCAGTTCAGTATAAAATTATTTGCCATTAATTAATTTGATAGTTTCCTTGTGTGGCGAACGTAAAATTTCCAAGTTCCACAAAATGAAGTCCAAGGAAAAATGCTTTGTCGCTTGCGGAGACGCAAAATTTTGCGTCTCTACATGGTTTGATATCACTTATTACAGACCTTGCATTTGTTGTAGAGACGCAAAATTTTGCGTCTCCGCAAGCGACGTATAACAGTTACGTTACTTATCTTTTACCCTTATCCCGGACTCACGTAATGGATTTGTCGCTCTGTTTCTCTTGCAGTCCAACCGTTATTGACGGCTTCCAATTCATAATACATACGTTTATCGGGGTCGTCAATGCTTATCAGCATTTTGTATTGTGACCAGTTTAATTGCGTCCGCAGTGTGGACGCAATTGGGTAAAGCCTATAGAATTGACGGCAACGCTCCAACTGGCGGACGGAAAAGCCGCTTCCATATTCAGGTTCCAGCTGCTTTGCCAAGTTCTTTATAAGGTATGTCCCATAGTCGGCACGGTCTTTGCCCTGCTGTTCTTCCTCAAAAATGCGTTGCCCCATATGCCAATACATCTGCACCCGGCAGAAGTCTACACTGCGCACGGCGTTCCGCCGGGCTGAATTTATAATCTCCCTGATGTCATTCAGGAGGATTTCTTCTGTTTTTTGTATTTCATTCATACGTTCTGCCATCGTCTAATCAAATGTATTTCCTTTGCTGTTTGCATTAACAATCTAATCGCTTTCAGTGCCAAAGATAATGTTTTTAAATAGTTGTTCAAAATCAACAGCTACCTTATCCATTCCCTTATCGTGTATTTGTCAGAGCTTAGCGGGCGTGTGTCGTTCAGGGTGTGGCCGTTGAGCACGGCTTCGTATTTTGCCATGTAGGCTTCGGCCATCAGGCGTGAGTTGAACTTGTCGCGGGCATATTCGTGGCAGGTCTTTGGCGAATACGCCGCGCCGCTTTTCAGGTGGGCCGTCATCTCGTCCTGACGGTTGGTGAGGAAACCTACGTCGGGCGTTACGAGTTCGGGCAGAGAACCATACGGAGTGCCGAACACTGGTGCACCGAAATAGAGGCTTTCGGTTATGGCGAGGCCGAAAGGCTCGTCCCACATCACGGGGAACACCAGCCCCTTGGAGTGTTGCAGGCAGTCGGTCTTCTCCGTTCCGCCCACCATGCCCATGAACCTTGCTTTCGGCGTCAGCGTGAACCTGAAGCCCATCTTGAAGTTCAGCCTCACGCCGCCCATCACTTTTATCCTTTCGCGGGGCAGTGCTTTCACCACGTTGATGGCTCCCTTCACGTTCTTCACCCGCCAGGCGGCGTTGCCGAGGAAGTGGTAGTGCGTGCGCTCGGCGTCGAGGTTGACGGGGCCGTATGCGTCCCAGTCGAGACCGTTGTAGACGAACGACCGGCTGCCGTGCCTCCGCGCGTGGTCGGCCGACACGAACACGGCGTTCATGTCAACCACTTCAGGCGTGCGGTTGCCGTGGTAAGTCACGATGTACGGCCGCTTTGTCTCCAGCGTCCCGCCGTTGAAGTGTATGATGTCAACGTCTTCGGGTATTTGTTCGTCTATGCCGCGCGCCGGGTCGTATGGTATTACGGTTGCGAAGTCGCACACGGAGCCTTTCTTGGCGAGGAAATACACTTTATTTTTACCCTCCCCTATATGGGCGCGGGACAGTTCCTTGCCTAAGTCCCACATCACGCGCTGCGTGCCGCCGTATTTGGTGACGGGTATCACCGAGTTGATGAAAATGCAAATGTTCATGCTGTTTTTTTCTTGTTTTCTGCAAATCTACTGATATTTTTCCATATCGGCAAATGCGTTTGCGTGTTTTTAACCCAAATCGGTCATTAGGCCGCTAATCATACATTTACGTTTATCCGTCAGGCTTTTGAAGCTAAAAAAATAAGGGCGCGGCGAAAAACCTGTGTCCCGCCGCGCCCTCTCGTCTTTGTGTTTTTTGTTGTTGGTTGAAATTGGAAATTTCTCTTAGTCTTGGAAGCCGGAGGTCGCTTCCTCGTGTGTCATTTCGTCGGTCACCATGTACGTCCACGACTCCTCGCTCTCATACTCGTCTTCCCATTTGTCGTGGATTACGGCCTTGTTGCCCTCGAAGGTTATCGTGCAGTAGTCGCCCGTCCATTCGCCGTCCCATGCGTAATACATCTGGCCGGCGCCTTTGTTGCGCCACTTCCACTCGGCCAGGCCTATGCTGCCGTCACGGTATGAAACCAGGTACGTGCCCGACTTCGACCACATCACCTCCATCGGCATGTCATAGCCCATTTCGCCTGGATTGTCGCGCGTCACGGTGTAGTCTTCCCTGTCGCCCGTCTCCTTGTCGATGTATATGCCGTGTATCTTTTCTATCCTCCACGTGCGGCACACGGCGTTGGTCATGTCGTCGCCGCCCATTGTCGGCTGCTTCTCGGCGTTGTACTGCGTTGTTTGGCCGTCCTGCGTGGTGATTTCAATGCCGGTTACGTCGCCGCCCGTGTAGTCGAGCTTGATTGTGCCGAAGCCCTCAAGGTCGTACTCGTTGCCGCCGAGGCTGGTGAACGTGCCGTAAACCACGTTGCCGTACTGCGTGGCGCGCGTCTCCGCGCCCGCCTTTCCGCCGCCGAGCAGCGACTTGTGGCGGCCCGTGGCTGCGCGGCTCGTGGCCGTCTGGCTTGCTGCGGCGTAGTAGCCGCCGCCGTAGTTGAGCGTCACGATGTAGTTGCCGCTGGCTCCAAGCTCGATGCTCTCGTAGGGCGAGCCGCTTGTGGTGATTTCATACTTGCCGCTTACGTTTTCATACTGCGGTGTGCCGAGGTCGGGCGCGCCGCCTCCGTTGTCGTCGTCATCGCTGCAAGCCGTGAAGCCTGCGGCTGTGAACATCATGGCCAAGGCCATGAAAAGCATGTTGATTTTTTTCATAATGTTGTTGTATTGATTGTTGAATGTTGGTTTTGCCTTCAAGCCAAATCGGTCGTTAGACTTCAGGCAGATTATGAGTTTATGTCAGGCAGATTGCTTTTCGTTCCGTAGAAGGCGTAGCGGGCTACGCCAAGACGGGGCGGAAAGCAAGATGGCGGCAGAAACACATAAGCAGCCGAAGAGTATGAAAGTACGCCAATGTTCAGACTTATACGGTCTAATGACCGATTTGGGTTCAAGCCTTTGCGCATGGCGGCACCGCCCCCGGAGCTTCGCCCCGGAGCCGCTGTTGTTGAAAGTATGGTTGACGCCGATGTTCCTGCGGCAAATCTTCCTCGCTGTTGCATAGAATAATGTCTCGCCGTGGCGTGCCACGCAACGTGGCGCGCGCTTGGTTTAAAATTATTCTGCCAGACGGGACGCAGATGTTTGATTAAGTGTTTCCTACGGAGAAGAGCCGTCCCATTACTTTCGGTTATGGCGCTGGCGCCACACTGAATTGCCAAGGTAATGTAATCTCCGGTCAGGATAATCCTGATTTGCGCTGCAAAGGTAGGGATTTTTCTTATATGCCGACACCGTTCCCGCCGCTAAAATATGTTAACGCCGGAACGCTGTGCGCCGGCCGCCGTATGGGAGACGGCTTCCTGCCTTGCGAAAAGCCGTCTCTTGCACGCTAAAAAGCCACCTTTTACGGCCTGAAAGGGCACATTTTGCAAGGCACTGCGTAACCTCCTGATTTACAGTCGGCTACGGCTTGTGCCAAAATGCGTGGTAAGAAATGGCTGAAAACATTTGCTCCTGACAGGAAAACGCATTATATTTGCAATAAGTTAAATGTTCGTGAATGGGCACAAGGGAAAAACTAATAGAACGTTTCAGGCGTCTGCCGAGTGATTTTAGCAGGTGAAGGATTCTTGTAAAAAGAAAGGAGTAAGCAATGAATACGTTAAGTTATAAAGGTTATATTGGTTCGGTTAATTTCAGCGAGCAAGACAACGTTTTTTTCGGTAAGCTGGAAGGAGTCAACGCGCTCGTGAATTTTGAAGGTGAAAGCGTAAGTGAGCTGACAAAGGCATTTCATGAGGCCGTTGATGATTATCTTGAATATTGTAAGGAAGAAGGCGTCGAGCCACACAAGAGTTATTCGGGGGAGCTGAGCATACGTATATCGCCTGAGGTGCATTGCCGTATAGCTGCAATGGCCAAGAAGGCGGGTATGTCGATTAATGCCTTCATACGCACCGCCGTAGAGAAACAGATGGCTGCGATGATGTGACAATGGGTGTTAATCAATAACCGCACTGATGGAAAACATCGACAACTACATAATTGACTTCCTGAAGTACACGGCGGGCGTGTCCACAGACATCCTGTCGTGGGTCTATCCGCTGACGGCGGCGTTCGCCGTGGCGTTGTTCTCGCTGCTGTGCACGGCGTTGTTCCGCTTCGCGGTGATGCCCGCGGTGCAGCGGATTACGGAGAGCACCAAGGCCAAGTGGGACGACTACCTGTTCAACCCGCGCGTGATGCGCGCCTTCCGCCGCATCATCCCGCCCGTCATCTGGTACGTCATGCTGCCGTATGTCTTTGCCGAGCTGCCCGGACTGTTGCAGTTCACCCTCAAGGTGTGCAACATTTACCTTGTAATCGTGTCGCTGCTGTTCGTCAGCGAGTTCCTCCATTCCCTTTACGAAATATCCGCCGAGCACCAGAAGCTGCGCAACCGCCCGCTGAAGGGCATCTACCAGATGTTCAACCTGCTGGCCTTCGTCGTAGGCTGCATACTCATCGTGAGCATCATCATCGACAAGAGCGCCACTGCCGTGCTGGCCGGCCTCGGCGCGTCGGCCGCCGTGCTGATGCTCATCTTCAAGGACTCCATACTCGGCCTTGTGGCCGGCGTGCAGCTCTCGGCCAACGATATGTTGAGGCCCGGCGACTGGATTACGATGCAGAAGTACGGGGCCAACGGCTATGTGCGCGAGGTGACGCTGACTACCGTCAAGGTGCAGAACTTCGACAAGACGATAACCACCATCCCGCCTTACGCCCTCGTAAGCGACGCCTTCCAGAACTGGCGCGGAATGCGCGAGGCCGGCGGGCGGCGGCTGAAGATGTCGGTGAACATCGACGCCAACACCGTGCGCTTCTGCACGGCGGAGGAGATAGCCAGGTACGTGGAGAAGGGCTACGTGCCCGCCGACCGCTACGCCGACGCCGGTTTCCCGATCACCAACACCCAGGTGTACCGCGACTTCATGTTCAGCTACATGGAGCACCATCCCGACGTAAATCCCGACCTTATGATAATGGTGCGCATGCTGCAGCCCACGCCCGAAGGCCTGCCCGTTGAGCTGTATTGCTTCTCCACGTTCCCAGACTGGCAGCCGTTCGAGCGTTTCCAAAGCTCGGTGCTCGACTACGCCATAGTCATGGCCAAGGAGTTCGGGCTGAGGGTGTTCCAGCGTCCCGCCGGGCTTGATTTAGGCAGACAAGCCTTGTAGCCTTGTAGAGACGCTAAGTCTTGTGTGTCTATGTTGGTTGCAGAGTCTACACGGGAACATGGTGCTGCCGGTTGATTCCGGCGGGTGAAACGAGCCTGCCTCTTCTGTGTCAACTCCTGATAGCTTCATGATATTTTTAATAATCTTCATTTCCTGAGTTGGGGCAAAAATTCGTTTCTCACGTTTTTATTTTGCATTTCGCCCGATTTGCATTATCTTTGCAAGGAAGATGAGCTGCGCCCCGCAACCGGGGCGGAAAATTACTAACCGTAAGTAAGGCGTAAAGCCATAGCAGACAATCAAAACAATATAATCTTTACACTTTAAACCAAAGAAGCCAATGTTAGTTGAGACTAAAGCAAGAGTAGGCGTGTTTTCAATCGCCTTAGGGGCCTACCTGCCCCAGTTCCCCTCGTTGGTGCCGGAGTTCGAGGCACAGTACGAGGCGTTCAAGAAGATGATACCCGGCACGGTGGAGATAATTGACGGAGGCATGGTGACGACAAAAGAGCAGTCACAGGCCGCCGGTGACAAGTTCCGCGCCGCCGACGTTGACATCGTTATGATGCAGCTCCTCACTTACGCCACATCTTATAATATGCTCCCCGCCGTCAAAGACTTGGACGTGCCCGTGGTGCTCGTGAACATCCAGAAGCTGAAGGCCCTGGACTACGACCACACCGACATCGCCTCTTGGCTGGGCGAGGGCTACGCCTGCGGAGCAGTGGGCGAGATGGTGGCCGACCTTGAGCGTTACGGCAAGCGCCACGCCGTCATCACGGGCGTCGTGGAAGGCGGCGACCCGGAGGTGCAGGCGCAGATTGACGACTGGTGCCGCGCCGCCCAGGTAAGGCGTCGTTTCCGCGACACCAACATCGCGCAGATAGGCCGTCCGTATCCCGGCATGATGGACTTGTACATCGACGAGTCAAACCTCTACCGCCGCATGCACCTCTACACCAAGCAGTTTGACTGGGAAAAGATGTGGGCCATCGCCGACAACATCACCGACGAGCAGGCCATCCGCGCCAAGGCGCAGGACATACTCGACACCTTCGACATCGAGGGCGGTGGCAGCATAGAGGAAGTATGGGAGATGGCCAAGTATGTAGTAGCCTTCGAGCAGTGGGTTAAGGACGAGAAGCTCGGCCTCATTGCCTCTCATTACGACGGCTATGCCACGGGTAAGGCCGGCGTGCTCGACAGTATGCTCATCCCCGCTTTCTCAATGCTCATCAAGCAGGGCACGGCCTGTGCCGTTGAGGGCGACATGAAAGTGGCTATGGCCATGAGCATAATGAAGACCATTTCAGGCACTGGACAGTTGGCCGAGATGTATTCAATCGACTTCAATGACGACATCGCCATCATCGGCCACAGCGGTTCGGGCGACGCCGACATATCAGAGAAGAAGCCCACGATGAAAATAGTAAAGGTGTTCCACGGCAAGACCGGCGGCGGATACCTGACCCAGTTCTATCCCTATCTCGGCCCCGTAACTTACCTTGCCATCACTCAAGACGGCGAAGGGCACTTCAAGTTCGTCGTGGCCGAAGGCGTCAACGAGCCGGGCAAGATACTCTCATTCGGTGACACCAATATGCGCACACGCTTTACCTGCGGCGCGCGTGAGTTTGTCACCCGCTGGAGCGAGGCCGGGCCGACACACCACTTCGCAGCCGCCACAGGCCGCCACATTGACACCATCTTGAAGGTTGCCAAGATATTCAATGTGCCCGTAGAGGTGGTTACACGGTAAGTGTGTTTTAAGAAATGGTTTCTTAAGAAGCATAGGCATACACATGATAGTTCCAAGCGAGGCAAGGCGGTGCAGCGGCACGGCTCTGCCTCGTTTTTCATTCAGGATGATGAATAGCCTCAGTTTGCCGCTTCACGTTTCTGCGGTTGGCTGATTGTGATGATTGAGGTATCCATTAACTTTTTTAAACCTGAAATATTCTTATGTTCCACGGTCTTTCGCTATATTTGCAAAAAGTAAGTTGCATTTTTATGTAATAACAAAAACACCATTGCGGAGCTTTTGTTTCTTACTGTATGCGATTTAAGTTGTTCTCATATTTTAAACAAAAACACCCAACGCCATGAAATACAAACTATTGGTTCTCGATGTTGACGGGACATTACTCAATAATGCGAAAGAAATAAGCAAACGCACACTGGCTACACTGCTGAAAGTGCAGCATACGGGCGTGCGCATAGTGTTGGCATCGGGCAGACCTACGTCCGGCATTATGCCTCTGGCCAAAGCCCTTGAGATGGATCATTTTGGCGGCTATATCATGTCTTACAACGGTGGAAAGATAATCAGGGCGAAAGACGGCAAGTCCATTTTCGAGCGGCGTATCAACCCGGAACAGATACCTTATCTGGAAAAGAAAGCCCGTAAGAACAACTTTTCAATATTCACTTACCACGACGACTACCTGCTGACTGACAACGCCGCCGACCCACACATCATACAGGAGGCGCGGCTGAACAACCTCAGGATAGTGGAAGAGGAGGACTTCTCGATAGCCATCGACTTCGCCCCGTGCAAGTGCGTGCTTGTGAGCGACGACGAGGAAGCTCTCCGCGGTCTTGAAGCGCATTGGAAGCGGAGGCTCTCCGGCGTGCTCGACGTGTTCCCATCGGAACCTTTCTACCTAGAGGTTGTGCCCCCCGGCGTAGACAAGGCAAACACATTGGGTGTGCTGATGGAACAGTTGGGCGTCACACGTGACGAGGTTATAGCCATAGGCGACGGCGTGGCCGACGTCACCATGCTGCAACAGGCCGGCGTGGGCGTGGCTATGGGGCACGCACAGGATTCTGTTAAGGTGTGTGCCGACTATGTTACGGCTTCAAACGAGGAAGACGGCGTGGCACAGGCCGTTGAAAAGCTTATACTCTCGGAGGTAAGGGTGTCGGAGATTCCGCTCGACTACCTTAACGAGCAGGCTAAACACGCCCTGATGGGCAACCTTGGCATACAGTACACTTACGCTTCGCCCGAACGCATCGAGGCCACAATGCCTGTTGACGAGCGCACGCGCCAGCCTTTCGGCATATTGCACGGCGGGGCTACTCTGGCCTTGGCCGAGACCGTGGCCGGCCTCGGCTCGATGGTGATTTGCCAGCCCGACGAGATTGTCGTGGGGATGCAAGTCAGCGGCAACCATGTGTCTTCAGCCCA
Source organism: uncultured Prevotella sp. (assembly GCA_944320285.1). Taxonomy (GTDB): domain Bacteria; phylum Bacteroidota; class Bacteroidia; order Bacteroidales; family Bacteroidaceae; genus Prevotella. The sequence continues at coordinate 11,151 of CALUGX010000060.1, forward strand.
CGAGGGCGACACTGTGCGTGCTGTTGGGACAATCGTGCACAAAGGCCGCTCCTCCCACGTGTGGAACGTTGACGTGTTCACCTCAACCAACAAGCTCGTGTCGAGCATCCGCGTGGTGAACAGCGTGATGAAGAAGAAATGACGTATGAAAAACGAGAAATGAATTACTAAAGGTTGACAAAAGTTGTTAACTAACTTTTCTTGCTTAGAAAATTAACGGACAAATGCTTTTTTGCCAGAAAACATTTGTCCGTTAACTCTTGTTTTTAATGTGGATAAGCCAACGAAGCATTTGTCTTTAATTCATTAGCTTCCGCAGGAAGCGAAGTTTCCTTGGGTAAAGCGAAAAACTATTTTAACGTGAGTTCGGTATAATTATCTTATGCAATAAGCCTGCTTTTATCGATGATGTCAATATTGAGTGAGGGTTTCTTAGGCAGCAGGTTGTATGCGATAAGC
>CALUGX010000061.1 GCA_944320285.1 uncultured Prevotella sp.
AAACCGTAAGAAAAAGCCCCCGAAATGCAACATACCGTAAGCTCACACTACAAAGAGCCACAAATAATCCGCTAACGGGTAGGCAACCAACGCCGCATACTAAGCTCCCTCCCTTCGGGAGGGTTGGAGTGGGCGTCAATTACATGGTTTCTCATGCAACAAAACATATCAAGCCCCCTCCCTTCGGGAGGGCGGGGGTGGGTGCGCAACTTGCTTTTCGTCCTCTATATCCTGCTCCTAATCGCGATGGCCGCCGCCACATTCATCGAGAAATGGCACGGCACCGACTTTGCCCACGCCACGGTTTACTCGTCGTGGTGGTTCGTCGCGCTGTGGGCCGGACTTGCCTTGGCGGGTACGGCGTACATCATAAAGCGGCGCATAAGGCGCTTATCGGTAATAGCCCTGCACCTTGCGCTGCTGCTCATACTGGCCGGCGCACTCGTTACCCACGTATCGGGCGAGCGCGGCATGGTGCACCTGCGCAGCGGGGTGGCCGTTGATGCTTACTCGGTAATGGCCCGCGACGGCAGCGTGGAGGAGCGCAAACTGCCGTTCACGATGACGCTGCACGACTTCAACGTGCGTTACCATGACGGCACGGAGGCCGCTGCCGACTATGTGTCGCGCTTTACCGTGGCCGACGGGGGCGTAAAAACGGAGGCTTGTGTGTCGATGAACAACATCTACGAGCACCGCTCCATGCGCTTCTACCAGGCCAACTATGACCGCGACGGACTTGGCAGTGTGCTTGCAGTAAACTGCGACCCGTTTGGCATACCGCTTACCTACGCCGGCTATGGCCTGCTGTTCATTTCACTGCTGCTTACGCTGATAGACCCGCGCGGCGGCTTCCGCCGCCTGTTGCACTCGCCTTTGCTCAGGCGCGGCGTGCTCTCCGTTGCTTTGTTTTCGTGCTTCGCATCATACGCAGACGCTGCACGCACGCTGCCGAAGGAGACAGCCGAACGGTTCGGGAGACTCTACATAATGTACAACAACCGCGTATGCCCGCTGCAGACGTTTGCCGTCGATTTTACGAAAAAGCTCTACGGGAAAGACAGTTACAAGGGTTACACTGCCGAACAGGTGCTCACGGGCTTCATATTCTACGGCGAGGAATGGTGTGCCGAACCTATCATCAAAGTCCGCCGGGGGCCTTTGAGAGAGACGTTGCAGCTGCCGAAGATGTGCTCCGTCAACACTTTCTTCAACCAAGTGATGGGCGGATACATTCTCGGCCCGTATGTCAACGAGTACTACCGCGGCCAAGGCGACAAGTTTCACCGCCAGGTTGCCGACATAGACGACCGCCTGATGATGCTCATGGCTGTGCGTCGCGGCACGCAGCTGAAAGTCTTTCCCGTAACAACCGGAGGCAAGACAAAGTGGTACGCGCCGACGGACAACCTCGGCGGGGTGCCCGTTGACAGCCTGCACAGGCATTATATGCAGAACGTTTTTTCGCTGATTTATGGCGAAATACAGGCCGGGCGTATGGCCGATGTTGACACCATTCTCGACAAAATGCTGAAATACCAGATACTGAACGGCGGCGCGTCGCTGCCCTCCGACGCCCAAGTGAAGGCCGAGAGAATACTCAACGCCGTGCCGTTCGCCACGATACTCTTCATGGTGAACCTCACGGCGGGGCTTGCGCTGCTGATTATTAGCCTTATTTGGCTTATCAGGCCTGTTAGGACTGATAAGCCAAATAGACATAATTTGCGGCTGCCTAAAGCCGCGCGGCTTGTCGGCCTTGCACTGCCCGGCCTGTCGTTCATGGCTCTTACGGCGTGCCTCGCCCTGCGATGGGTGGCCGCCGGGCGCGTGCCGATGGTCAACGGATACGAAACGATGCTCGTGCTTGCATGGGCGGTGATGCTGTTCGGGCTTGTGGCGAGCCTGCGTTTCCGCATAGCCGCAGCGTTCGGACTGATAGCGTCTGGCTGCTTTCTCCTGGTGTCACACATCAGCGCGATGGATCCGCAGATAACCCACGTCATGCCCGTGCTCAACTCACCGCTGCTTAGCATCCACGTATCGGTAATAATGACGGCCTTCGCTCTGCTGTCGCTGACGTTCGTCTGCGGAGTGGCAGCATTGGCATTAACCGCCGTGAGAGGCAAAGGCGCACGGCCTGACGCCGCCGCCGTGGAGCGTCTCGCACTGCTCTCGCGTCTGATGCTCTATCCCGCCGTGGCTTTGCTGGCCGTCGGCGTGTTCGTCGGAGCTGTCTGGGCTAACGTCTCGTGGGGCGCTTACTGGAGCTGGGACGCCAAGGAAACATGGGGATTAATAACTCTCCTGACTTACGCCGTGGCCCTGCATGACGCCTCGCTGCCGCCGCTCCGCCGTCCCGTTGGCTACCACGTGTTCATGGTATGCGCCTTCCTCACCATCATAATGACGTATTTCGGCGTTAATTACTTCCTCGGCGGGATGCACTCGTATGCCTGAATTTCATTTAGGAGTTAAGGAGAAAGTGTTTAGGAGTTAAGGAGTTTTTAATTAGAAGTTAAGGAGTTAAAGAAGTTAAGGAGTTAAGACAAATGTTTTGTTGCTTATTTTCAACATCCTACTTTTAGGTAATGTATTAACTCCTTAACTTCTTTAACTCCTTAACTCCTAAATAATTTCTCCTTAACTACTTAAAAATCAAGGCACTCCCGCGCCTCTTCAACGCTGAAACCGCGGCCGACGGCAAACCGTATCAGCTTGCATTCAAGCTCATAACGACTCCCGGCCTTCACGCCCCCGGCCTTCGCCCGTAGCAGCGGACGCAGTATCTCGGTGTACGTTTCGGGGCTAACCTCGTCGAGCACGCGCCCCGATATTTCGGCCGGGATGCGCTTCATGTAAAGCGCCTGTTCCACTTTGCGGCGTCCCCACTTGTTCTGCCGTATCTTGTCGCGCACAAAAAAGCGGCAGTAACGCTCGTCATCAATGAACTTTTCGTCGGTTAACCGCTTGACTACACGCTCCCGCACGTCGCTTGGCAGTTCCCAGCGGCGCATCTTTTCATCCATCTCATACGTGCAGTGTTCTGCCCTGGCGCACAGCGCCGAGAGCTTTTGGTATGCTTGTTCTTCAGTCATTTTTCCGGACTTATGGTTTTTATAGAAACAATAGGAATTACAGCCTGCAGCCTTAGTATGTAAAATTCATTCAGCCAAGGCATACCAGGCTCCCAACCTTCGGAAGTTTCGCGGCGGGTGTCAAATGTTTTTTTTTCTGATGTTTAATATTTTAGCGAAGCGCAGCTTAGCGTAACTGTCCTCTATCAGGCTCACGTCCGCGAAACCGGCTTGACGCGCAACGTCGGCCACGAGGTCGGCAGTCAGGGGGTTAAGCTCGAAATACAACGCACCTCCGGGGCGTAAAGTCTTGGCTGCATAGGTTATTATCGGCGTGTAAAAGCGCAGCGGCTCGTCGTCGGGAACGAACAGCGCGCCGTGCGGTTCGTGGTCGAGCACGTTGGCGGCCATGTCATTTTTCTCGTTGTTACAAATGTAAGGAGGGTTGCTTACGATGACGTTCCACTGCCCGCCTTGCGGCTGCAGGGCGAGCGCGTCACGGCGTTCTACGGTTACGTTTGCGCCGAGCCGACGTGCGTTTTCGCGCGCAACGTCGAGTGCCCGGTCTGAAATGTCCCATGCGGTAACCTCGCTTCCCGGTATGTCGAGTGACAGGGTTACGGCTATGCAGCCGCTGCCCGTGCCGATGTCGAGCACCTTAATGGGTGCTTTATCCCTGTTTTCCTCAACTATGAGGGAGCAAAGCTCCTCGGTTTCGGGTCTCGGTATGAGCACTCCGGGACGCACGCTGAACCACCGCCCGGCAAATTCGGCACGCCCCACGACATACTGCACCGGCTCGCCTTGCCGCAAACGGGCAAACAACTGTTGCAGCAAGGCCTCTTTCTCAGGTATCATTTCGTCCACGGCACCGCACAGCACGTCGGCCTTCGACAGTCCGAAATACACTTCGAGGACGTAATCCGTCACGGCGCACGCCTCCCTTTTGCCGTAAATAGGCTCAAGGCTGCGCCACAGTTCGCGGTAAGTCATTGGCCGTCCTCCTTTCCGCCGTCCCCTGTTTCGCGGCTTTTCTTCGGCATACGGCCATGCTTCCGCAACGCCTCGGCTATGAGCCATTGCAGCTGTCCGTTAGTAGAACGGAACTCGTCGGCAGCCCATTTCTCTATGGCCGACATCATGTCAGCATCAATCCGCAGTATGAAGTTCTTTGTATTGCTTTCTTTTTTCATTACAAGATAAATGAAGCATCCGCCCGTCCTCCCCCAAGGGAAGGGGGAAAGGGTAAACGCTTTTGTGATTTTACCTTTTTACATTTTCACCCTTTCACCTTTCAACGCCCCGTAGTCGTCGGCCAGCAGCCTGCGGTATTCGGGCGAACGGTAGTAACGGTAAAAGTTGGCGAAGTCGCGGCAGACGCCTATAAGTATCACCACAAGCAGCAGAACCCACGATTTCAGTTTGTCGATGAAGGCGGGATACAGGGCATCGGTGCCGTCGAAAACGAGCGTCACGACGAACATCCCGACGGCGTAAGACAGCACGCCGATGCCCGCCGACGCAAGCACGAACAGCAGGCGGCTGCGCAGGTAGAGGCGGGCGTACCACGTGCCAAGCACCACATCGCGGCGCAGTGGGCGCCGGCGGAACTTCCAATAATACACGCCGAAGCCGGCAAGCACGGCGAAGAAGAAGCCGCCAAGGACGCAACCGCGAAGGCCGTCTTCACCGCCGGTCAAAGCCGACGCCACAGCCACGACAACCATGACAAGCCCTACGACTGTGAAAATCTTACCTTCAAGCACGGGCGAACACGTGTATTTCACTATGTGCGCATCCCCGTAATTCCTTTTGAAAAAGCCCATATAGATTTTGTTTGCGGTTAAATCAATACCAATCTATCTCCTCACGCGACTTCACCGGCGCACGGTAATAAGCGCGGAAGTCAACGTAGCGACGCACGACGCCATAAAGCATACAGATGAGCATCCAGCCCAGAGACGTAACGATGTGACTAAAACCACCGGAGAACGTGGGTACTTCGCCGTCGATAACGAGCGAGAGCACCGTCACCAAGGCAAATAGACCAACGACTACGGCAGCAAAGCCTACGGGCACAAACCACCGTCCAAGGCGCAGGTAAGCCTTATGCCAAACATCACCGAGCGTAACATTACGCTCCACGGCACCCCGGCGGATAAACAGATTATAAAGTCCGCTGAAGACGATGAAGGCAAGCACCGCATGAGTAAATATCGCGTTGAAATCTGTCCAGCGCACAAGCTCGTGGCAGCGGAGCAGCCAAATGGCTGTCATAGGTAATCCGAAGAGCAAGTCAATCTTACCCAACACCTTTGGGTCGGTACTGAAAAGCATCAGCTTCTTCTTCGATTTTTTCCGTCTAAAAAAAGTTTTCACGTCTGTCATCATAACATATTGATTACCAATGCGTTACAAACAGCTTTGCAAAAGGTGCCCTTTCGCCCTGCAAAAGGATACCTTTCAGCCTGCAAAAGATGCCCTTTTACAGGGCGAAAGGGCACCTTTTGCAAGGTCGTTTGGCAGGTCTGGAAGAACGGGGAGAACCGGGACGTACCACAAAGGCACATAAATTCTTCGTTCTTCACTCTTAACTCTTCACTTAATCACTGATATATCGTCCCCGTGTTGACTACGGGCTGGGCCGTGTCGTCACCGCAGAGCACCACCAAGAGGTTGCTCACCATAGCCGCCTTCTTGTCCTCATCAAGCTCAACCACGTTCTCGCCGGAGAGCTTGTCAAGGGCCATTTTCACCATAGAGACCGCGCCCTCCACAATCTTCTCGCGCGCGGCGATTATCGCCGTGGCCTGTTGGCGGCGCAGCATCACGGCCGCAATCTCCGGCGCATAGGCCAGATAATTGATGCGAGCCTCGATAACCTCGATGCCGGCCATTGCCAGACGCTCGTCGATTTTTGCCTCAAGCTCCTTGTTAATTTCGTCGCTGCCGTCGCGCAGGGTCAGCTCCTGCCCCTCAAGCTCGCCGTCGTCGTAGGCGTACTGGCCTGCAACCTGTCGCAGGGCGGCCTCCGACTGTATTCGCACGAACTTCTCAAAGGCGTTCATTATATTGGCCGTCTTCGCCCCGGCAGCAGCCGCGTCGGTGGCTGCTTTCGACTCAGCCATAGTCTGCGAGTCAATCTCGAACATGGCCTTGTACGTGTCTTTCAGTTTCCACACGAGCACCATGCCTATCATCACGGGGTTGCCCGTCTTGTCGTTCACCTTTATCGGCTCGGCGTCTAAGTTGCGTGCGCGCAGCGACAGCTTCTTTACCGAGATGAAAGGGTTTACCCAGAAGTAGCCCGCCCGTGTGAACGTGCCGCGGTATTTGCCGAAGAACATCATCACGCGCGCCTCGCCCGGCTCTACCAAAACGAAACCGCCGCTGACGAAGAGGTTGGCAAACACCAAGAGGCCGCCGCCCACCCCGGCGGCAACTGCCGCTCCGCCGCTGAACGATGCGCAGGCCAGCACAATGAGGGCGATGCCCACAACATATACAAGAAGGTTGAGGATGAGCATGGCAATGCCGTTTAATGTCTTGCCTGCAAATGTGAATTCCTGGTTTTCCATAATCGTTTTATGTTTTGATTTACAATCTTTATAATATCATTTTGATATTGCAAATATAATCAATGACGACTTAAGATGTTCTGTTTTAGACATTGTTTTATTAAATTTTAACATTGCCGGCATAGTCCACTGCTGTCTGCCACTGTCTGCAAAGGCATTTGTCTTTAACTACTTTAACTACCTTAACTGCTTTAACTAGAAATAAATAAACTATTTTTGCACTATGGAACAGCTTGAAAAGGACACTTTTTATATGCGCCGCTGCCTGCAACTGGCGGCCAACGGACTGCAGAACGCCAAGCCGAACCCTATGGTCGGGGCGGTGATTGTGGCCCCCGACGGGCGCATAATAGGCGAAGGATACCACGTAAGGTGCGGCGAGGGGCACGCCGAGGTTAACGCCTTCGCCTCTGTAAGGCCCGAAGACGAGGCTCTGCTGGCAGAAGCCACGATGTACGTAAGCCTCGAACCGTGCGCACATTATGGCCGCACGCCGCCCTGCGCCGACCTTATCATCAGGAAAGGCGTGCGCCGCGTGGTGGTGGGCTGCATCGACCAGTTCGCAAAAGTGCAGGGACGCGGCATCAAGAAACTCACCGACGCAGGCATAGACGTCACCGTAGGAGTGATGGAACGTGAGTGTATGGAGCTTAACGAGCGGTTCTTCACCTACAACGAAGGCCGGAGACCGTATGTACTCGTAAAGTGGTGCCAGACAGACCGCGGCTGCATCGACAACGATGGCAAGCCGACCATGCTGTCAACGCCGTTCACCCGGATGCTCTCGCACAAGCTGCGGGCCGAATATGACGCCATACTCGTGGGCCGCGTGACGGCAGAACGCGACAGGCCGCGCCTCAACGTGCGCCACTGGAGCGGGCCTGCCCCCATGCGGATTGTTATCGACCGCAACCGACCCTTCGACCCCTCGGCCGACTTTTCGCGCCCCGTGGTGCCGCAAGTGCTCAAGTATCTTTACGACAAGGGCGTGCAGAGCCTCATCGTGGAGGGCGGGGCAAAGACGATACAGAGCTTCTTCGACTATCCGTTCAGTTGGGACGAGATACGTGTGGAAACGTCTATGCGGAATGATATCCTATTCGGGACAAACGCTCCGGAACTGCCCGAAAACGCCAGGTTCGTGCGAAGCGAGAAATACGGCGACAACGAAATACGATGGTACAAGAACGCATTAATCGAACACATAGGCTATAACCCGGAGTCATACGCCGTAAAACCATAACCGGAGACTAACCGCCCTGCAATCCTCTGACAATCAGGCGGTTTGCAAAAGGGCACCTTTCACCTTACAAAAGGGCACCTTTTACGCGCTGAAAGGTGCCCTTTTATCATGCCGTTTGGCACAGTTTGCAAAACCGCCCGTTACACCTTATATATAATAAGGGGCAAGGGCGTAAGAAAGTGGCTGACGGGAGTTAGACACTCCACGCCTGAATTGTCAGTAAAGATGCGCATCTTCACATCTGCGCAACTAACAAATGCCCGATTATCACACCCCGCAGCATTGTCCGTTAACTTCCCTACCACGGCACATCTACCCGCTTCACGACAGCATTCGTTTACAAATAATTCGTTTTACGGCAAACTTTTCATCATTATTTTTCTACAAAACGCGGTATTATTTCATATTGAAAGTAAAACAGATGCTTATGCTTTCAATATGAAAACACGACATATCTTTTAAACACATATCTGTAATCAAATCATGATTAAGACATAAAAATATGTCATTTAACTGTTAAATGATTATTCAAAAAGAAAGTAATTTTGTAATTTTGCAAACACTTTGATATGTATTAGACCGTTTTTCAAACTTAAACACGCTAAAATATGGGAAAAGGATTGTATAACGCAGATTACGAACACGATGCGTGCGGCGTGGGCATGGTGGTCAACATCCACGGCAACAAGAGCCATGAACTGGTAGACAACGCCCTGCGGGTGCTTGAAAATATGCGGCACCGCGGTGCCGAAGGAGCCGACAACAAGACCGGCGACGGCGCGGGCATCATGTTGCAGATACCGCACGAGTTCATTCTACTTCAGGGTATACCCGTGCCTGAAAAAGGAAAATACGGCACAGGGCTGTTGTTCCTGCCCAAGGACGCAAAGCGCCAGCAGGACATCTTGAGCGTGATGATAGAGGAGATAGAGCGCGAGGGGCTCTCGCTGATGCACCTGCGCAACGTCCCCACCAACCCCGAATGCCTCGGCAAGGCTGCCCTCGCTGCCGAGCCCGACATCAAGCAGGTGTTCGTGACGGGCGTGACCGACGACAAGGTTGACACCTTCGAGCGCACACTCTACCTCATACGCAAGCGCGTGGAGCGGCGCGTCAGCGACCCCGACTTTTACGTCTGTTCACTGTCGGCCAAGAACATCGTGTATAAAGGTATGCTGTCGAGCCTCCAGCTACGGCAGTATTTCCCCGACCTGACTAACAAATACTTCACCAGCGGACTGGCCTTGGTCCACTCGCGCTTCTCCACAAACACCTTCCCGACGTGGAGCCTGGCACAACCGTTCCGCCTGCTGGCGCACAACGGCGAAATAAACACCATCCGCGGCAACCGCGGATGGATGCAGGCGAGGGAGAGCGTGCTCAGCTCCGGGGCACTCGGCGACGTCAAGGAACTGTCGCCCATCGTGCAGCCGGGCATGAGCGACTCGGCCAGTCTTGACAACGTGTTCGAGTTCTTCGTCATGTCGGGCCTTTCGCTGCCTCACGCCATGTCGCTGATGGTGCCTGAGAGCTTCAACGACAAAAACCCGATAAGCGAGGACTTGAAGGCCTTTTACGAGTACCACTCCATCCTGATGGAGCCTTGGGACGGCCCTGCCGCACTGCTGTTCAGCGACGGCCGCTACGCCGGTGGTATGCTCGACCGCAACGGTCTGCGCCCCGCGCGTTACACGCTGACAAAGAACGACACGATGGTGGTGGCCTCGGAGGTGGGCGTGATGGACTTCGAGCCGTCCGAAATAGCCGAGAAAGGACGCCTGCAACCGGGCAAAATACTGCTCATCGACACCCAGGAAGGCAAGATTTACTATGACGGCGAGATTAAGGAACGCCTCGCCGCCGAGCACCCTTACCGCCAATGGCTGTCTACTAACCGCATACAGCTGGAGAAGCTCAAGAGCGGACGCAAGGTTGACAACGCCGTGCCCGACCTCGTCAGGCACGAGCTGATGTTCGGTTTCGGCAAGGAAGACATCGACGACACTATCATCCCTATGTGTGTCAACGGTCAGGAGCCTACCGCCGCGATGGGCAACGACACGCCGCTGGCGGTGCTCAGCGACCGTCCGCAGCCGCTGTTCAACTACTTCAGGCAACAGTTCGCACAGGTGACTAACCCCGCGATAGACTCCATACGCGAAAGTCTCGTCATGTCGCTGACTGAATACATCGGCCGCGTAGGTTCGGGGATACTGCGCCCCGACGAGTCTAACTGCAAGATGGTACGCCTGCCCCACCCCATACTTAACAATACCCAGCTCGACATCCTTTGCAACATACGCTACAAAGGGTTCAACACCGTCAAGCTGCCGATGCTCTTCGAGTGTGCCAAAGGTGAGGACGGGCTGCGCGCCGCGCTCGACTCACTGTGCAAGGAGGCCGCACGCAGCGTTGACGAGGGCTACAACTACATCATACTTTCTGACCGCGGCATCGACGAGACGCACGCCGCCATACCGTCGCTGCTGGCCGTCAGTGCGGTACACCATTACTTAATATCGGTTGGGAAGCGCGTGCAGACCGCCCTCATAGTGGAGAGCGGCGAGATACGCGAGACCATGCACGCCGCCCTTTTGTTAGGTTACGGGGCGTCGGCGCTGTGCCCGTATATGGTGTTTGCCGTGCTCGATGACCTCGTGAAACGCAAGAAGGTACAGGAAAACTACGAGACCGCCGAGGCCAACTATATCAAGGCGGTGAAGAAGGCGTTGCTTAAAATCATGGCGAAGATGGGCATATCGACCATACGTTCATACCGCGGGGCAAAGATTTTCGAGCCAATCGGACTGTCGGAGAGTCTCCTGAAAGAATATTTCGGCACCGAAATATCCACCATCGGGGGCATTGGCCTCAAGACAATAGCCCGCGACGCCATCGCAATGCACGACGCCGGGTTCGCCAAGAGGACTGAAACCGACTTCCTGCCCAACCTCGGACAGTTCCATTACCGTAAGGACGGAATACGTCATGCGTGGAACCCGGAGACCATCGCGACGCTCCAGCTCGCCACGAGAACAGGCGACTTTGCCAAATATAAGGAGTTTACGAGACTTGTGGACGACAAGTACGACCCAATATTCATTCGCGACTTCTTTGACTTCAAGCGTGCCGACAAACCGCTTGACATCAACGACGTGGAGCCGGCCGGCGCCATAGTGAAGCACTTTGTGGCAGGGGCGATGAGCTTCGGGGCGCTCTCCAAGGAGGCGCACGAGGCCATATGCCTGGCCATGAACAAACTCGGCACACGCTCGAACACGGGTGAAGGCGGCGAGGACAACGAGCGTTTCCACTCACAACTCAACGGAATATCACTGTCAAGCAAAACAAAACAGGTGGCGTCAGGCCGCTTCGGTGTGACTACGGAGTACTTAGTGAACGCCGAGGAAATACAAATCAAGGTTGCGCAGGGCGCAAAACCGGGCGAGGGAGGCCAGCTTCCGGGCTTCAAGGTTGACGAAATAATCGCAAAGACGCGCCATTCGATACCCGGAATATCACTCATCTCGCCCCCGCCCCACCACGACATATACTCCATCGAGGACCTTGCGCAACTCATATTCGACCTGAAAAACGT
>CALUGX010000062.1 GCA_944320285.1 uncultured Prevotella sp.
GCCAAGCGCGCCAACTTCGGCATCATATACGGCATCACCGTGTTCGGCCTGGCCGAACGGCTCGACATCAGCCGGCGTGAGGCCACGGAGCTGATAGACGGCTACTTCGCCACGTTCCCCCGCGTGGCCGACTATATGGAGCGCGCCAAGGCCGAAGCGCGCGAGAAGGGCTACGCCGAGACACTGCTCCACCGCCGCCGCTACCTGCCCGACATCACCTCGCACAACGCCACCGTGCGCGGTTTCGCCGAGCGCAACGCCATCAACGCCCCGATACAGGGCACGGCCGCCGACATAATAAAAATAGCGATGGTGCGCATCCACGACCGCTTCAAGCGCGAGAACATACGCTCCAAGATGCTCCTGCAGGTGCACGACGAACTGAACTTCAGCGTCTGCCCCGACGAGAAGGAGCGTGTGGAGAAAATAGTGTTGGAGGAAATGCAGGGCGCATATCCCCTCTCGGTACCCCTCGTGGCCGACTGCGGCTGGGGCTCAAACTGGCTTGAGGCACACTGAAGTTGAGTGAAGAATGAAGAGTGAAGAGTGAAAAATCCATTACCTTTTCATTGCTGTCAGGCCATCAGCAGCATTAGCCTGATTAGTCCTATTCAGCCAAGAATGCCATCAGCCTGGCTGCTGAGCACGCTGGAAGCCTACTTCGAGGGCAAGAAAGAGCTGTTCGAGGGACTGGAAATAGAGAAGTTGGAAACCGACTTGACGCCCCACCCCATCCTGCACATTGACCTCAACACACAGAAGTATGACACGCCGGAGAGCTTGGAGAAAATACTCGACGAGCAACGGCCGCATAAGCCTCGTGCCGAAGACCAAGGAGCGCATCTACGTCATGGACGTTCAAGTTTGACGGAACGGCCGAGGAAGCCATGCGACAAATCAACGAAAAGGGCTACGCCACGCCATTCATGGCCGACGGACGGCAGGTCGTCAAGGTTGCCGTAAACTTCAGCCGGGACACGAAAACAATAAAGAAATGGATTGTCGAGAAAGTATAAACCTAAAACAAAACAATATGGAAAAATACGAATGGGCCGAGGGCATGGCGTGCGCCGTGACCGCTGCCGACAAGGACGGCGTGATACGCTACATGAACCGCAGGGCGAGGTTGCAGTACAAGAAGCACGGCAACCTCATCGGCAAGAGCCTCTACGACTGCCACGGGGAGCGTGCGGCGGGCATCATCAGGCAACTACTGGCCGAGGGCGGCACGAACGCCTACACGATAGAGAAGAACGGGCAGCACAAGGTGATTTACCAGACGGCCACCACCGACACCGAAGGGTGCGTCTGCGGGATTGTGGAAATATCAATGGTGGTGCCGGAGGAAATGCCGCATTATGTGAGGGGGTAAGGAATATTTATAAAAGTAAAAAGGTAAAAAAGTAAAAAGGTAAAAAAAGCCATTACCCTTGTCCGTAATCAGCAACAAAGGTAATGGCTTTAAATTATATATCTTCTGTAAATTCTTTAAATTCTTAAAGAAAATCAATACAGGCTCTTACGGCCGGCCAGGGTGTCGTAGTTGTTCTTCAGGTCGGTCCAGTCAATCTTCACCTTGGTGCTTATGCCGTTGATGTACTTTTCGATGTTGGTGTAGCCGTCACCCGTACAGTCGCCGTTGGCGTCAGAGGGGTCGTTGGGGTTCAGACCGTTGGCCTTCTCCCAGTCGTCGGGCATACCGTCGCCGTCGGTGTCAACGCGCGGCTCACCGCTGTATTCGGGGTATCCGCCCATCTGACGCGGGTCGGTGATGATGCCGAGCTTATAAGAATCCTTCGGCAGACGGCGGTACTTGAAGAGGCCTTCCTCGTTAGCCGAGCGGTCACGCATACCCCAGTGGTCGCCGTAGGGGTTGTCCTTGGGCAGCTTCTTCACGTAGTAAGCCTCGCCCGTGCGCACCTCGTTGATGATGCGCTCGTCAACGATGTCGCGAGTGGGGAGCATGGCGCCTACGTTCTCAAGCACGTAGTCGAAGGTCTTGTCTTTCGGCAGTATCGTCATGTGGGGCATCTCGAAGGGCTTGTCTGAGCGCATCAGAGCCTTCTCGTCGGGGCTGATTTCTCCGTCCTTGTCGGCTATCTGTATGCCGCCGTCCCAGTTGTCCTTGGTCACGCGCTCGTTGCCCTCCATGATGTTGCCTGAGGCGAACACGCGGCCGTACTGTGCGTAGGGGAACAGCTTTTGGCTGCGGCTCTCGCTCTTGACGATGCGGTGGCCTACGGGCTGGTCTTTCGGAGTGAGCGGGCCCGGCTTGTAGTAGTTGTTGATGAAGTTGCTCATCGTAGAGAACTCGCCTCCGTCAGCCGTACGGTGAACCCAGTTGTAGATTACGTTGTTGACGAAGTTGAACACGCCGCCCCACCCTATTGACGGGTTGCGGCCCGTGTTGTCGGCCCAGAGGTTGCGCATGAACGAGGTGTTCTCGCCGCCGATGGTAGAGCCGAAAGCGTGGTTGTACGTGTCGAGACCCTTGGCCGAGATGGTGTTCTGTATGGTGACGTTTACGGTAGGCTCCTTACGCGAAGGCTTGCCGTCGCCCATGTTGAACATATGGCGGTAGAACGAGATGTTCTCGTCGAGACCCCACTCGCACGAGCAGTGGTCAATCATGATGTTGCCCACGGGGTTGCCGCCGAACGAGTCCTCACGATACCACACGTTCGTGGCGCCGCGGCGGAAGCGCATATGGCGCACGATGACGTCGTGCGTGTTCACCTGGAACGACTGTCCGGCTATGCACACGCCGTCGCCCGGAGCCGTCTGTCCGGCTATCGTTACGTAAGGAGCGCGCAGGATTATAGGCGTCTTGAGCCAGATGATGCCCGACACGTTGAACACGATGATGCGGGCGCCGCCCTGCTCACAGGCCCAGCGGAACGAGCCGGGACCGTCGTCGTTGAGGTTGGTCACGACGAGTACCTTGCCGCCGCGCCCTCCGGGGGTGTACATACCGCCGCCTTCAGCTCCGGGGAACGCCGGGATGTCGGCCTTCACCAGGTCGTAAGGCCTCCATGCCCAAGGCACGTAGGGGCGGCCGTCTTCCATAGCCTCTTTCTTAACGATGGGGAATGCTACGGCCCACGCCGAGTCAGAGTGTTCGGTCCAGACCTTCGTCAGCGAATCAATCTTGGCCTTACCCTCCGGCGTAAGCTCAGGGTACTGCGCCATAACCGACTGTGACCCAAGACCCAAGGCCAAGGCCACAACTGCCAATGCTTTTTTGCTCATAAAATAAAGTATATTAAATTTTCAAAAGATTACGTTATTTGTTTATATGACTGATAAAGTGTAAAAAAGTAACATTTGTTTAACATAGTTTTAGATTAAAGCAAACGAAAAACAAGCTGACAAGCAAACGGTACCGAAGAACGGGCAAGCAACCGGACGGCATACAGCAAGCGTTCGGCCAAGGCACATCGGACTTATCGGCCCTATCCGTCATATTCATCCCAACAACGCTCCCAGTCCACCCGTCACCAAGAATGCCCTGCAAAATATGCCCTATTGCCCCGCCATAGGCGGCATATCGTGCGGCAAAATGCGGCTCTTTACAAGGCCGAAGACCGCCTTTCGCAAAAAGCCCGCCGCCAAGCCCCGCCACAAGGCATCACGCCTCACAAAACATTTGTCTTTAACTACTTTAACTACCTTAACTACTTTAACTACCGAAAAAAAGCATTACCTTTGCACTCCGAGAATATAAACGTTTATACAAAAATATGTCATTGAAATGTGGTATAGTGGGCCTGCCCAACGTGGGCAAGTCCACACTGTTCAACTGCCTGTCGAGCGCGAAGGCACAGGCGGCAAACTTCCCCTTCTGTACAATTGAGCCTAACGTGGGCATGATTACCGTGCCCGACGAGAGGCTCACCAAGCTGGCCGAAATAGTGCATCCGGGGCGCATCGTGCCCGCTACGTGCGAGATTGTCGATATAGCCGGACTGGTGAAAGGCGCGTCGAAGGGCGAAGGCCTTGGCAACAAGTTCCTCGGCAACATACGCGAGACCGACGCCATAATACACGTGCTGCGCTGCTTCGACGACGACAACATCACGCACGTGGACGGCTCCATCGACCCCGTGCGCGACAAGGAGATTATCGACACGGAGCTGCAGCTGAAGGACTTGGAAACCATTGAGGCGCGCCTCTCGAAGCAGCAGAAGGTAGCCGCCGCGGGCAACAAGGAGGCCAAGACGGAAGTAACGGTGCTGGAAGCATACAAGGAGGTGCTGGAGCAGGGCAGGAACGCCCGCGTGGTGAGCTTCGAGAGCAAGGAGGAGCAGGAGGCCGCACGCAACCTCTTCCTGCTGACGGCCAAGCCCGTGCTCTACGTCTGCAACGTTGACGAGGCGTCGGCCAAGACGGGCAACGACTACAGCCGGCGCATAGAGGAGATAGCACGCGAAGAGGGCGCCGAGGCGATGGTGATAGCTGCGAAGACCGAGGAGGACATCGCCGGCCTTGAGACCTATGAGGACAAAAAGATGTTCCTCGACGAACTGGGGCTGGAGGAGAGCGGCGTCAACCGACTGATAAAGAAGGCTTACGCCCTGCTGAACCTCGAAACGTTCATCACAGCCGGCGAGATGGAGGTGAAGGCCTGGACCTACAAGAAGGGATGGAAGGCCCCGCAGTGCGCCGGAGTGATACACACCGACTTCGAGAAGGGCTTTATCCGCGCCGAGGTGATAAAGTACGACGACTACATCAAATACGGCTCCGAGGCTGCCGTGCGCGAGGCCGGCAAGATGGGCATCGAGGGCAAGGACTACGTGGTGCAGGACGGCGACATCATGCACTTCCGCTTCAACGTTTAAACTGACAATAAAACATCAAAACACCCACCCCAACCCTCCCGAAGGGAGGGAGCTTAATTTGCTTTTCTATTTATATATAATGACAAAAATCCCTAACCAACTTGGGTAATCAGGCCCCCTCCCTTCGGGAGGGTTGGGGTGGGTATTTAATTATGAATATATTACTCTACATCTTATGGAACCCCGACCTCGTGGCGTTCCGCATAGGCTCGTTCTCAATCCGCTGGTACGCCTTGTGCTGGATGCTCGGCCTGCTGGCCGCCTACCTAATAGTGAGGCGGCTCTACAACGAGCAGAAAATAAAGCCGGAGCTCTTCGACCCGCTCTTCATCTACTGCTTCGTGGGCATACTCATAGGCTCGCGCCTGGGCCACTGCCTGTTCTACGAGCCGGGCTACTTCCTCTCCAGCGGCAAGCATATGGTCGAGATGGTGCTGCCGATACGCTTCCTGGCCGACGGCTCGTGGCGCTTCACGGGCTACGAGGGACTGGCCAGTCACGGCGGCACAATCGGCCTGATAATAGCCCTGTGGCTCTACGTGCGCCGCACGAAGGTCAACCTCTGGCGCGTGCTCGACAACGTGGCCATAGCCACACCCGTGACGGCCTGCCTCATACGCCTGGGCAACCTCATGAACTCTGAAATCATAGGCAAGGCCACCGACGTGCCCTGGGCATTCATCTTCGAGCGCGTGGATATGTTGCCGCGTCACCCCGGCCAGCTTTACGAGGCCCTGGCCTACGCCGCGTTCTTCTTCGTAGGCTGGTATCTGTACCGCAAGCGGCCTGAGCGCGTGGGCACGGGCTTCTTCTTCGGCCTCTGCATCACGCTGATATTCACGGCCCGTTTCTTCATCGAGTTCACCAAGGACATCCAGGAAGCTTTCGAGGCCTCCATGCCGCTCAACATGGGCCAGCTGCTCAGCCTGCCCTTCATCGCCGCCGGCCTTGTGTGTATGTTCAACCACGGGCTGATGAGACGATTGGGAGCGGAAAATAAAAAGTAAAAAGGTAAAAAGGTAAAACCATGTCAAGTATCTGATTTACTTGTATCAAGCATGGTTTTACCTTTCTACCTTTTTACCCTTTTACTTTTTTACATTTACCACAGCAGCAGCTCCATGTCAACCACGTCGAGCCAGCGGCCGTGCTTGTAGCCGACGCTGCGGAAGAGGGAGGCCCGGCTGAAGCCGAGGCTGCGGTGGAAGGCAAGGCTGGCGTCGTTGCAGCCTGTGATACAGGCTATCAAGGCCTTTGCGCCGAGGCTGCGGCAGTCGGCTATGAGGAGTTCCATGAGCATGGTGCCCACTCCCTGCCTCTTGATGCCGGGGCTAAGATAGATGGTTGTCTCGAAGGTGCGTGCGTAGGCGGCACGCTCCTTCCACGGATGGGCGTAGCAGAAGCCCGCTACCCTGCCCTCCCCGTCCACGGCCACGTAATATGGGAAGCGCGACGAAATGTCCATGACGCGGCGGCGCATCAACTCCTCGGCGAGCGGCTCCGTCTCGAATGTCTCCACGCCGTTAAGGATGTACCGGTTGTACAGCGCAGTGATTTGCGGTACGTCCCGTTCCTCTACTTTACGGTAAAACATATCTTTGTTGAATGACAAATGAAGCATGGATAATCCGTGTCATGGATTATCCATGCTTCATCTCATATTAATCCTTTCCCGTCACTATTTTCTTTATTTCGTTGAGCTTGTTGAGGGCGTCAACGGGTGTCAGGTTGTTGATGTCGAGGCCGATTATTTCGTCGCGCACCTGGCATAGCACGGGGTCGTCGAGCTGGAAGAAGTTGAGCTGCATCCCCTCGCGGCTCCGGCCGATCCTGTCGGTGGCCGCCTGCCGGCCCGCCGCGCCCACCGAGGCGTTGTCGGCCTCAAGCTGCTTCAGTATTGCCTCGGCGCGGCGCACTATGCTCTTGGGCATACCGGCGATTTGCGCCACGTGGATGCCGAAGGAGTGTTCCGAGCCGCCGCGCTCTAATTTGCGCAGGAATATCACCTTGCCGTCGGCCTCGCGCACGCTGACGTTATAGTTCTTGATGCGCCGGAAGTTCTTTTCCATCTCGTTGAGCTCGTGGTAATGCGTGGCGAAGAGAGTGCGTGCGGCGGCCTTGGGATGCTCGTGCAGGTACTCCACGATGGCCCAGGCTATGCTTATGCCGTCGTAGGTTGACGTGCCGCGTCCCAGCTCGTCGAAGAGCACGAGCGAGCGCGGCGTCACGTTGTTGAGGATGTTGGCGGCCTCGGTCATCTCGACCATGAACGTTGACTCGCCCAGCGAGATGTTGTCCGACGCTCCCACGCGGGTGAAAATTTTGTCCACCAAGCCTATTTTCGCGCTCTCTGCCGGTACGAAGCACCCCGTCTGGGCCATCAGTGCGATGAGCGCGGTTTGGCGCAGCAGAGCGGATTTTCCGGCCATGTTAGGGCCGGTTATTATCATTATCTGCTGCCGGCGGTCGTCAAGATAGACATCGTTGGGCACGTAGGCCTCGCCGGGTGGCAGCTGTGTCTCGATGACGGGGTGGCGGCCCTGCCTTATGTCGAGCACGATGTCGTCGGCCTCGACCACGGGGCGCACGTAGCGGCGCTCCTCTGACACCTTGGCGAAGCTGAGCAGGCAGTCGATTTTGCCCACGAGGGCGGCGTCGGCCTGTATGGAGGGTATGTAATCCTGCATGGCCGTGACAAGCTCGCCGAAGAGCCTGGCTTCAAGGGCGAGTATCTTGTCTTCGGCGCCGAGGATTTTCTCCTCATACTGCTTCAGCTCCTCGGTGATGTAGCGTTCGGCCTGTGCCAGGGTCTGCTTGCGCACCCACGTGGGCGGCACTTTGTCTTTGAACGTGTTGCGCACTTCGAGGTAATAGCCGAAGACGTTGTTGTAGCCTATCTTGAGCGACGTGATGCCCGTGGCCTCGGCCTCGCGCTCCTGTATCTTCAGGAGGTATTCCTTGCCGCCGGCGGATATTGAGCGCAGCTCGTCGAGCCCGGCGTCAACGCCGCCGCGTATCACGCCGCCCTTGCTTACGAGCTGGGGCGGATCCTCGCACACCTCGCGCCCTATCCTGTCGCGCAGGCTCTCGCACAGGATGATGTTCTCACCTATGCGGCGCAGCCCGTCGTCGTCAGCCTCAAGGCAGGCGGCCTTCACCGGGCCGAGGGCTTCGAGAGCCGTGCGCAGCTGTACCACCTCGCGCGGCGACACGCGCCCCACGGCTACCTTGGAGATGATGCGCTCAAGGTCGCCTATGCGGTGGAAGCTCTCGTCAACCACGGCGCGGAACGCGGGACGGCGGAAGAACGTCTCCACCACGTCGAGCCTGTTGTTCACGGCCTTGGCGTCGCGCAGGGGGAACACCATCCACCGCTTCAGCAGTCTGGCCCCCATCGGGGTGACTGTCCGGTCGATGACGTCGAGAAGCGACGCGCCGTCTTCCTGCATCGGGCGCAGCAGTTCAAGCGAGCGTATCGTGAACTTGTCCAGCCTGACGTAACGCTCCTCGTCGATGCGCGATAGCGACGTCACGTGGCCTATGTGTGTGTGCTGCGTCATCTCAAGGTATTGCAGTACGGCGCCGGCGGCCACGACGCCTGAGTGAAGATGGTCTACGCCGAAGCCCTTGAGCGACTTCACGCCGAAGTGCTTTAGCAGCTTCTGCACGGCGGTCTGCTCGGTGAACACCCAGTCGTCAAGCTCGAAGGTGAAATATTTGTTGCCGAACCACCGCTCGAACAGCTCTCTCCTGCCGCGCTCGAAGAGCACTTCCTTGGGTGAGAAGTTGACGAGCAGCTTCTCCACATTGTCGAACGAGCCTTCACCCGTGAGAAACTCGCCCGTGGAGATGTCGAGGAACGCCACCCCGCAGGCGCCCTTGCCGAAGTGGACGGCGGCCAGGAAGTTGTTTTCCTTGTAATTCAGCACGTTGTCAGTCATGGCCACGCCCGGCGTCACAAGTTCCGTGATGCCGCGCTTTACGAGCTTCTTCGTCAGCTTAGGGTCCTCCAGCTGGTCGCAGATGGCCACGCGGCGGCCCGCCCTGACGAGTTTCGGCAGGTAAGTGTCGAGCGCGTGGTACGGGAAGCCGGCCATCTCCGCAGCCTCTCCCCTGCCCTGTCCGCCGTTGCTGCGGCGCGTCAGCGTGATGCCGAGTATGCGGCTGGCGTCAACGGCGTCTTGCAGGTAAGTCTCGTAAAAGTCGCCGCAGCGGAACAGCAGCAGCGCATCGGGATGCTGCGCCTTAAACGAGAAAAACTGCTTCATCATCGGCGTAAGCCCGTTGTCTTTCTTGGTCATGGTTTATTTATTTTAGTTGACGAGAAACGAGGGACTTATTTTAGCTGACGAGAAACGGGACACAAGGGGATTTTGCATTGATTGGCGAGATTGGCCGGATAGGACAAATAGGCCGATAAGACCGATAAGCCTTGGCGGAACACTCGCCTGCCCGTTGCTTGTCTGATTATCGCTTGTCTGTTTGTTGCTCGTCTGCTTTCTCAGTGCAAAATTACTAAAAAATAAGGATTGGCAAAAATATCAGCTTTCGGATTTTTTCATTCACCATTCTTAATTCTCAACTCTTAACTCTTAATTCTTAACTCTTAATTCTCTTAACCATCTCGTTCAGCGGCCGGCGGCTCTGCCTGACGTACATCAGCCAGCAGTACCGGCTGAACATCGACGTCTGGCGCACCCCCTTGCGGTTGCGCGCGTTGAAAGCCATCGAGTAAGGGTTCGACGGCACCGGCACGTGCAGCACGTCGCAGGCACGCTTCACTATCGAGCGGAAGTCTGACGGGCGCCCCTGTCCGTCAACGAGCTTCTCGGTCATGTAGACGCTGTGTGACAGGTCCATCAAGTCCGTGGTGCTTCCGTTCCAGTAAAGATTTTCGTCGGGCGAGCACGCCAGCAGTTCAGCAAACTGCCGCGCCATCATGTCGCGTGCGCAGTCGCGCTGCTCCTTGCTCAATGTGTCGGCAAACTCGGTTGTGTGTCTCATGTGTGTGTCCATTTCAATAATCATCTTTCGTTATCCTTTCCAAATTGTCAGGTTACGGTTAATAATATGTGTGTTAAACTAAATCTCGGCGGCAAAGTTACGGCGCATCCGTGCACAATATGTTCGCAACACTATATACTTTACAGCCCGAACAGTTAAATAACGTAAAACGATGAACACCCTTCAGCCGGGCCGCCGCCACACACCGGCCGATACACTACGCCTTACCACCCATCCCGCCACGATTTGCATCACCGACAATGACGGGCTCACCGGGCCGCTTTGCACCTCCACTCCACCGCCAATGACAGACCTTACCTAACCGCCTGACAGCCAGCATATTACAAAAGGACCCTAATGGCAATGCAAAAGGTGCCCGAAAGCAGCCTCAAAGACCGCTGACGGCACACCCGCCGGCCACCCTTCACTACACAGCACCCGACACAGCACCCGAAACAGCACCCGAAACAGCGCCCGACATCGCGCAAACACCTGAAAGCCGGAGGGTTGCAGAATGTCATGCTCCATACTCTTACGATGTACAGCGACAAAGTTTGGAGCGCGCCCGTTTTCGCCCTACCTTTGCAATCGCAAGACCGGTTAAGCCGGATGCCGCCGACGGGCACGCAAGGTCGAGAACTCCGGAATATCGCCCGCGGCACGGAGGCGGCAGCCGAACAACAGACAAATTTCAAGAGACAAACAAACTTAAAAACAACAACTTCAAAAAACTTTAAAACTATGGCAGTATTTTATAAGAAATTTCAGGACAACAGGAAAAACTCATTAAACAAAGGCAAATGGTACGCACGCGCCGTGCACACGCAGACCGTTGACATAGACGACCTGGCCGATGAAATGCAGGCCAACTGCACCGTGAAGCGCGCCGACATCGTGGCCGTGCTCTCCGAGCTGGTCGAGACCATGCAGCAGCACCTGCAAAT
>CALUGX010000063.1 GCA_944320285.1 uncultured Prevotella sp.
TTCGAGGGCGGATGCTACGCCAAGGTTATCAACCTCGACAAGGAGAGCGAGCCCGACATCTACAACGCCATCAAGCGCGACGCCCTCTTGGAGAACGTAACGGTTGACGAGAACGGCAAGATCGACTTCAACGACAAGAGCACTACGGAGAACACCCGCGTATCTTACCCGATCTACCACATCAACAACATCGTTAAGCCCATCAGCCACGCCCCCGCAGCAAAGCAGGTTATCTTCCTCTCGGCCGACGCATTCGGCGTGCTGCCTCCCGTATCAATCCTCGACCCGGAGCAGACGAAGTACTACTTCCTCTCAGGCTTCACAGCCAAGCTCGCCGGTACCGAGCGCGGCATCACGGAGCCGACACCGACATTCTCAGCTTGCTTCGGCCAGGCATTCCTCGAACTGCACCCGACGAAGTACGCAGAGGAGCTGGTTAAGAAGATGGAGAAGAGCGGAGCCAAGGCTTATCTCGTGAACACGGGATGGAACGGAACAGGCAAGCGTATCTCTATCCGCGACACCCGCGGCATCATAGACGCCATCCTGAACCACTCAATCGACGCCGCCCCGACGAAGACCATACCTTACTTCAACTTCGTAGTTCCGACGCAGCTCGAAGGCGTTGACCCGAACATCCTCGACCCGCGCGACACTTACGCTGACGCAAGCCAGTGGGAGGAGAAGGCAAAGGACCTCGCAGGCCGCTTTATCAAGAACTTCAAGAAGTACGAAAGCAACGAGGCCGGCAAGGCTCTCGTGGCAGCCGGACCGAAACTCTAAGAGTATTAGGTAATAATAAATAAAAAAAAGCCTTGGAGGATGGCAACATCTTCCAAGGCTTTTTTATTGGTAGTTAAAATAGTTAACGCTCCATGCGGTCACTGAGAAGTTAACTACTTTAACTACCAATAAATGTGAACCGTGCTCACATTTATTTGATTTATGTCAAAAAATCAACTTTCAGATGCAAAAAACACAGTTAAAGTGTTGTGTGTTCGGACACAAATCACTACCTTTGCAGCCGTGTTCGTGAGAATATGTTTTTTTAATATTATAGGTTAGTAGTTTGATAGACTTAAGGTAAAGATTATGTTATTAGATTTTGAAACTATGGTGTAACCTTGGTAATTGCGGCTTCGCCGGTCAATAACGGGATTACACCAAAAGACAGAGAGCCGGCATGAGTGATTCATCCCGGCTTTTTTTGCGGTTTGTTCCGAATGAATGGCCGGAAAGGATGTGACTTACGGGATAAAACTGTCTACAAAACATATCATCTGCCCCACCATACGGAAGAAACCGTGGACAAGCGCCGCGCACAACCGCCGGCACGCCAACCCTCCTTTAATGTGTATAAAAAATCCAAATTCTTTGTAATTTAGACAATAAAGGAGGCAAAAGACGTTCTATTTAAGGAAATCTGATTAAATTTGCAGCTAAAAACTATCATAAAGAATGAGAAGGATATTCCGACCGTTCGTCATATTGCTCTCGGCGCTGGCCCTGACGACTTCGTGCCTTAGCGATGACGACCAGACCGACATAATTTATTACAACGACACAGCCGTTACCTCGTTTTCATTGGGCACGCTCAACCGCACGATGTGGACAACATCGTCGGAGGGGGAGGACAGCTCGTATGTGGAAGAGCTTGACGGCAGCGAATACGACTTTTACATCGACCAGCTGGCAAAGCGGATTTACAACGCCGACTCGCTGCCGAAAGGCACCGACGCCGCCCACGTGCTGTGCAACGCCGGTGCGAAGAACGGCGGACTGCTGATTTGGGCGTTCAAGAACTCGGAGGGCGAAGACTCGCTCGTGTACTTCAACTCCAACGACTCGGTTGACTTCACAGAGCCGCGCGAGCTGCGCGTCTACTCAAACAGCGGGCTGGAATACCGCACTTACAAGGTGGAGGTGAACGTACACCGTGAAGTGCCCGACTCTATCAACTGGCAACCGATGGGCACGTACGCCCCGCTGACAGCGCTTGAAGCGATGAAGGCCGTAGTGACGGGCGGCAACAGGCTGTTCGTGCTGGGTAAGAGCGGCGGCGAGACCGTAGTCTATGCCAAGGACGGCAACGGCCAATGGGCCGAGAAAGCGCGTCTTGACGGCGGCGAAGTGTACAGTGGCGTTGTGACGCGAGGCGACAGCCTTTACGCCGTGATGACTGACGGCAGCGTGGCACGCTCGTATGACGGCACCACGTGGACGGCCGAGACCGCAGAAGGCGGCGTGAAACCCGTGCGCCTGACGGCGGCGGGCAGCGGCAGGCTCTACGGAGTGACCGCAGACGGGCGTATGGCAAGTTCGGCCCACGCCGGATACGGATGGAGCATTGACAGCCAGCCGGCAGATATGTCGGAACTGCCCGCGACTGAAGTGGGCAGCGCAGTGTTCGCCCTGACCACCAACAGCGATGCGGAGCGCATCGTGATGGTTGGCAACCGGGACCGCGCGGCCTACCCCGAAGACACCGTGGCCGTGGTGTGGAACAAGATAGAGGAATACGCGGCAGACTCCGAAACCCATTCGTGGATGCCCTGTAACGAAAATAACAAGATGCGGCTGCCCAACATGGCAAGCCTGAGCGTCGCGGGCTACGGCGACGTGCTGCTCGCCATCGGCGGCAAGGGTGCGGGGCAGTCGGCTCCGGAGGCTTACTCCTGCATCTACGTAAGCCGCGACAACGGACTGACGTGGCAGGCCGACGGCAGCTATTACCTGCCCGGAGACTTCGACAACGGACAGTCAAGCGTGGCGGCGATGGCCACCGACGACGACGGGTTCATCTGGATAATGTGCGGCGGCACGGGCCAGGTATGGCGCGGACGGCTCAACCGCATGGGCTGGACTGACGAGCAGACGTCGTTCTTGAAATGACCTACAAGGAAAGCAGTCAAGGCAGTATGACGGCCAACGCCGCAGCAACTGCTTTCGACCATACATCTATATAATTATAAAAACGACATTAACAAATACGCGCCGATGAGAAAGCTCCTCATATCCGTCTTTGCCGCGATGCTCTGCCTGGGACTGCAAGCCCAAGACGAGTACGAATATAAGATGGAGATAGGCGTGGGCGCGGGCATGACGAGCTACGAGGGCGACTTCAACGGCAGCATACTGAAGAATATGCAGCCGTCGGCGTCGTTCATACTCAGGCGGGTGCTCAACCCCTACATGGCCTTGAAGCTCGACTTCACCTACGGCAAGCTGAAAGGCTCGTCGGCCGACGCGAAGACGTGGTACCCGGAGCTGCACGACAACCCCGTGGAGTTCAGCAACTCGCTGATGGACCTCTGCCTCGCTTACGAATACAACTTCTGGCCATACGGTACGGGACGCGAATACCGCGGGGCCAAGAGGCTGACGCCGTTCGTTTTTCTCGGCGTCGGCGCCACATACGTGAAAACTCCCGACAAGGGCGTCTTCACGGCCAACGTGCCGATAGGCCTCGGCGTGAAATACAAGATAGGCAAGAGGCTCAACCTCGGCCTCGAATGGGCGATGCACTTCTCGCTCAGCGACGAGCTCGACGGAGTGGCCGACCCATACGGCATCGAAAGCTCAGGGATGTTCAAAAACACCGACTGCTACTCGATGCTGAAACTGACACTGACTTACAGCTTCATGGCCAAATGTAAAATATGCAACAAGGATGACTGACACTAATATCGACATGAACCGCATACCGCGCCACATTGCCATCATCATGGACGGCAACGGGCGATGGGCCACGGAGCGCGGCAAGCACCGCAGCTACGGCCACCAGGCCGGCGTGGAGGCCGTGCGCCGGATAACGTCGGAATGCACCAGGCTGGGCGTGGAATACCTTACCCTATATACATTCTCAACCGAAAACTGGAACCGCCCCGCCGACGAGGTGGCAGCCCTGATGGGGCTTGTGCTGACGTCGCTCGAAGACGAGATATTCATGAAGAACAACGTGCGCTTCCGCGTGATAGGCGACATTGGCCGCCTGCCTGCCGAAGTGCAGGCCAAGCTGCAAGAGACTATGGACCACACCGCCGGCAACACGGCAATGACTATGGTGGTGGCGTTGAGCTATTCGGCAAAATGGGAAATAACCAAGGCCGTGCGCGACATCGCGGCAGGGGCGAAGGCCGGTATCATAGACGTTGACGACATAACCGAAGACACCGTGGCGCAGCACTTGCAGACCAACTTCATGCCCGACCCCGACCTGCTCATCCGCACGGGCGGCGAAGTGCGCATCAGCAACTACCTGCTGTGGCAGATAGCTTACTCGGAGCTGTACTTCTGCGACACGTACTGGCCTGACTTCGACGAGCAGTGCCTGCACCGCGCCATAGCCGACTACCAGGGCCGGCAGCGCAGGTTCGGCAAGACAGAGGCGCAGGTGGAAGACAACGGATTAACTCAAGACAACAAACATACAAGATGAACAAGATAAAAGGATGCTTGGCGCTCGTCGCCGCGCTGCTGATATGCGCGGGAGCGGCGGCACAGCAGAAAATTGTCAACCCCGAAATCACTTACGTCGGCACGCCGCGAACGTGCATAATCGGCGGCATGGCCGTCTCAGGCGTGGATGACTACGAAGACTATATGCTCACGGGCATATCAGGGCTGTCGGTCGGCCAGAAGATACAAATCCCAGGCTCGGAACTGTCTGACGCCGTGAAGCGCTACTGGCGCCACGGCCTGTTCTCGAAAGCCCAGATAGCCGTTGACTCCATCGTGGGCGAAAAGGCCTACCTGCACTTCTACCTCGCGCTCAGGCCCCGCGTGTCAACCATCAACTACGTAGGCGTGAAGAAGTCGGAACGTGAAGACCTCGAAGCCAAGCTCGGTCTGCTGAAAGGCAGCCAGATAACGCCCAACATGATAGACCGCGCCAAACTGCTGGCGAAAAACTATTTCGACGACAAGGGCTACAAGAACGCCGAGATAAACATAGTACAGCGCGAAGACGTGACGGGCAAAAACCAGGTGATCCTTGACATCGTGATTGACAAGAAGGAGAAAA
Organism: uncultured Prevotella sp.; assembly: GCA_944320285.1. Lineage (GTDB taxonomy): Bacteria > Bacteroidota > Bacteroidia > Bacteroidales > Bacteroidaceae > Prevotella. The sequence goes on from CALUGX010000063.1 coordinate 5,024, forward strand.
TGAAGGTGCGCCAAATCATCCTCGAAGGCAACAAGAACCTCAGCGACTCGAAGATAAAGGGCGGACTGTTCAGGAAAGGAGCCTTCAAGAAGATACACGAGGCAGGCAAGCTCTCGTCGTTCCTGAAGTCGAAGAAATACACGCCCGAACGCTACGAGGAGGACAAGAAGAACCTTATCGACAAGTACAACGAACTTGGCTACCGCGACGCCATGATAGTGCGTGACAGCGTGTGGAACGTCGATGACAAGCACGTGAACATCTATCTCGAAATAGACGAAGGCAAGAAATACTACATCCGCAACATCACGTGGGTGGGCAACACGGTGTTCTCAACCGACTACCTCAGCCGTCTGCTCGGCATGAAGAAGGGCGACGTCTACAACCAGAAGCTGATGAACAAGCGACTCTCCGAGGACGACGACGCCGTGGGCAACGAATACTGGAACAACGGCTACCTGTTCTACAACCTGCAACCGACGGAGGTGAACATCGTGGGCGACTCCATCGACCTTGAGATGCGAATAATGGAGGGGCAGCAGGCGCATATCAGCCACGTGCGCATCAACGGCAACACGAGGCTTTACGAGAACGTGGTGCGCCGCGAGCTGAGAACCAAGCCGGGCGACCTCTTCTCGAAAGAAGCCCTGATGCGTTCGGCGCGCGAGCTTGCCTCGATGGGCCACTTCGACCCCGAACAGATAAACCCCGACGTACAGCCGAACTATGAGGAGGGCACGGTTGACATCAACTGGGACCTCGTGCAGAAGTCGAACGACCAGATAGAGTTCTCGCTCGGATGGGGACAGACGGGCGTCATAGGCCGCATAGGATTGAGGCTCAACAACTTCTCAATGGCCAACCTGTTCAACAAGAACAAGGAACACCGCGGCATACTGCCTGTGGGCGACGGCGAAGTGCTCTCTATAGGAGCGCAGACCAACGGTACTTACTACCAGTCGTACAACGCATCTTACTCAACCAACTGGTTCGGCGGCAAACGCCCGATACAGTTCACCGTAGGAGCGTATTTCTCGAAACAAACCGACGTGTCGAGCAATTACTACAACTACGGGTACATGAACAACTATTACAACTACCTATACGGGTACGGAAACAGCTACAACAACTATTACGAAAATTACTACGACCCTGACAAATACGTCAAGCTGCTCGGCGTGTCGATAGGCTGGGGCAAGCGTCTGCGCTGGCCCGACGACTACTTCCAGCTCTCCGTGGAGCTTGCCTACCAGCGTTATATGCTGAAAAACTGGCAATACTTCATCGTCACCAACGGCAACTGTAACAACCTCAACCTCGGAGTGACGCTCTCGCGTGTGTCTACGGACAACCAGCTGTTCCCGCGCCGCGGTTCGGAGTTCATGACATCGCTCACAATCACTCCGCCCTGGTCGCTCTGGGACGGCAAGGACTACAAAGGACTAACCGAGATTTACAACTCCGAGGCAGCCAACGGCCAGGCGGGTTCGGAGCGCGCCATAGCAGCCCAGAAAGAGAAATACACATGGGTGGAATACTACAAGTGGAAGTTCCGCGCCAGGACGTTCACCGCGCTCACCGGCGGACAGAAGTGCTTTGTGCTGATGACGCGCGTAGAATTCGGTATCCTCGGAGCTTACAACAGATACAAGAAATCACCGTTCGAGACTTACTACATGGGCGGCGACGGCATGAGCGGATACTCTACGGGCTACGCCGAGGAAACCATCGGACTGCGCGGATACGAGAACGGAAGCCTCACGCCTTACGGCGCAGAGGGCTACGCCTACGACCGCTTCACGCTTGAGCTGCGTTATCCGTTCCTCCTTGGCAACACCACAATCTACGGCCTCGGCTTCCTTGAAGCGGGCAACGCCTGGAACGACACCAAGAAGTTCAACCCCTTCGACATGAAACGCTCTGCCGGCATAGGCGTGCGCATCTACCTCCCGATGGTGGGCCTGATGGGTATCGACTGGGCTTACGGCTTCGACAAGGTGTACGGACAGAAGGGCGGCAGCCAGTTCCACTTCATCCTCGGACAGGAATTCTAAGAGTTAAGAATGAAGAGTTAAAAAAATGCTTATGCCGCAGGCCTTCCCCGGTTTTCCCGGAACTCCCCGGCCTCACATAAGCCATAAAGAAAAGAAAGGAGACAACGACAATGAAAAAAATCATCATGGCGGCCGTGTTCGCGCTCATGGCGGTAGCGGCCGACGCGCAGAAGTTCGCGCTTATCGACATGGAGTACATCCTGAAGAACATCCCGGCCTACGAGCGCGCCGACGAACAGCTCAACCAGGTGGCCAAGAAATGGCAGGCCGAAATAGACGCCCTCAACACCGAGGCGTCCACGATGTACAAGAACTACCAGAACGAAGTGGTCTTCCTCTCGCAAGAGCAAAAGCAGGCACGCCAACAGGAAATCAACGACAAGGAAAAACAGGCCGCCGACCTGAAACGCAAATACTTCGGTCCGGAAGGAGAGCTCTTCAAGAAGCGCACCAGCCTCATGACACCCATACAGGAGGAAATATACAACGCGGTGAAAGACATCTGCGACCTGCGCGGATACTCACTCGTTCTCGACCGCGCATCGGACACCGGCATCATCTTCGGTTCACCGAAAATCGACATCAGCAACGAAGTGCTCTCAAAGTTGGGCTATTCAAACTGAAAAAGCCATCTTTCATACAACGAATGACTACAATATCCAACTTTTTGCCTATATTTGCAAGCAAATAACAAAACAAAATAAAAACACAAGAAGGAAAATGAGAAAATTAATCGCAATGCTACTCTTCTGCGCACCCCTTGCAGCTTTCGCGCAGACAGCACCCAAGTTCGGACACGTTGACGCAATGGCCATAATGCAAGGCCTGCCTGAGTTTATCAAGGCACGCGGCGAAATCGAGGCACAGGCCAAACAGTACGAAAACGACATGAAAGCCATGCAGGACGAAATCCAGCGCAAAACTGAAGAATACGAGAAGAACCAGAGCACAATGGCCCCCACAGCCAAGACAGAAGCCGAAACCACGCTCCAGGGCCTCTATACGAAATACCAGCAGGCACTGCAAGACAACCAGCAGGCACTGCAGAAGGCACAGCAGGAGAAGTTACAGCCCATACAGACAAAAATCATCACAGCCATACAGAACGTAGGCAAAGCCGGCGGATACGTCTACATCATGGACACAGCCGGCGGCATACCTTACATCAGCAGCACGCTGAGCAAGGACGTCACCGAAGAGGTGAAAGCCGAGATGAACAAGCTGAAATAAAACTCACGACTGACAAATACTGACAAGATACGGGCAGACAAGTGGCAAGGCGCAATCCCTTGTCTGCTTGTCTGCCCGGACTTTTTTTAGTCAAGAGTCAAGAGTCAAGAATTAAGAGTTAAGAGTTAAGAGTTAAGAATTAAGAGTCAATAACCTAAGGAAGCTCACATCCCATACCACACCATGCGTAAATACATCTACATCATCATACTCGCCATCGCACCGGCTGCCGCCACGGCACAAGAGATTACCGACAACGGCAATCCCGCCATGACGACGGCAACAACAGCCCAGCCGACGGCCTCAACAACGACGGCAGACAGCCCGACAGCCCAACAGCCGACGCTGAAATACGCCTATATAAGCTACGACAAGGCCCTGAAAGCCATGCCGGGCTACGAAACGGCACAGCAAAACATAACCTCGCTCAAAGCCCAATACGAGGCCGAGGCGAAGCGCTCGGAAGAGGAGTTCAACGAGAAATACGAGGAGTTCCTCGACGTGCAAAACGAACTCGACGGCCCCATCCTGCGCAAGCGGCAGGCTGAGCTGCAAGAGCTCATCGACAAAGGCGTCAGCTTCAAGGCCGAAGCCGCACGATTGCTGAAACAGGCCGAAGCCGACATCTACGCCCCGCTGCGCAGCGAACTCGACGCCCTGCTGCGCAAACTCGGCACGGAACGCGGCTACGCCTTCATTATCAACACCGACAGCAACGCCCTGTCTTTCGCCAACACACTTTACGGCGAAGACATCACAGAGCTGGTAATTCGTTTAATTCATAATTCATAATTGGCCTACCGGATTGCCCGTGGCGTCCGCCCAATTATGAATTATGAATTGTGAATTATGAATTATATTCTGCCCGATTATGAATTATGAATTAAAATCCGGTCCCATCGGCGTGTTCGACTCCGGTTATGGCGGCCTCACCATACTCCACCAGATGCGGAGCCTGCTGCCGCAATATGACTACCTCTATCTCGGCGACAACGCCCGCGCCCCCTACGGCCCGCGCTCGTTCGACGTGGTTTACCAATTCACGCGCGAAGCCGTTGCCAAACTGTTCTCCTTGGGCTGCCGCCTCGTCATACTGGCCTGCAACACGGCGTCGGCCAAAGCCCTGCGCACCATACAGCAGAACGACCTGCCGCAGATAGACCCCACGCGCCGCGTCCTCGGCGTCATCCGCCCCACGGCAGAGTGCATAGGCCGGCTGACGCAGACGCGGCACGTAGGCGTGCTCGCCACCGAAGGCACCATCAAGAGCGAAAGTTACACGCTCGAAATCAACAAGCTCTGGCCCGACATCACCGTCACGGGCGTGGCCTGCCCTCTGTGGGTGCCCCTGATAGAGAACAACGAATACGACACCCCAGGAGCCGACTATTTCGTGAAGAAACGCCTCGACACCATCATGCTGCGCGACCCGCAGATCGACGCCATCATCCTCGGCTGCACGCACTATCCCCTGCTGCTCGACAAGATACTGAAACACACGCCGCGCGGCGTGCGCATAGTGCCGCAGGGCGAATACGTGGCGCAAAGCCTGAAAGACTATCTCGCGCGGCATCCCGAAATCGACGACGCCTGCACCAGGCACGGCCTCTGCCGCTACCTCACCACAGAGAACAAGGACAAGTTCAGCGAACAGGCGCGCATCTTCATGCACGAACCCGTAAGCGTGGAAACAATCTCGCTGGGGAATTGAAATTTAGTAGTTAAAGGAGTTAAAGTAGTTATCGCTCCCTGCGGTCGCTAAGGAGTTAAAGACAAATGCCTTGTTAGGAGTTAAGGAGTTATGAAGTTAAGGAGTTAAGACATTAGCTTTGTTGGAAAAGTCCAATAAAAAGCATATATGGTGATTGAGAATATCCATATAAAAACTTACGCCGTTTAATCCGCTAACTTCGCCTCTGTAGTGACATAATTCAGTATGTCCGCACGCTCTGAAAGAGCGTTTAATTACCTGAAAATCGCGTAATACGTTTCTTACGAAACGTGCGGACATAATGAACCAAAGGTCAGCGTAAGCTAATTATGTCCCTACGGAGGCGGCGTTCATCGGTATGCCGTAATCAATAAAGAAAATGAATATCATCCAACCAAAACTGCGGATAAATCCGTTTTGTCTTGTCCTGGCAAAAGTTGACACATTTATGAACGATAAAAAATGTGTAGAACAATGCGAAAGAGTCCAACAAAGTACAGCGAGGAGTTCAAATTGAGCGTCCTTCGT
>CALUGX010000064.1 GCA_944320285.1 uncultured Prevotella sp.
CCGGATGATGATGAACGCCTGGTGTTCGAGGGTCTGACAGATATTTCTTGGATTTCCCATCCGTTGAAAGAATGGATAGAGGCATCAGGCATAAAGAAGCACGTAACTTTTCATTGCGGAAGACATATTACTTTCTCTTACTCATTGAAAACAAGAAACTTACAAAGATTGTCAGCTTAATAGGTAACGACTAAGAAACCAGCGGGCTTCTATATTCTGCAATGTTCTGCACAAATTAAAAGAACGCTTTTCTCATTTGCAAAAGTAATGCTTTTCTTCTTTATTGCCAAAACTATTCCACTGAATAATAGAGAAAATCAATCTCGCCTCATTTTTAATGTTGTTCATCTTGCAGATGGGAATTAGATGATAAACTAAATCATTTGTTGCTGTTCCAACATGTAGACCAACGTTCAAAAGACAATATCCCAAAAGGTTGCCAAAAAAGTTTCCTACCGTCAAAAAAGTTTTATTGAAAATGGCCTAAAGATTTTGCACTTTGCAGAAATGTGCGTATCTTTGCAACATTAGAACCTGCCAAGCCTCTCTACGATGCTCAAATCGGCGGGTCGTTTTTTTATTATAGCTACATGAAAACAAGTTTCCCCAAGCCATACTCAACACCAAAAGAGATTGTTCAGATACTCAAAAGCCGTAGAATGCGCTTCAACGACGAGGGCAAAGCGGAAAGCTATCTGATGAACATCGGCTATCACAGACTTTCGGCTTATATCTTTCCTTTCTATAAGAGTCCTAAAAGCGATTTGGTTTTGAAGGACGGTACAACCTTTGAACAGGTGATGACACTTTACCGCTTCGACAAGAAACTCCGCATCATGCTTTTCAACGAAATTGAAAAGATAGAAGTAGCAATACGCAGCGTGTTGGCTAACATAGGTTGTCAAGAGCTTGGCGATAAGTATTGGATAACAAAGGCGGAGTATTTTGCCAAATCTGATAAATTCCGGCAGACGCTGGCCGTCATAGAAAAGGAACTGACAGCAAGCAAGGAAGAGTACATTGAGAATTTTAGGAACAACTACATAGAGGATTATCCTCCGGCATGGATGATAACCGAGGTTTTGTCTTTCGGCAACCTGAATTACATCTATTCCAACATAGCGAGTAACAGACTGAGGAAACTTATTGCTGACTATTTCGGGCTGAAACCGCAGGTATTCACTTCGTGGCTTACCGTACTTGCCAATCTGCGCAATATGTGTTGCCACCATGCAAGGGTGTGGAACAGGGACTTTATGCTCACCCCCGCAGAACCGCGTAAGACTTCAAATTCATGGATTGATACTTCCAAGACAGACAAGAAAAAAGTATTCTACCGTTTGTGCATTATCCGGTATTTTCTCGCTACCGTTTCGCCGAACAACAATTTTAACGAAAAATTAGCAGAACTGTTATCCAAGTTCTCCTCAATAGATATTACGGCGATGGGCTTTTGCCAAGATTGGAAGAATGAAGATTTGTGGATAAGACATTAGAAATTTATAATTTATTTTGCGTGAAAATACACAGATAAAAACAGTCTCTTATGAAGAAATTTCTATTATTTTTTACAAATCCGATTGTCGGAGGAGTATTATCTTTAATAGGTTTATTAGAGATTCTATTTAGTATACCATCATCATATTTTACCTATAAGATACCATTGTGGATAGTTGTCTTTGTTATAGGAATACTTATCCTTTTCCGTTATTTTGGGAAACGGATTAGGATTTTATATTACATTAGGACATACACTTCTGATTCATTTGGAGGTTCTTATATGTACAAGTGGCATTGGGTTAAGACTTCATCCTGCACAAATGTTTACGGATATTTCCCAGACCGTATTGATGTTATGGAAACGACAAAACTAAATCCGAATATTCGTGTAATTGATTGTTTTCACCACTATATAGACAATAAGGACTTGTTACAGGCATATATTATGCTCAGTTTGTACGACAAAGTCGAAAATACCAAACAGACAAATTTGTTTATGCTGCAATTGCATCGTTTGGAAGAGCATTATTCAAAGCAAAGAAGTTCGATATAATGTGACTATTACAAGTAAAGCAAGGAAAAAATTATGGGCTAAATCAGGAAATATGTTGGTTATATGATGAATTCGATAATATAAAATTACTTTACTTTTTTGGAAATAGACAAATTTTATTTTAAGGTAATGCAGATGTAAGCACACTATAATTTATATTGGCACTTACATTTGCATTTATACTATTCCAAACTTTTCATCACATCCAACAAATTTTGATAGCTCTTTACTTGATGATAACGCACGTGACTGGTCGAAACGTTGTTGAATAGCTTTTCAGCACATTCAATCTTGGCTTTCTCCACGCCACGCAGTTCCATTGTACCCATTGAGCCTTTGGTTTCGGCTATGAAGAAGATGTGCTTCACAGTGCCTTTGTTAAAGGCAATGGCCCAATCGGGCGAATAGTTACCGACGGGCGTAGGTATTTGAAATGTGCGGGGTAACTTGGCATAAACACAGACTTCATTAGCACCGTCAAGGCTTTCGGCAAACTCGGTTTCACCCTTGCTGTCGGGAAACACGTAGTCCATGACGTGCTTCTTTGCCGCGTATGCTTTCTCTATCGGCTGCGTGTGTTTCTCCTGCGTGAAGATGGTGCTGTCGTATGCTTCCGCTATCTTGTTATAACTGATGTGTTCCACTATCATCGTAGCTTTCTGTTCCTTTATTATGCGGATTGTCTTTCTTATAAATTCCTCCGGGTTGTTGCGGAACATATACAGCTTTGCTTGGCTGATACCTTTCAGGATGGCTACAACCGTGCGGCGTGTCAGCGTTGCGCCCTTAGCTATCTCACCTACAAGGTCGTATTTTACGGTTGATGTGCTTACCGTGCCTATCCGTTTCGTCGTGGTGTGCGTGTTGCCGAATTGGTCTGCCGCCTGTTGCTCGCCTTCGGTCATGATGTATTTCAGCTCCGTCACATACAGTTCCTTTTCAATGGCGGCTACGGCTTTGCGGATAAGTTCATCACTGTCGTAATGCACGGTATAGACATACTTGTGGTTGATATTGTGCCACAACTCTTGAAACTCTTTCTTGGCGAAGTTCTCGTTCAATTTGTTTTCGGGCGACTGCGTTTGGTTGCCGTCCTCTATCATCTCGTCAAGCAGGATGTTCTCGTCGAATGTGTTTTGCACGAGTGCTTGAATGCCTTGCGCCATCGGCTCCAACTTGTGCGGCAACACTGCCAAGCGGTTTGTCTGCAAATCGTCTTTGTAGCGTTGCGTCACCATGCCTTGCTCATCAATGTATTCGTTGTCGTAAAGATAGGCTTGGATGGATATAGCCTCCATGTCCGTGACGGTGTGCTTAGTGCCATCGGCGAGCAGCAACGTCTTTCCCTTAAAGTAATCAACTGAGGCAAATCTCGGACGCTCACGCAATGATTCACGGGTTTTCTTTTGCAGGTCATCTACGAAGGTGCTGTAACTTTCGTTGGCAATGACGGTCAGCCTATTAATGTCATGTACGCTGTCGCCGAGAGTCTCGTAGTCCATGCGGTTGCCGTCCTTATCAACGCACAGGCGCAGTCCTCGTCCCACTTCCTGTCGCTTGTTCACTTCCGAGTTGCTGTGACGCAGCGTGCATATTTGGAACACGTTGGGATTATCCCAGCCCTCGCGCAGTGCCGAATGTGAAAAAATAAACCGCGTAGGTTCGTCGAAGCTCAACAGGCGTTCCTTGTTTTTCAATATCAGGTCGTAGGCGGAGATGTCGTCCGAGAGGTCACTTTTTCTTACCGTCTTGCTGTCAATGGCGTGGCCGCTCTTCTTGTCGATGGAGAAATAGCCGTTGTGGATTTCCTGAACAGGGAAACGGCGCAAATATGCTTGGTAAGCGTCATCGAACAGTGAGAGGTTCTCGTTCAGCAGGTTGGTGTATTCTTCTTCGAAAATTCGTTGGAACACGCCTTTCTGTTCGTTACCCTGTTCATCATAACTTTTGTATTTCGCCACCTCGTCAATGAAGAACAGCGAAAGCGTCTTGATGCCTTTCCCGAACAGTTCGCGCTCTTTCTCGAAGTGCGAGCGGATGGTCTCGCGTATCTGAACACGTTGCAGGGCGAGTTCGCTTACGTCGCCCACAACCTCCCCTTTGTGCAGCGTCACGCCGTTGAGGAATGTCACGGTGTTGCGGAACGGATTTATATCGGAAATCACATAGCCCTTGTATTGGTTAAGCTCGGACACAACAAACAAGTCATCGCCGTATGCCAACTTCCTTGATTCGCGCCTTATGCCTCCATTGCGTTTCACCTCCAGTTCTATCCTCACCATCGGCGGCTCTTTCTTCGACAGAATGATGCCGTCAATATAAAGATAGGTGTTGGTTCCTTGCAAATTTTTCAGTTCAAAACCTTTCACTTGGATTCGCTTCACAAGCTTCTTCTGGTAAGCGTCCAAAGCATCGAGTGCATACACTGTGTTATGTTTTGTCTTGTGCGTGGCTGAATAGTTCAGCATGAACAGCGGCATAAAACGTTTCAGCCCTGTCTGCGTGGCTTCGCCCTCCATCTTCTGCGGCTCATCCATGATTACGATGGGGCGGTTGGCGGCTATCACGTCTATCGGGCGTCGGCTTCCGAACTCATCCCGCCGACTGTAGATGATGCGGCTCTCCTTGCTACGTCCTCCCTCTTTCAGCGAGGCAGCGAAAGCCTGCGTGTTGATTATCATCACGTTGATGCCGCCGTCGCTTGAAAAGCTGTCGAGTCTGTTCAGGTTGCCACTATCATATACGAAGTAGCGCGCTTTCCGTCCGTAGAACTCCATGAAGTGGTCTTCAAGCATGGAAAAACTCTTTGCCACGCCCTCGCGGATGGCAATGCTCGGCACTACCACGACGAACTTGCTCCATCCGTAACGCTTGTTCAGCTCGAACATGGTCTTGATGTACACGTAGGTCTTGCCCGTACCAGTCTCCATTTCGATGTCGAGGCTACACGCACCCAAGCCGTTTGTAGCCACCAACTTGTCCGACAGCGGAATGTTGCTCTCACGCTGCACCTTACGGATGTTCTCCAATAGTTGCCTTGCGTCAAGTTCCACCTCCACGTTACGGTAACCCGTTTCCTCAAAGTCCAGTCGCCCACGCCCTACATCACGGCGGTAGGCCGCTGCATCGTGCGATGGCTGTCCGGCAAACACGTTTACAGTGTTCTCCACCGCGTCCGTCTGGTACTGCTGTATCTTGAATTGAAATTTCATTTCTTCATCTTTTTGTCAATCATTGCCTTGATTTGTAAAATGGCATCTTTTACATCGCAATCGGATAGCTTTTGCCTTGCCATCTGCCACCTTTTGCATCGCATTTTGCCACGTTTCACATTGCAATCAAACAGCCTTGATTTTATTACGATTTGTTACTTTTAGATAATCTTGCGGATGGTGTCCTTGCTGTACGTTTCAAACAGTTGGTCGAAGTTATCGGCCACGTTGTCAGAAGCTAAAGAACTGTCGCGCATTACGAAGTAATAAGGCTTTATCTTGGCTATCTCCGTGATGGTGTTTTCGGCGATGTTTTCGTCGAAGCAGGCAACAAGGTAATTGTCGTTTACGAAAAACACGTGCTTGCCGTCTATTGTCCGTTGCTCTATGGTGGCGGAAAGCTCCACGCCGAGGTCGAGCATCACTTGGAAAAGCAAATCTCCCGCTGTGCGGTCGGGCTTCACATTGTCGGCGAAGAGGTCGTGTTCGGTAAAATCCTTTGGCGTGTAATATACATCCTGCATATTCGAGCTGTCGAGCTTCAACACGCGGAAACCCGTATCAAGTTTATCTATGCCCTCCTTGTCTGCATTCTCTTCCTTGATTTTCTTTCCTGCGCGGCGGATGCGCTCCTTGCCGATTTCGCAGATGTTCTTATATCCTGCCTTGTAGGCTTCGCTCTTCTCATCGGTCTTTTCGGGCAACTGCACCATGATGAATTTGCGGTTGCCGCCGTCCTCGGCGTTGAGTTGCATTACGGCGTGGGCGGTGGTAGCGGAGCCGGAGAAGAAATCAAGAATAATAGAATCTGATTCAAATTTAGTAATCATCTTCAATGTGCGAAGTAACAAATTGACATTTTTAGGGTTGTCAAAGACTTTGCCATCCATTAAATCTGCTAACTGCTTAGTAGCTGTTGATGTTAAAAAATCATCATCCCACCAAGTTGTAACAGTCCTTCTTGAATGTTCTGCCTGCGAAAGATAGTATTTTTGCTGTAATCCATTTGGAGTTCTAACAATTAGCCCTCGATTATATTTGTCTTGCATTGTTTCCTTAGAATAACGCCAGTAGCCATTTACGCCAAGAAACTCATAATATGGATTCCCTTTTTTAGCTCCTCCAGGTCCATCGACAGGAGTTAATTTGTATTTACCCTTTTCATCTTCGAAATTGAAACCTTCAAGAACGGGGTCTTCTCCAATGCTTTTTTGTTTTGAGAAAAGTAAATTTACATCTTTTGTATAAAAAAGGAGGTGATTATGGTTTTCAGATATAATTCTATCATTTGAAACAGAAGCCCTATGTTTGTGACATATACTTGCTATAAAATTTCGTTCACCAAAAATTTCATCACATACTTTTATCAAATTAGCCTCTTCGTCATCTCCTATAGAAATAAAAATAACTCCATCGTCCATTAGCAAATCCTTTGCTACTTTCAATCTCGGGTAAATCATATTGAGCCAATCAGTGTGGAAACGTCCATTTGATTCAAGGTTTTGTACCATTTGATAGTTTTCATCATCGAATTGCCCACTATTATCTATATATGCGCAATATTTTTGCGAAAAACCATCGTTGTAAACAAAGTCGTTGCCAGTGTTATAAGGTGGGTCAATATAAATCATTTTGACTTTGCCAAGATAAGTTTCTCGGATAACTTTCAGCACGTCAAGGTTGTCGCCCTCAATATAGAGATTCTGCGTGTGGTCAAAGTCCACGCTCTCTTCACGACAAGGGCGTAATGTCTTTGTAGTTGGTGTGTTCGCCAAGTGCGCGTGCGCTCTCTTGTCTGGCCATGTGAACTGGTAACGTTCTTCGCCATCATCAATCACATCTGCGGACAACTCGTCACGCAGTTTCTCGAAGTCAATGCCAAGCACGGTCTTGCCATCCTTATCCTTATGTTCCGTTACGCACTGAGGAAACAGCCTTACTATTTTATCTATGTTTGAGCCTGTCACGTCAAGGCTCTGCATCTTCAATCTTTCCATTATCTGCATATTTAAATTTGGATTTACTAAATACTAAATCTCTGGCATTTTGTTTAATCAACAAATTCAACTTTTTCAATTCTGTATCATCCAGAATTTTAAATTGAAAAGAGTCATTCCTATCAGGAGTTGTTCCTTTACCTCGATATATGTGTATAGCCAAATTAGGATTTAACGGGTAATAAACATTTTCAAAATATTCAAGTGTTTCGCAAGTGGAAACAGGTATATTTGAAAAAGATTCAATGCATACAGGCTCGTCAGAAGTATATATATCTGCATTTAGAGAATATAATAATTCCCATGTTCCAGTTAAAAGCTCATTTGTCAAATTTTTGATTAACTCCTCTGATGTTATTACGCTTGAATGAACTTCGGGTTCATCACACGTTAAACCAATCTCTGTGACTTTAAAATTACTTTTATTGGAACTTAATAGTTGGTTAATCTCGTATTTTATCGACAACATATCATTTTTAATCTTGGATTCACGATAACGAGGCGTTCGCAAATATTGAATTACTATTTGTCGTGATATGATATCTTTTCTAAATTTTTTAAATTCAGCAAATGTAATATTGCTACTTCTATTATAGGTTTTAACTATTTTCTTTGCATTATCTAAAATTAAGCCGAGCATAGATTCTTCTTTCCTATCTAAAAGTTTTTCTATTAGCAAAGGATCCGAAGAGTTATAAAGAGTGTAAAAATCTGCAATTTGACATACACTTCCAATGTTTTTATTTGTATATAAACCTGACGATTTAGAGAAATAGTATATTTCATTTTTAGAAAATTGGAAGTATCGCAGATAACATTGCGGTACATAATGTTGTTTCTTATTCTCTGCCATTTTGCAATTCTTTTTTTAGTTTCATTAATTCTTCAAACAGTTCCATCTTCCTCCTCGGCTGTTTCTCCTGTCTGCATCGCTTCTCCAACATTTCAATTTGCCGTTGCAATTTTGCTCGCTCCTCGTCCTGCTTGATTTGCTCTTTCAGCGTGTTCTCCCCTTGGATGGAAAAGTTGCCAACAGAGGTGACAATGTTATCCCATACTCGGTCTAAGTTCAAACCGTTCAAAGGCAAGGCTGGCAGGTTGGTGGTATTATGCCACGGTGAAACGAACAGCTTTTCTTGGAATATGGCAAGCTGTATTTTATCCTCATACTGCAAGGCGAAAAGAAGATGTTGCGGAATGAGTTTTGCAAGCATGGCAATGTTCTTCGCGTCGTACTCCTTACGCTTCAACGAAACGGCAAGCACGTAGAATGATTTGACGCTTTCCCCTGCCGCCAATGCAGGAACAACGTCAGGCGAAACAACGTTTACGATAGTCATGCGGCTAACGTCCGCATCGAATCGGTCGCGTTGCTGTGCTGTCAGACCGAACTGCTTACAGACAAGCGTCTTTGGCAATGGTTTGTTGGTTTCTGTGGCTTTGGGAAGTCCTAACATACGCCGTCCTCCTTTCTTACAACGAGGAAATCTATCAGCTCGAAGTCGTCAGGCTCAACCTTGCGCCCCGTAAACAATGTAGTCTGCGCCCCTGTGAGAAAACTCTCCATGTCACTCACTTCCTTGGTCTGTACGATGCTTACCACCGCTTGGTTTAGCAGTTTTGAGTAACGGCTCATGTCCGCGCCGTCGCGCGTTTCCTTATTGAATATGTGGCACAGGTCCTTGTCCGGCTCTGCCTTGCCTTTACACAACGAGCGGAAACGGTCGAGCAAGTCTTTCGGCGAAAGATGGTTGATGACCACATTGCCGTCCATGCCGATGTAAACCATGTAGAACGGATGCAGGCGGTTCTTCACATCGAGGGGCAGTGAGTCCTTGCGTGACTTCAGCACGAAGATGACACCTTCGGGTGTGTCCTTCCGCGAGCGGGTAACGGCATGGAGCCCGTTGGGCGTGTGCTCCACGTCGGGATTGTCTTTCATGTAAGCCAACAGGTCGAGGCGGAACTCGTTAAGCCCCAAGTCCATGATTGACACGCCCGTGTTCATGTCCTCAAGGTCTATTACCTCGTGTTGCAGGCGTTGCAACTGCTCCTTGCGGTAGTCGAGGTCGTTCTGTTCCTCTGTGGTCAATGGATTGTCGTCGCCCGTGGCGGTAAGCACCGACACTTTCATTCGCGCCTCCACACGGGCTTTCAGGTTGATGTACTCATCGAGCGACACGTCCGGCCAGTAGTTCACCATCTGGATGACGGCGTTGCGCGAGCCGATGCGGTCGATGCGCCCGAAACGCTGGATGATGCGCACCGGATTCCAATGGATGTCGAAGTTGACGAGATAGTCGCAGTCCTGCAAGTTCTGACCCTCGCTGATGCAGTCGGTGGCGATGAGCACGTCAATCTCACCGTCGGTGTCGGGAAATATGGCTACTTTCTCCTTGCTGATTGGCGAGAAGAGGGTGAGCACGGTGTTGAAGTCGAGCTTCTGCCTTGCCTTCAGCTTCAGCGTAGTGCGTGCCTCCACGTCGCCCGTCACGAGGGCGGTGTCAAGATTGAATTGCTCCTTGATGTAGGTCGCGAGGTTATCATAGAGATAAACCGCCGTGTCGGAAAAGGCGGTGAAGATAATTACTTTCTTGTTATTGCCGTTTATGGGGTGCGTAAACTTCTCCTGCAAGTCCGCTTTCAGTTGGGCGAGCTTGCCGTCATGCGCGGGTGTAATGGCTGAAATTCTCTGCAAGAGCAGACCGAGCGTCTTCAAGTCTTTCTCCAAATATCCGCTCCAAGAAATATAGTCCATGTCTGCAAGGCAGACCTTCCCTTTCTTGTTGCCGATGAACACGTCGCTCTCGCTGTCGTCCATATCCAAGCCGTCGGGCGTCAAATCACCATCCACCGTCGTATTGCTTAAATCTGCCTTACCGATTTTCTCCAATACAACGTTTACCTGTTCCCTCACACGCTCCACGGTAAGGCGGAACGAAGCCACCGAACTCTCCAAGCGTTTCAGTAGGTTGATGCACATCAGGCGGCGTATGCCACGCTCTCGCCCCGACATTGACAGCCCGGCATAAAAGTCCTTGTCGCTTTCCTTACCGGTTATATACTTGTAACGCTTTGACGGCAGGATGAAGTCTGAGGGCGTATAGATGGCAAGATTGAGCTTCTGTATCAGTCTGTATATCTCGTTATAGGTTACGGCATTGTCTAAGTCGGTCAGCTTGGGGCGGCGCGACAAGGGCGACAAACGATTAGGAAACTTGCCAATGTCTGCCGTGTCGTAATACTGCTC
>CALUGX010000065.1 GCA_944320285.1 uncultured Prevotella sp.
CGGTACAGCGTGGTCTTGATTGACTTCACTTCGGGCTTCAGCGCAGCCTCGCGCAGCACGCGGATGTAGCCGTCGAACGAGTGGTAAGGCACGTGTATGAAGAGGTCTTTGCTGCGTATCCGGTCGAGAATGCTCTCCGGCGAAAGAAACTCCGGCTTCAGTATAGGCCTCCACTTGGGATATTTCAGCTCTTCATGACCACAGTCGGGGAAGCCCATCAGGTCCTTGTGGTTCTGGTAACGGCTGCTGGCCAGCGAAGCGTCGAGCTTGCTCACGTCGATTTTCGACATGAGTTTCTTCCTCATGTCCTTGGGCATCTGCTTGTCATAGATGAGGCGCACGGGGTCGCCGTGCCTACGGCTGCTCACGCCCTTGGCAATCTTTTGCAGCACGCCGTAGTCAAAATCGTTCTCCATTTCCATCTCGGCATCCTTCGTGAACTTGAACGAGTAGGCCTCGAATGTGCTCGGCTTGAAGCCTATGAAGATGAGCGGGAGACAGTAACGCACAACGTCGTCGAGGTACATGATGTTGTCGTAGCCATCGGACGACGGCACCTTGACGAAGCGCCCGTGCTCCCTGTCGGGCACCTTGATTATGGCCAAGCTGCTCTTTGGCAGCCGCAGACCGTCAGGATGCTCGGTCTTTTTTACCAACAGATATATACGGTTATCCTCAAGTTGGCCTATCTCGTCAATCTCGGAGAACCAGATGGGGTTGGTGTAGCCGTTAAGCCGGTCATGGTAGTAGCCCTTCAGGAAGGCGGCCTGCTCGTCGTTGAGTTGTGTGTTGTCTATGAGACGGATGTTATGTTCCTCCAACGCCGTGAACACCTCGTCTATGGCGACGGTGTATTCCTGACTGAACTGCGTGTTGAGCTTGTTTATCGTTTTGATAGACTTGCGGATGTTGTCGTGCTGCTTGCGCACTTCCTTGTTGTCAGACTCCAGCAGGCGGTTGAGCGAAGCCATACGCACACGGAAGAACTCGTCAAGGTTGTTAGAGTAAATACCGAGGAACGACAGTCGCTCAAGCAGCGGGATGTCTGTCTTGCGGGCCTCCTGTAATATGCGGTGGTTGAAGTACATCCAGCTGACGTCGCGTTCTACGTAACGGTTCTCTTTCTTTTTCTTGGTGATAATCTTAACGGCCATATTGTCTGTTTGTTCTGAATGATTAGGCAAAGTTAGTGTTATTATCCTACAACGCGATGTAGAACATATTAAAAATATGATAAAATATTATTACAAAACGTTATTGTTGGGCTGTTGCCTATGCGTATTTTCTAATAACAGGTGCATACTCATTTCGCAAAAGGAAATCAAATACGGATGTCCACTCTGCGGAATTTAAAAAGTAACGATTATAATTTAATAACCCGTTGGCGGAATTATTTTGAGAGGTACGGCGATTGTTACAGTTTTAAACGGTGTCCTTTCGGTCTGCAAGAGATGGCCTTTCGTCTTTTGAAAGACCATCTTTTACATGGTAAAAGGATACCTATTGCAACCTTGTCGAAAGTATGTGAAAACTGTAAATGTAAACCGCTAAAATGTAACAAACCGTAAGCAGTTGCCACAATGAGCGCAAATAATTCTGCCAACGGGTATTTAATATCATAATGGTATGGTTTATCATGTATGCTTTACGTCTCTAACGCAAGAAATGTTTTTTACGTCGTCCAACGAAATTATGGATAAACCGTAAATCAACCGTTTGTAGGCGTTTTACGGGCGGCTGTTGAGGCTTATTCAAGCGTCTTGCTGGTTGGGTGGGGTTTCCTGTTAATGTGGCTGAAAAAGTTAAATAATCAAGAAAAAGGAAAATTTGGCTCTCTGTTAAGTTTTATTTCCGTAAATTTGCACCCTGCATTGCAATGAGAACGAAGACTGTGATATTCATTCTGCTGTCAGCTTTCATGTTCATGATGGCGGAACCATCCATGCCTTTTTTCGGGCGTAATCATGCCGGCGACGGGCAGAAAGACTCGTCGGCGGTGGCGTTTGCCGTGCCGGTTGATTCGACGGTATCGGCAGACCCGACATCGCTTGATACTGTTAATGCCTCGTCAGAGCCTGACACCACGAAGATGGACTCGCTCACTCTCGCCATTTACAAACACAACAAGCAAGTGGACGACTCCATACGCCTTGACAGCATGAACCGCAAGAAGTCGAACAGCCTTGACGCACCGGTGGAGTTCTCGTCAGAAGACTCGCTCGTTTACGATGCCGCTTCGCGCAGGGCGTGGCTCTACGGAAACTCTAACGTGAAGTACCAGAACATGGACCTCAAGAGTGACCGCATACAGATGAGCTTGGACAGCAGCCTTGTGCACGCCACAGGAACGGCCGACACTACGGGCAAGGTAGAGGGCAAGCCTGTGTTTACGATGGGGCAGGATACGTATGAGAGTGACACGATGGCCTTCAACTTTAAGTCGAAAAAAGGCTTCATCAACAGCGTTTACACGGCCCAGCAGGACGGCTACCTGTCAAGTGAGCAGTCGAAGCGTGACTCAAGCGGCGTGCTCTACCTGCAACACGGCCGCTACACCACGTGCGACCAAGAGCATCCTGACTTCTACATAGCCCTCTCCCGTGCGAAGGTACGCCCCGGCAAGGATGTCGTTTTCGGTCCGGCTTACCTGGTTGTGGCCGATGTGCCGCTGCCCCTGGCTATTCCTTACGGCTTTTTCCCGTTCACGAAGAGTTATTCTAGCGGCTTCATCATGCCGAGTTACGGCGACGAGAGTTCGCGCGGATTTTACCTGCGCGACGGCGGATATTACTTCGCCGTAAGCGACAAATGGGACTTAAAGCTGCTCGGAGAGATTTACACCAAAGGTTCGTGGGGTGTCTCCGTTGCGTCGAATTACCGCAAGCGCTACCGTTACAACGGCAGTTTCTTCTTCAGTTACCAGAACACCAAGAACGGCGACAAGGGTATGCCTGACTACAGCGAGCAGACGAGCTTTAAGCTGCAATGGAGCCACAGGCAGGACTCCAAGGCAAATCCGTTCACCTCTCTGTCGGCAAGCGTCAACTTTGCGACGACTGACTATGAGCGCAACAACCTCAACAGTATGTACAATCCGCAAAGCTACACGCAGAGTCTGCGCACGTCGAGTGTGAGCTGGAGCAGCACTTTTTCAAGTCTCGGACTGACGCTCAGCGGTACGGCCAACCTCAGCCAGAACATGATTGACTCTACGATAAGCCTCACTTTGCCAGACCTCAACATTTCCGTAAGCCGCTTTTATCCATTCAAGCGCAAACACATGGCCGGCAAGGAACGTTGGTACGAGAAAATTTCGATGAGCTATACTGGACAGCTGAGAAATTCGATAGACACGAAAGAGGATCTTCTCTTTAAATCGAACCTCATCAAAGACTGGCGCAATGGTTTCCAGCATCAAATCCCGATACAGGCTAACTTCACCTTATTTAATTATATAAACATCAACCCTTCGTTCAACTTCACCGACCGAATGTATACGAACAAGGTGATGCAATCATGGGACGAAGGCGCGCAAGTGGCACGGCAGGACACGTTGTACGGCTTTTACAACGTTTACGACTGGCACATGAGTCTTAGTGCGTCAACAAAGCTCTACGGCTTCTGGGTGCCAAACAAAAAAGTCTTCGGTGACAAGATACAGGCCATACGCCATGTGATAACGCCGTCGCTGACGTTCAGCTATGCCCCTGACAACGGTTCCCGTTACTATGAGACCTACCAAAAGACAAACCCCGACGGCAGCGTTGAGTTAGTGGAATACTCGCCGTTTGCCAACAGTCTGTTCGGTGTGCCGTCGCGCGGGAAGACGGGAAGCATCACTCTCGACGTCAGCAATAACATCGAGATGAAGATAAAGTCAGATAAAGACTCGACAGGCTTTAAGAAAATCAGCATCATTGATGAGCTCGGCTTCAATATGGGGTACAATATGGCCGACAAGTTACGCCCTTGGAGCGATCTGCAAGTGAGACTGCGCCTTAAATGGTGGAAGAACTATACGTTCAATCTGAACGCCGTGTTCGCCACTTACGCTTACGAACTCGATGAAAACGGCAACCCATACGTGGGCACGCACACCGAATACAGCCGCGGACGTTTCGGACGTTTTCAGGGTATGTCGCAGAACATTTCGTTTACGTTGACGCCTGAAAAGCTGAAGAAATGGTTTGGAGGTGGTGATGACGATGAGGAGAAAGAGGAGGAAGATGACAACCTCGACAATACAGACATTGAGACCAACGTTGACGACGACCTTGTGCGCGGACAGCACGGAGCACGTGATGAAGACGCAGGCAAGGCCGAGACCGACGAAGACGGATATATGAAGTTCTCAATGCCGTGGTCGCTGACGTTCGGTTACGGAATATCAATGAGGGAAAACCAAGACCGCTCGAAGTTTAACAAGAAGACCATGCGGTATCCTTACAAGTTTACACAGACGCTGAACTTCAGCGGCAACATACGCATAAGCGACGGCTGGAACATAAGTTTCTCGTCAGGTTATGACTTTGAGAACCATGACATTTCAATGACAACGGCATCGCTCCAGCGCGATTTGCACTGCTTCAATATGAGTTGCTCCGTAGTGCTTGCGCCTTACACGTCATACAACTTCTCGTTCCGCTGCAATGCAGCGACGCTTACTGACGCCCTGAAATACGACAAACGCAGCGGTTTCAGCAATGCTGTGCAGTGGTATTAGGGAATTTAAGAATTAAGAGTTAAAAGTTAAGAAAATTACCGGCAAGACATATTTTCTTAACTTTTAACTCTTAATTCTTAATTATTATTGTTGAATCTTTCCAAGTCTTCCTCCTCACCTACAATCCAGATGATGTCGTCTTTCTCTAATTTTCGCGACGGGTCAACGAGCGAAAGGTTTTCTTTTCCCTCTTCAAGGCCTACCACCATGCAGTTGAATTTGTCCCTGATGCCGCTCTCTTTCATCGTTTTCCCGGCAAAAGTTCCGTCGGCATTGATTACGACCTGGCGCAGCTTCATCTCCCGCTTTTCAATGTCTGGGTCTTTTGGCATTATCTCCTGGTTGGCCGCCGTGCTCAGTGCTGTAAGCTGCTCGTCGCTGCCGATGGCTTGTATGCGGTCGCAGGGGTATATCGTCGTACTTCCGTTGGGTATGTTTATGCGTTGTGTGCCGCGCAATATGCTACTGACGTGCACCCCGAATTTGTTTCTAAGTTCAAGCTCTCGCAACGTTTTGCCCGCCCAGACGGAGTCTTCGGGTATGTCGATGTCGGCGATGTGAATGTCACGGTCGAGCAGTCTGCCTTCATATAACGGACGTTTGCGCCCCATCACCTGTGCCGCAATTTCGCGCGAACGTAAGTTCTGCATGAATATCCTCTCCATCTTGATGCTGCGTCTTTTCAGCGAGCGCGATATTATCATGAGGGCGACGGCAGCCAAGGCGATGCTTATCATCAGTGCATTGGTGAAGCGTGTCAGGTAGTTACAGATGTAAAAGACAAAAGCCGAGGCCACGGCGAGCCTCACGAGTATGGTGAACATTAACGGCAACTTGTTGTAAGGGTTTTCGTTCCATAACGCCTTAAATTCCTCGCTGTGGTTTTTCTTCATGACAATGGCGCGCAAGAACGGGGCGATGAGCACTAATGTGGCAATGCCGCACACGGCGTTGGCCCACCAGTGGGGCAGCAGTTGCCGGATGAATGGCAGGAAGAAGGTGAGCATCAGGAACACGGCTGCGGCAGAAAGGATTGAGTAGACGATGGTGATGCGCGTCATTTGCATGAGCAGGCTTTTCCATTTGCGCTCCGGATGGGCGGGACGGTGGCTTAGGGTGATGTTGTTCAGCGTGGCAATCCATTTCTTAGGCAAGTGACGTTCGAGAATTGCGTAGCATGGCGTTGCGGCCTTTATCATGTAAGGTGTGAGGAATGTTGTTATTACGGAGACTGCAACGACCACCGGATAGAGAAAGTCGCCTATGACGCCGAGCGAAAGGCCGAGTGACGCTATGATGAAAGAAAATTCGCCGATTTGGGCCATTGAGAAGCCGCACTGCATTGCTGACTTGAGCGATTGGCCGCTGATAAGGAAACTGAGTGTGCCGAACAGGGCTTGTCCGAAGATGATGGCAAGCACAAGCAGACAGATGGGTAGGGCGTAATCAACGAGCACTTGAGGATCTACCAGCATACCCACGGAGACGAAAAACACAGCCCCAAACAGATTCTTCACCGGTTCTACGAGTTTTATTATGCGGTCGGCCTCGATGGTCTCGGCCAATATCGATCCCATGACGAAAGCTCCAAAAGCGCTGCTGAAGCCTACTTTCGTTGACAGCACGGCCATAGCACAGCATAAGCCGAGCGAAACGATGAGCAGCGTCTCGTTGTTGATCAGCTTGCGCATCGAACGCAACATCCACGGAATGAGGAATATGCCGACGACGAACCATAGTATCAGGAAGAATGCAATCTTGAGCACGCTGCCGAGCATCTGGCCGCCGTCGGGGTTGCTGCCGTTGGCTATGGCTGAGAGCATCACCATTAAGACGATGGCCAGAATATCCTCAAGTATGAGTACGCTCATCACTTGTCCGGCGAAGCGTTGCTGCCTGAGGCCGAGGTCGTCAAAGGCCTTGTAGATGATTGTCGTAGAACTCATCGCCAGCATTCCGCCGAGGAATATGCTGTCCATACGGCTCCATCCGAAAGCGTGCCCCGTCACTATGCCGAGCACCATCATACAGAACACCGTGGTGCACGTGGCTATTATTGGCGACGCGCCCATCTTCATGATTTTTTTGAATGAGAAGTCGAGACCTAAGGAGAACAGAAGAAACATTACGCCTATCTCGCCCCATGTGCTGATGTCGGCGCGGTCGATTACCGACATGGTGTAAGACATATGCGGACTGACCAAAAAACCGGCCACGACATAACCCAGCACAAGTGGTTGCTTCAGTTTTTTGAACACGATGGTGACAATTCCGGCCACGACGAGTATCAGTGCGAGGTCTTTAACGAGATAGGGTAGTTCGCTCATTTTTTAGTTTACAGGTTACGAAATACAAACGGACAAGAATGGTCTGCTTGTGGAAATAAAGGAAAAAATAAATGTTCAGTCTCGTCAGGGCATGGCAAGCCGTTGTATGCAAACGACAAGACGGACAAGTTAAAGTATTATTGTATTTTACAAATGACGAGCAAGACAAAAAACTTGTCTGCTCGTCACTTGTCTGCTCGTCTGTCGGGCCAATTAGTCGTTGTATTCGGCCGTTATCTTGCAGATGTTGATGATTACGTCAACGGCCTTTTGCATCACTTGCACAGATACGAACTCGTACGGCCCGTGGAAGTTTACGCCTCCTGCGAAGATGTTGGGGCAGGGCAGGCCTTTGAAGGAGAGCTGTGCTCCGTCTGTACCTCCACGTATAGGCTCAACCTTCGGCGGAACGCCACTGTCCTGCATGGCCTTCAGCACGATGTCGATGACGTGCATATTCGGGTCGATTTTCTCCTTCATGTTGTAATACTGGTCCTTGACATCAGCCTCTACCGTGCCTTCGCCGTACTTCTCGTTCATCTTCGCGGCGCACTCTTTGATAAAGTCCTTGCGTTCCTCGAAGCGCTCGCGGTCGTGGTCGCGTATGATGTACGACAGTTTTGCGTTCTCGATGTTCGCCTCAATGCCGAGCAGATGGTAGAAGCCTTCGTAGCCTTCTGTCGTCTCCGGGGTCTCGTCGGCAGGCAACATTGATGCGAACTCGGCTGCCAGCCTGTTGGCGTTAACCATCTTGCCCTTGGCGTATCCGGGATGTACGCTCACTCCTTTTATCATTATCTTTGCCGAGGCTGCGTTGAAGTTCTCGAATTCGAGGTCGCCAAGGTCGCCGCCGTCCATCGTGTAAGCCCATTCGCAGCCGAACTTCTCGACGTCGAAGTGGTGTGCGCCCATGCCTATTTCCTCGTCCGGGTTGAAGCCCATTCGTATGTCGCCGTGTTTCACTTCGTCATGATCTCTTAGCCAGCACATCGCTTGCACAATCTCAGCAATGCCTGCTTTGTCGTCGGCGCCAAGCAGTGTGTGCCCGTCGGTGACGATGATGTCCTCGCCCTTATGAGCCAGAAGCTCAGGGAATTTCTTTGTCGATGACACTATTCCCGGCGACAATTCAATATCCTCGCCGTCATAGTTCTTGATGAGGCGCGGTTTTACGTTGGCACCGCTACAGTCGGGCGACGTGTCATAGTGGCTGATGAAGCCGATGGTTGGCACATCCTTTTTCATGTTAGATTTAAGAGTTGCGTAGACGTATCCCATGTCGTCCATCTCTACGTCGTCGAAGCCTTCTTCTTTCAACTCATCGCGCAGGTATTTGGCAAAAACGAGTTGTTTCGCCGTGCTCGGCACTGAGTCGCTTTCTTCTGACGACTGTGTGTCAAAGCTGACATACTTAAAAAATCTTTCGATTATATCCATGTCTGTGTTTTTTGTTATATTTTGTCAGTTGTTTTTCAATGTTAACCTATGCAAAGATAATGCAAGTTGGGCGCAATGCAAAATAAAAGGGGGTAAAAAGAGCTTTTATTTTCATAGCCGAGACGTATCTATTTAATATGAATGTCCGCAAAGTTCCCATTCATCAGTAGTTAAAGTAGTTAATCGCTCCCTGCGGTCGCTAAGTAGTTAAAGACATTTGCCTTGTTGATAAAGTCCGGTAAAAAGCGGATAGGGTGATTGCGGACATTCATATTATTTTATCAAGTTCTCTAAATACCGTTATCATTGCAAATCCTGTTACGCTTGCTTTTCCATGCAAAGAACAGCGAAACTGAAAGCACCACGGTTATTGCGGCAGCAACGTTGCCCACTGTGACGGGTAATCCGACGGCCGTGTCTGACGTCAGCAGGAACGCCGTGCACACAGCTGTCATGAACACTGCCGGCACGAACGTTATCCAATACAGTTTGCCACGGCGTACGAGATAAACTGTTGCCGCCCAAAGTGTGAATACTGCCAGCGTCTGGTTAGCCCATCCAAAATAATTCCAGATGACGTTAAAGCCGTTCTCGTCGGCAATGTTAAACCACAACAGGCCGAGCGTAAATGCGAAAACAGGGATGCATATATAAATACGTCGACGTATGGAGTGCTGCTCAAGGTGTAGAAACTCTGCTATTATCAGGCGTGCGCTGCGCAGGGCTGTGTCGCCGCTTGTGATAGGTGCGGCCACAACGCCGAGTATGGCAAGTGCTCCGCCGAACACTCCGAGCCAGTCTGACGACACAGTAGTGACAACCTCAGGCGCTTGCAGCGTGGCAGGCACGCCAAGCTCGGCAGCAGCGCCGCCATAGAAGAAATATGACGAGACGGTAGCCCAAATCAGCGCTACCACGCCTTCGGTAATCATGGCACCGTAAAACAGCGGACGTCCTTGTTTTTCGCTTTTTACACAACGTGCCATAAGCGGGCTTTGTGTGGCATGGAATCCGCTGATAGCATCGCAGGCTATGGTGATGAACAGGCATGGGAATATCGTGCCCGATGAGGGGCTGAGGTTGTCGAGCCCGTCCGTAAGTTCAGGCAGTGAAGGCCATTTGACGAACAACATCCACATCAACGCTACGGCCATGAACAGCATGGCAATGGCGAAGAACGGGTAAATCTTGCCGATAATCTTGTCAATCGGCAACATCGTGGCGAGGAAATAATAAACGAAGATTATCACGCACCATGCGTAGACCCAAGTGAGAGAGTCGCCGCAAAGGTGGCCGAGGATTAAGGCCGGGCTGTAGACAAACACGGCTCCTACCATAAGCAAGAGGAACACCGAGAACACGAGCATCACCTTCTTTGTGCGTTTGCCAAGGTAGACGCCGACAATCTCAGGCAGTCCCGCCCCGCTGTGGCGCACCGATAACATTCCGCTGAGATAGTCATGCACTGCACCGGCAAAAATGCAGCCCAGCACAATCCAGAGGTAAGCCGACGGGCCGAACTTGGCACCCATTATCGCCCCGAATATGGGCCCCGTGCCGGCAATGTTGAGGAATTGTATCATAAAAATCTTCCATCCGGGCAGCACGACATAATCCACACCGTCGGCCATGCTTACCGCAGGCGTAGGCCTGTCGTCAGGGGAAAAGATACGTTCCACAACTTTTCCATAAATAAAATAACCCACAATGAGAGCCAACAAACTTAAAGTAAACGTTACCATGATATAATGTCATTAAAGTTATAATCGCCAATGATATGTCTTGTCCTGGCAAAAGTTGACACATTTATTAACGATAAAAAAAATGTGTAGAACAATGCGAAAGAGTCCAACAA
>CALUGX010000066.1 GCA_944320285.1 uncultured Prevotella sp.
CTGTCCCGACTATGACATGAACCCGCGGCAGGCCGCCGAGACGAGAAAGAAATACGTGGAATATGCGCGGCAAAACAGCCTTTTCGTGGCCGGAATGCACTTCCCCGGCAACGGCGTCAAGGACAAGTTGTAAGCCCTTTCGTGGCCAACGCTTAATCCGTTGATCATCAACAAGTTAGCCATTGGCCATGTTTTGCCTTCCAAAAGGGCATCTTTTGCGCTGCAAAAGGTGCCCTTTTGCAGCGCGTTTTGCCGCCTTTTGCAAGACCGTAGGCTGCATGGGGTGTGACCGCCGGCGGCAGCCGTGACGGTTGAAGTTGAAAAATATGGGTGAAAGTTGCGTGCGTTTCGCCGAAAAACGTTATTTTTGCAGTGTACATTCATGCGTCAATATTAGCAAAAGAAATGAACGAAAGTGACAGTATTGTAATAATACCGACTTACAACGAGAAGGAAAACATCGAGAAGATAATACGCGCGGTGTTCTCGTTGGAAAAGTGTTTCCACATCCTCGTGATTGACGACGGCTCGCCAGACGGTACTGCCGCCATCGTGCACGGACTTATGGACGGTGAGTTCGGCGACCGCCTGTTCATCTTGGAACGCAGCGGCAAGCTGGGCTTGGGCACGGCTTACATCACAGGCTTTAAGTGGGCGCTGGAGCGTAAGTATGAATACATTTTTGAGATGGATGCGGACTTCAGTCATGACCCTAACGACCTGCCGCGCCTTTATGCTGCCTGTCACGACGAGGGCTACGACCTTGCCATAGGCTCGCGCTATGTCAGCGGCGTCAACGTTGTCAACTGGCCCATAGGACGTGTGCTGATGAGCTATTTCGCGTCGCAGTATGTAAGGTTCGTCACGGGCTTCAAGGTACACGACACGACGGCAGGCTTCAAGTGTTACCGCCGCCGCGTGCTTGAGACCATCGAGCTTGACAAGATACGTTTCAAGGGCTACGGCTTCCAAATAGAGATGAAGTACACGGCCTACAAGATAGGTTTCAAAATCAAGGAGGTGCCCGTAATCTTCGTCAACCGCCGTGAGGGAGTGTCAAAGATGAGCGGCGGTATCTTCGGTGAGGCATTCTTCGGCGTCATGCGCTTGCGCTGGGACGGATGGACGAGGAAGTACCCGAAGATTTAAGTACCCGCCCCAACACTCCTGAAGGAAGGGTGCCGGGTGTGCTTTGTTTACATACAAATAATATAACAACAATAATATAACTTTCCGCCCTTGCTTGGAGTAATCAAGCTCCCTCCCTTCGGGAGGGTTGGTGTGGGTGTCATTTAAAGTTCTGCCTGCGCTTGGTAATCAAGCTCCCCTCATTCGGGAGGGTCGGGGTGGGTGTCATTTGAATTATGAAATACATTTACCGTCTTTACCAAATCATTATCGCCCTGCCGGTGATCATCGTGCTGACGCTGCTCACAGCTGTTACTACGAGCGTGGGGTGCATCCTCGGCAACGGCCATTTCTGGGGGTATTATCCGCCCGTGATATGGTCAACGTGGGTGTTGAAAGTTCTTTTCATTCCCGTTAAGGTTATCGGCCGTGAGAACCTCAAGCACGGGGAGTCGTATGTTTTCGTTGCCAACCACCAGGGTGCGTTCGACATTTTTCTCATCTTCGGCCATCTTCACCGCAACTTCAAGTGGATGATGAAGCGTGAACTGCGCAAGATACCGTTCGTAGGTTACGCCTGTGAGAAGTCACACCACATATTCGTCGATCGACGTAATCCCGGTGCGATGAAAGCCACTTACGACCAGGCCCGCCGTACATTGAGGCACGGCATGAGTGTGGTGGTGTTTCCCGAAGGGTCTCGCACTTACACCGGGCGCATGGGGAAGTTCAAGCGCGGCGCATACGTGTTGGCCGACGAACTGCGACTGCCTGTTGTGCCGCTGACAATAAACGGCTCGTTCGACGTCATGCCGCGCACGAGCAAGTGGTATTGGGTTCGCCGCCGTAGGCTTACGCTTACAATCCACGCACCCATTTACCCGCAATCGCAGGGAGCGGATAACGTTGCCCGACTGATGGATGAAAGCCGCCAGGCGATAGAAAGCGCGCTTGACCAGAAATATAAGGAGGACTGAAATAAGCCTGAAAATCCAAAAGCGGAGCTATAGGATTACCTTTTTTGATACATAATAAAAGCGGGAACTGACGATTTTTATCAGTTCCCGCTTTTGTATTTATGCGACAAGACATTTCAAACTCCCTCCCTTCGGGAGGGTAGGGGTGGGTTATTGCTTTTCACTTTTCACTTCTTAGTGTTATCACCACAATCTCGTTGTCTGCTCCGAGACGGAACGGAATGAAGCCTCCGACGCCCGCCGACACATTTATTGCGCGGTCGCCGTCGTAATACATACCGTCCCATTCTGTGTAAGACACCGCCGCCGGCGACCATCCAAACACTTTCATCTGCCCGGCGTGGGTGTGCCCGCTCAGCGTCAGTTGTGCGTTGCTGCCCGGTAATATCGTGCTTCGCCATGCCGACGGATCATGTTCCAGCATCAGCGTGAATGCCCCTTTACCTACACCGGCCATCGTCTTGCCGATGTCTCCCTTGTGAGGGTGGGGCGGGCGGCCGTCGTTTTCCATACCCGCCACTATGATGGAGTCACCTTCGCGACGTATCACTCGGTGCTCGTTCAGCAGCAAGTCCCAGCCCATTTGCCGTTGCAGGCTTACCATCTCACGCTCGTTTGCCGCCTTGACAGCATTGCTTGCCTTGATATATCCAGAATAATCGTGGTTTCCGAGAACAGAGTATACACCGTCTTTCGCCCTTATTTTTCCCAATGTATTCAGCACCGGGTACAGTTCTTTCGGCTCCATGTTCTGCAAGTCACCAGTAAACACCACCATATCCGCGCCTTGCGCGTTGATGCTGTCAACCGCACGTTCAAGCACATCGGCGTAGCGTCGCCCGTAAGTGCCTACGTGGGCATCTGTAAAATGCACTATTTTGTAGCCGTCGAAGGCCTTTGGCAGGTCGGCTGAGACGAATGTCTCGCGGCGCACGTCGAGCTTCCTGAAGCCGAATGTGCCGCCGTACACCACAGCGGCAATGGCCGCCGACGCCAGCACCATGCCTGCAAGGTTGCCCCAGTTGTAGCGTTTGTGGCGGAAACGGCAGTATGCCAGGCCAAATAACGAACAGAAAGTGAACACGAATTTAGGCCATACCAACACGCCTAAAAGTAGTAGATACAAGTGGAGAAGCCACTGGTTGTCAGGTGCAAAGTTGCGCGATGTGGCCATTGCTATTGTGAACGCGAACATGAAGGCTCCCGGCAGCCACCACAACACTCGTTGCCACCACCGGTAACGGGTGAGCTTTCGCAGAAAACGGCGGTCGAGGTAAAGA
The DNA here is from genome assembly GCA_944320285.1 of uncultured Prevotella sp. Taxonomy (GTDB): domain Bacteria; phylum Bacteroidota; class Bacteroidia; order Bacteroidales; family Bacteroidaceae; genus Prevotella. Next base: position 3,386 of record CALUGX010000066.1, read on the forward strand.
TCTGGAAGGGTGATGAACAGCAATAAATAAACAAAAATGCGTGCAATCATTTGTCGTCGGGTTTATCTGAAAATAATCTCTTCACCGCGGCATGAGGCGTCAAAACTGTCGTTGTCGTATATGTGCTTGCCGTTGCAGAAGGTGTGTTCCACGCACCAGTTGAATGTGTGTCCGGCCATTGGCGACCATCCGCATTTGCTTTGTATGCACTCTTCCGTCACCGTCCAAGGGCTGTCCGGGCGTACAATGGCTAAGTCCGCCTTGTATCCTTTGCGTATGAATCCGCGCTTGCGGACGTCAAACAACATCGCCGGGCGGTGACACATAAGCTCTACAACGCGCTCAACTGTGAGCACGCCTTGGCTTGCAAGTTCGAGCATAGTGACGAGTGAGAACTGCACCATAGGCATACCTGATGCCGCACGGACGCATCCGCCTTGCTTGTCGGCCAGTAGATGCGGGGCATGGTCTGTCCCTACTACGGCTATCTTGCCGTCTGCCAGTGCGCGGCGCAAGGCTTCGCGGTCCTCATAAGACTTCACTGAAGGGTTGCATTTTATGAGCGAACCAAGTTTGCCGTAGTCCTTATCGGTGAAATAAAGGTGTGCTATTACAGCTTCGGCGGTTATCTTCGGCATGGTGTCAAGCCACGGCTCGAACAGCGAAAGTTCACGTGCCGTGGTGACATGGGCTACGTGCAGCCGTGTCCCATGCTTCCTGGCAAGCCCTATGGCAAGCCTTGTTGACTTGTAACAAGCCTCCTCGCTGCGTATTTCGGGATGGTGTGTTACGGCAGGGTCATCGCCATACAGTTCCTTTGCGCGGCACATATTGTCGTTTATTATGCCTGTGTCCTCGCAGTGGGCCATTATCGGGACGGGAGCGGTAGCGAAGATTTTGTCCAACGCTTCTTCACGGTCAACGAGCATGTTGCCTGTTGACGAGCCCATGAACAGCTTGATACCGGGTATGCGGTGGATATCAAGGTTGCTGAAAAGGTTGGTGTTCGTATTTGTAGCTCCGAAGAAGAAGGAGTAATTGACGTGGCTTTCGCGGGCGGCGCGGGCGAACTTTTCGTCGAGTGCTTCAAGTGTTACGGTTTGCGGCACGGTGTTTGGCATATCGAAAAACGTTGTCACACCGCCGAATGCAGCTGCCCGGCTTTCGCTTTCGATGTCGGCTTTCGCTGTCATTCCCGGCTCACGAAAGTGTACGTGGTCGTCTATTACACCAGGCAAAACGAAACACCCCGTGGCGTCAACAATGGTGTTGAATCGTCCGCGAGGTGTTTCGTTTTCTTCAAATATGTCTGTAATGCAATCGTTATTGACGGCTATCGAGCCTTTAAAAGACTTGCCTTCGTTGACGATTGTAGCTCCTTTTATCAGTGTGTTGCTCATATACGTGTTGTTCATTCGCCTGTTTGTGACGCCACGGAGTCACTCGTTGCCGCGCCGGGAGAAGCCAATTCGTTAGGTGTGGGCACATCTGTCACGGGGGCGGAGATGTCACCCGGCATAGCCGTTCCGTTCATTATGGCCTCGTTTTGCTTTGCTTTTCTGTAATATTCGCTTACGTAAGGGTTGTTTTTAAACTTGTCCGTAGCCTTGCTCATGATGTCTTCCACCCACGGTGAAAGTTCCGGATAACGTTGGTTGGCGGTAATCATGAAGAAAACACCCGGTCCAAGAACGTTGTCGAAGTTCTCGACTATGAACGAAGTTACCAGCTTGTCTTCCTTCTCGCTTATCTGTCCGGCTTTTTCTGCCAGGTGCATATTTACGGCGTTGAGGTCTTTTCCGTCCATGATGGCTTGGCTCTGGAGGTGTCCCAGTTCGCTATATTCGTTTTCAAGACGCTTGTATTTCTCGATGAACTCTGACAGCTTCTCGTTCAGCGGCGTGCCGCTCACCTTCTGTTGGGTGTTGTCTATGTTGATTAAAATCTCTCCGCTTTCAAGCACTACGGGCATTATGCCCTCGTCATCCATGAACAACACGGCAATTTTTGTTGAGTCTAAAGTGCCGCAGAAGTTAAATTCGCCATGTACTATTTCGCAAGAATCGATGTTCTTGAAATCCGTATCGACAAACGTTTTCAGGAAAAGTTTGGTGCCGTCGAGTGTTGGAACGTTCGACAAACCTTGTATGTTGTACGTATCGGAACAAGAGACGAACGTCAGTAAGGCAAACAATGCGTAAAGAGTCCTAATCATATATGTGTCTTAAAAAACCGGGACAAATGTACAATGTATAATCGATGTACGGAAAAAATTTCATGCAATTTAAAACAAATGCCCCGTCTTTTATAATTTTTTGAGGGAATATTTTTCTTTGTCAAGCTGTAACAAGCGGACTGGCAGGCCGAAAGCTGACGTGTCACACGCCTGTTTGTCCGCCTCCGTTCTGTTCTTTTTTCAGTTCGCTTGATATGCGATGTGTGGTGTACACCTCAATCATCGCAGCCGCAAGCAGTATTACGACCCAGTTGTTTTGTACATAGTTAATGTAATTGTTGTACCCTTCGAGGCCGTATTTCAGGAACAGCGGGCGGATGAAGTGGAACACGTCTTCAATCATCAGCACTGCCGACAGGATGAAAAACACGTCGCCTACTGACATTATCCGGCGCAAGCGGCGCACGGTGAAGTTGTGTCCGGTGTAGGTTTGTTGCAGCTGCATTGAGGCGAAAGCAAGTGCGCCGGCGGCGAATACCACCGCACCGGCCGTGTGCAACGTCGCCGGGCCGTTAAGTATTCCTATCATGTTGAGAGCCACGCCGATGACCATCATCACCGAGCCGGCGAGGAATATAATTGTCTGTAATTTACTTAGCTGTTTCATTTTCTTCCGTTTCAGGTTGTTTGTCGCCGCTTAACACGAAGATGTCTTCGTCGTCAGCCTTCATGAAATATTGCTCGCGCGCAACTTTTGTGATTGCTTTGGGGTTTCGTCTTAGTTCTTTCAGCGTAAACTGCGCTTTTTCGTATTGCTCGTTGTAATTGTTGATTTCCCTCTTCATCTCGCGCACTAACATACGGTTTTGTACGTGCCTGAGAATACTGTTCTCGCCTACAAAACCTATTATGACGACGCCGAGCACCGTCACAATCAGGTATTTGTGGCGTCCGATGTATTTCAATACAGGGTATATCCGGCTCATTTTTTGTTTGTTTTATGTGCAAAGATAGTGCAAGTCGAGTGAAATGCAAAATAAAAGCGAGTGAAACGAGCATTTATTTTCATTTCCGAGGCGCAGCCTATTTTATCCAAAGATAGTGCAAGTCGAGTGAAATGCAAAATAAAAGCGAGTGAAACGAGCATTTATTTTCATTTCCGAGGCGCAGCCTATATTATATAAAGGTAGTGAATTTCAGAACCTCGTAAGCTGTAACGTGGCGTAGTCTGAACGCAGCACCAAGTTGTCGCCGTCGGCCACTACCACCTCAAACTCCGTCGTTGCGGCGTCCATGCCGAAGGGTAGCATATCCTCCGGTGTGGCACTGACGCCGTTGTCGCTTGTGTTGGCGCGCTGCTTGAAGTCGCTCATTACCACGCGCTTCCTGCCGTCCTTGTACTCAAAACGGCCTATGAATGCCCCGTAGCCGCCGGGACCTTGCCTCTCGGCCACCTCTACCACCATGCGCGTTATGCTGTAATAAATCCGTTCACACTCGTGCATCTGGCCGTCGGCGCGCGTCTCGAAACGTTCCAGACGCCAGAATCCTTCGATGTCCTCGTCGATGGGGTCTTTCCAGTCACACCCACCGCACATCATCACCGTGATGACGGTCATTAAGACCATCCTTATCATTTTGCCCATAATATTCCGCTTTTGCTGATTGTCAACATTCCTCCGTAACTCTCGCCGAGATAGCCGCCCGTGTCAACGCCGCAGCCTACTGTAAACCGCCATCCCTTCAGTCGTTTAGGCTCATAGCCAAGCTCGAACAGCAGGCTGTTCTGGTGCTCCACTTTGTCAAACGGCACTTGGTAAGTTCCCCAATGGCGGGCGAACGACAGCAGGGCGCGCCACGACAGTTCGCCCGTAGGGTCGCCGCTTATGCCTATGTGGTGGGTCTTCACGCGGTTGCTCGTAAACGTCAGTTTTCCGTCGCCGCCATATACGGGGCCCGGCACAAATGGTATGCCGATGTTCTGTCCCCAATGCGTCCATGGATATGTGGTGTGTTCATAGTAACAGTCGCGACCGCTCATTTGCAAGTCTTTGAACGACCCGCCCACGCCGTCGTAAAGTATCGGGCCGGTCTGGTCGGTAGTGTTCATGCCTTCCCACAGCACCTTCGTAACGAACGGGTTACGCGGCAGGGTTACTTCCACGCCTATCTGACCGTCCTTCCACCGGCCATACTGCCACGTCAGCTGTGAGTGGTCGTCGAAAAAGTGCTCATAATACAGGCGTGCGCGCCACGTCTTCGCCTCGTAGTTCAGGGCGAAGTTCCAGCTGCCCACGTGGTTGCCGTCGATGTTTTCCAGCGTGCTTTCCTGTTTCGGTATCAGGGCTTTGAAAAAGTCTTTCACGCCGTTGGGCATATTAGCCACGCATTTTACCGAGCCGTCGGCCTGCTTCTCCCACAGGCTGCCACCGAATTGCGCCGCCTCAAGCATACCGATTTCCATCGTCAGCGGGAACACGTCGGCGTTGCCCACGCGGAACATCAGCGATTTGCTGTGGTAAATCACGTTCTTTGCGTATTTGCGTCCGGCCGTAACAAAGTCTTTGCGCCAGTCTTGGTCTGTCAGCATTCCGTAACCGATGTGGCCTTTCACGCCGAACCATCCTTTTGTGAACGGCACGTTCCAGTAGTCCTTCACTTCGAGGCGTACCTGCGGTATGGGGCGTGCGTTAGGCCCCTCGACCATTGCGCCCGACGACAGGCGGAAGTCCTTGCTTAACGGACTTTCGCTGCGTTCCTTCGCGCCGACGCTCAGCGTCAGCACCCGCCACGACACATCGGCGTAAGCCTGTTGTACGATGAAAGGCGCGTCCATGTCTACGGTGCCCGCCAAATCGAGGCCGGCTTGCAGGCTCCAGCCCTTGCCGAAGTGCGTTTTATAGGCCGCTCCGGCGCGCAGGTAGCCGCTGTTGGGCCTCTCCGATGACAAGCCGTAGCGGTTGGCCGTGAACCATAGCGGGGCATACCGCCCCGACGAAGCGTTGGCCGACAGTTCAACGTTGTAACTTATCGAGTCGCCCCGTGCGCCTGCTTCCACGGCCAGCAGTGACAACACGGCGGCGGCCAAAGTCTTGATTGTCTTCATCTTTTTTGTTATCTTTCCGGAAAATGAAAGGATGTGCCATTGTGCCAATCGTCCTTCATAAAGGCGGACGTTGTGGGTATGGGCATATCCTTGATGTGGAATTTTACATTAAACCTATGTTGTTTAGCGGCGGCAAAAGTACAATAAAAAATCCGTTCGGTGAAATTATAATAAGGAAAAGTGGCGGAATGTAATTCGTAAGGTGTCCTTTTGCATTGCGAAAGGACACCTATTGCACAGCAAAAGGGCACCTTTTAGCGCGTAAAAGATGCCCTTTTGGAAAGTTGTTGATTATCAATGAGTTAGTACTCGATACTCAAACGCTGTTTGTTATTCGGCGTAATATACTGTTATTTCTACAATCCTGAACTGTGACGGAGCACCTGTCGTGGTACTTGTATTGTTGATTGTGAGGCTGTTGGTTGACGCTCCGCTTACTGTTACTTCTGCGCCACTGACATTGATTTTGCCGGATGTAGCAGAGAGGTCGCCTGATGCGTTGTAGGTTACGCCTTGATATTCGTCGCATTTTACGACGATGCCAACGATAGTCTTTGTAGAGCTGATTGTCACCGAGTTGCTGGGGTACATCCTGAACGAGCCTGAACCTGCGCTGTAGAACTTCGGTTCGTTGTAGCCGTCGTTCTGTGCGAATGTCAACGTTGTACCGTCAGAGAGTGTGAGGGTCTCAAGTGCCGTATTATTTTCAAGTCCGAACGAGCTTGCAGTGGCTGTTATGCTGTTGCCGCTTATCTCTCCGCCGCCCGGCTGGTCGCCGCCTTCGCCTTTCTTCCAAGAGTAGAGATAGCTTTCATTCATTACGGTTTCAGGTGTGTTGCCTTTATAGTTCATTACTTTTCCGTAAACCACTACTTCGTCGCCTTCGCTCAGCAGGTCGCCCGATGAATATTTCTCGTTGTTGAGATATTTTGATGCGTAAACATAGAATTGGTTTCCGCTGTCTGGCGAGTCAAACGTTCCGTCAGCCGAAATGTAATAGTTTGCCGTCTTATAGTTGCTGTCGTAGTTGTTCTTTATCTTTGAAACGATGCCTTTGATGTACACAGGTCCGGCTTCTTCGCCGTCGCTCAGCGCGGCTGCATACTGGTAGGCGGCCACTGCGTTGAACGGGTTTGCCTCCGTGCCGTCACCTTCAGGCTCAAAGCCCGGCGTAGGTTCGTCGCCGCCACCGCCTTCACCTGTGTATCCGTTGATTGAGATAAGGTAGCTCTGGCGTGCTTCTGTTTCGAGCGTAGGAGTGTCGCCGCTTTCATAAACGAATTTTGTTACCTTGCCGTAAACAACTACGGTGTCTCCGTACTCGATGTTTACGCCTGACTCATATCTCTCGTTGTTGAAATAATATGATTGGTATATGATAAATTTGTTGGTTCCGTCCTCGTCGTCAGAGATTGTGTATGTGGCGTTGCCGTATTCCGTTCCGTAATATTCATCGATGGCTGTGACTATACCTTTGATGTACATTTCTTCATTCGACACTTCCCCTTCGCCCAATGCTCCGGCCACTTGCAGAATGGCGGCTACGTTGTACGGGCTTACCTGTGTGCCGTCTCCTTCGGGTTCTATCACCGTGGGTTCGTCAATGGGGTTGTCGTTCGG
>CALUGX010000067.1 GCA_944320285.1 uncultured Prevotella sp.
CCCTGTTAACCTCTGCACAAATCTCTTCCACCTTCTCGTCTGCCAGACCTATGATGGCCGCCATCGTGGACGGAGCGGCTTCACAAGCCTTCTGCATGGCCATAGCACGGGCGTAAACCAACCGTAAGCCATCCTCGAAACTCAACGCTCCAGCGACCACAAGAGCCGAAAACTCGCCCAGTGAGTGGCCCGCCACCATTGAAGGTGTGAACTCTTCACCCATACACAAAGCACTGATAACGCTATGCAGGAATACCGCCGGCTGTGTCACCTTGGTCTGCTTAAGCTCCTCATCGGTGCCATTGAACATGATTTCGGTAATGTTATAACCCAGAATATCGTTGGCCTTGTCAAAAAGTTCCTTTGCCAAAGGATTGCTGTCGTAGAGCTCTTTACCCATTCCGACAAACTGCGCCCCCTGTCCGGGGAAAACAAATGCTTTCATTATCAATATTATTTATTATGAATTATTTAGTGTGCAAAGTTAAATTATTTTTCCCATACTTGCAAGTAACAGAGCCTATATAACACCGTTTGCAACACAAGCCACTGCGATTTGGCACATTTTACATCGCAAAAAGGCACTTATTGCCCGATAAAAAGACATCTTTCATCTGGTAAAAGACGTCCTTTTGTATTTTGCCTTGTAATATATTGATAGTCAGGGCGTTGTGAAATGTTTGCCGAATGTCTGATTTTTGTCGTGATAATGTCTTTGGAAAGACTCCAACATTCTGTTGTTTTTTAAAATGATTATGCAAGTCAAAGAGATAGAAATGCAGACGTCAAGACAGATGCGACTTGGCAAAAAACGACAAAAAGAAACAGCAAATGCAACTGCTTAGAATATTAGACATTATGTGTGACAGCTACTTGAATGAAACTGTCACCTGTAAACCGTCAGGCAAAGACGAAAATGGCTGAATAAAATAATTGCGCCCCAAGGACGTAAATCAGGAACAAGGGCGCGGCATCAGCTATGCCTGAATAAAGCGCAATGAAGACTTTACTCAGATCTGTGTATGAACCGTCAACAACGCCATAAACCAACGACAATGACGTTATCATGAATGCCGCAATCGGCACTATCGCCGCACTGAATGCGCCGGGAAAAAGCGTGCCGCTTACTCCAAGCAGCACGGCATGGGGAACAAATGCAATGATAATGACAACCGCAACCATGACACAAAACAACAACGCAACCCAAATCAAGGCGTGGCGCCCGCTGTAAGACAAACGGCCACCACGCAACAACAATGAGACCCCCTTCCCTAACCCGCTGCGGACGAATGCCCCATAAGCTATGGTGCATAACAACATATATACAAGCAGAGGACTTGACATATTGTCGACAAAGCTGCCGAAAAACCACCTGACACCCTCGCCGCTAAGCAGCGACCGTAGCGGTGCTGATGGCATAAGTGTTGTCACTACCCACGAAAATAGAATGAGCAGTAACTGGATAATGGCTAATATTGCGGCGATTGTATGTTTCATGTCCGGATTTTTTATTAGAATACAGGCTGACGAATTCACTCGTCATCGGGCGTCAGGTTATCTGCGTCGAGGATGTGCAACTCTATAGCCTTGGTTACAAGACGCGTAGCGTTGACGCCTATGCCGCCGTTGCCGCCGGGGAAAAGTTTGCGTACAAGTTCATTCTGCCGCTTCTCAAGACTTTTCACGCCGAATGGCATACCACGCAGACCGGTGATTTGCTCCTTTGTATATCCTAAGGCCAGATGACGCAGAAAACGCTCGTCGTACTCGTCAATCTCGTAATTCACCAAAGCCTCTTGTTTCATCACCTCACGGTTAACGCAGCGCTTGAAACGCCTGATTATCGCCTCCATGACAGGTTGGTTGAACACGGGCTTCTTACCGCTCATCACGCGCTCCACATCATCGCGGGTCAGCAGTTCACCACTTTTCAATATTATGCCGTCACATCCGGCGTCGAGGGCGTCAACCCACAGCTTCTCGTTCAATATCTCACCTGTGAAAATAAGTACCTTTACTCCGGCGTGCATCTCTTTTGTCTGCCGACATATCTCCACGCCTACCGTAGTGGATCCGCCAAGGCCTAAATCGAGCAAGACCAAATCCGGCATCTGTTGTTTCAGTAAACGCCAATATTCCGGTTCATTGCCGGCTGTGCCGATGATTTCAGCTTCGGGCACGTCGCTGTGCAAGATGCCTTCGGTGCCCTTTAGCTCCAAAGGCACGTCTTCAACAATTATTACTTTAAACCTATCCATATTTTTTATTCTTTATTAACAAGCCGACAGACAAGTGACCGGTGACTGACAAACAAATGGATTTGCATTGTCACTTGTCTGCCGACCCTTTATTTGCTTGCCATTCTCTACTTGTCAGCAGACAGCTTGTCGCTTGTCTGCTGAAATTGTATCGTGGCAGTACCACGCTTACTGTTACTCCATTCTCACCGTCGGCAGTTACAACTATCCCGCACCCGTGTAAGTTGGTCTGTGCAGCGCATTCACGCACTATCTGACGGCAAACGAAAAAAGGTATATTCTCTACCGACGGCTCCGTAAATAAGACATTGCACTGCTTAGGGGTAAGATGCAAATCACGGCATGATATGCGAAACTCTGCATATTTCCCATCCGACGGAGACAATGAAACATCGGACAGGCCGACCCCGCATCGTTTCCTTAACGTCTCAAACAAATAGGCCACAAGAGTGGCGTCGCCGATGACACACTCATCAATGCCTATAAGGCTTTTCATCGAAACCTTCTTACATTCAAACGACACTTGCCCGGCCTGCGCGTTAACCTGCCTATACAGTATGGAATAAAGCTGCTTATAATATTCAACAACCTCGCTGACGGCAGCAACATCTCCTCCGGAAGTGTCAATCAGCTGTCTGATACGTGACGGATAGTACATCGTTTCATGCTTCAACGTGCTCAGACTGTTGTCTACCACGTTGTTATTAATGTAGAATTTATCGTCTTCGTACTCCACCCTACAACGTTCATCTTCTGTCAATTCAAGATTCTTGGCCTTTACCATACCTTCACTAACTGAACGACCCAGTAATGCCTTTATCTCTAACAGTATATCTTTTAACACTTCCGGGAATTTACTCGTATCTACATCGTTGACGCATGACAGCTTTTCCTCGTCGCTCACATCAGAGAGCAACACTTTGTTGATGTTTTCAACCTTGTCTAAACACAACCTGAAATATAGCACATGGCGGTAATAAAGGAAATAATATGCAAAGACGATGGCGGCAAGGAGCAGCACAAGGAGGACGACGGCCACAGCCTTATTGAAGCTCGAATTTCGCATCGTCTGGCAATAATCCTCAAGTCCACGGTCTGCCGACAAATCTTTGAACAACTGTGCGTAAACTTTATTATTATATGTGTACAAGTCCCATTCGTGCAAAGCAAGGGCGGCAACGGCGCATTCGTTGCGAATGTCGAGGATTATGTCATAGTCAATGTCAACTTTATCTTGAAACCATTTGATTTCAGCCGGCACGCGATCAACGTCGCCGGCCAGCGACATTAACATAGTCCCGCCCGGCTTAATGGTTAAATAGTACTTGTTTAAATACCTGAATACAGAATCGGCAAATGCCAACGTTTGCCCATATCTGCCGTCAACATTGCTGTAATATGCCGAATCTGCGTATTCTCCCGCCCTTACAATATTCTCACCGGCATTATCTACTGCGCTGAAGCCCACCAATCCGGACATAGCGAACAATACCGCCACGAAACACCGAGCAACACCATATGGCAGACGGAAGAAGAAACGGCTGCCCTTGCCTTTTACGCTTTCGGCAAACAGGCCACATACTTGGAATATCTGACTTGTTTTCCTGTACTTGTTGATTATGCCCTTACAATTAGTCAATCCAAACCCGTGGCCGTTATAAATTTTATTGTTGAAAATATCAGACAACTCATCTTCAGACATACCCACACCACTATCCTTAACTGAAATTTCAACGTATTCGGGTGATTTGACGGCATACACCTTGATATTTCCTCCTTTTGGCGTAAATTTTCTTGCATTATCCGCTATGGTGTTAAGCATGAACAAAGTCAGTATCTTATCGGCCTTGACGATTACGTCCAGTTGTTCTACGTCGAGTTTCACGCCCTTGAGCCGGAAAGACATTTCAGACTTTGCCAATATTCCAAACACTTCATTAAGATTAAAACTCTCGATTTTAAGGCTTAGTTTACCCTGTTGTATCTGTATCCAGTGCGTAAGCACTTTGTTATAATCGTTAATACAATCGGTTAATTCGGCAATATAGGCCAAACGTTCCTTTTCACTGCTGTTACCGTTAATCCTCTTAATTTCGTTCGCTATTCTGTCGATATAGGACAAAACGCTGTTAACAAGGAACACTTTTGCCTTGTTGTCAAGGCACACTTTTTTGTCTTTGTCAAGTTTCAGGCGGCTTATTGAAAGTGCTTCGGATGCCGCCTCGTATTTTTCATCAAGTTCGCTTAACCTGCGCTCATGCTCTTTCTCATATCTTTGCAATGGCGACATCAAATCTTTCAGACGTTCGTCGCTTGCCATCCTCCGGCCTAATTTGTTGAAAACAAACAAGAGGGCAACGACGATTACAATTAAAGCAAGTATTGAGACGATAAATATGTTCTGCTGGGATGATATTCTTTCTAATTGCTCTGCCCTTGCTTCGAGTTGCCGGTCCTGCCGTGTTTCGTCTTGGATGTCCAAGTAAATGTTCCGGTTGATGTCACTGTTGTATTTGTCGTCCATTGCAGAATATACCAAGCTGAGGCATTCCCTTATGCTTGCAACTTGACTTGGCGACTTACTGATATTCGCATTTCTCGCCAAAGCATTTTCCAAACAAATAAGCGACGAGCGGTAATCGCCTAATGCCCAATAGCAGAACGATAATGTGCGTAACGCTCCGGCAATCTGATAGACATCGCCGTATTCATCAAACAAGTCAAATGCTTTTTGGGCGAAATATCCGGCCAACAAGCTGTCAGGCATATTGTCGTCATTCAGATACTTTATCACCTGTTTATTCTTGGCCATCAACTGTTTACCCTCGTTTTCATCAAGTAAATGTTCACTGATTGACTGAAGTGCATTCGCTTCCCAATAGACCATGCCACATTGCTGCGCCAAAGAATAACACTTTACCAAGTATTCAAACTCCGTCTGAAATGTCTCTCGCTTTGATTTGCCTTTAATTATCCCTCCGCTTCCAATCTGATACAGGTAATTAAGATATTGTGCTGTGTCCTGTTGTATTTCGTTTAAAGCATTGATAGACACTATTGCCTCCGACGCCTGCCGGGTGAGTCCGACATAAAAATAATAAGTAGAAGAAACTATTGAAAACTCCGTTTGGGCATACAAGAAACGGGCCTTCATACGTTCAGATAATAAATGTAGCTCCTCTGATATTCGTTTTATACGCCTGACGGCACTTTCCCTATAATTATAAAAGTCCTTATTCTTTGCTTCACGTTGACACAAGCGCATCAACTGTATATCAGCCACAAGCAATTCTACCTGGTTGTCAGTCAAAAGTCTTATGCTGTCAAGTAATAAATAAGCCTTTTCATATTCCATTTTCGCCATATAAGCAAATGCCAGATTATTGTACGCCTCAGCTTTTCCCGCCGGATAATCAGAGGCAAGGTGCATTGCATTCTCTGCAAACTTGTTCACCGAATCAAGGCAAACATAATGATAAGCATAAGACAATGAATTCAGCTTGTCGACCTTTTCTCCAAACCTATGGTGAGAACAAGCTGAAAATAATAAAAGGCCCAATACGGCAACAAGCCATATCGAACCTTTTATGCGATATTTATCCGCGTGCTTTGGCAACGTAACCAAGCGCTTCTTTACATTTATCGGTAATAGCCTGCCAATTACCTGCTGCCACTACGTCTTTCGGGAACAACTTTGACCCCATGCCTACGCAGAACACACCAGCCTTGAACCAAGCTGTAAGGTTCTCCTCGTCAGGCGACACGCCGCCAGTAACCATGAGTTTCGACCACGGCATCGGGGCCAGCATACCCTTTACCAACTTCGGACCGAGCACGTCGCCTGGGAATATCTTACACAAGTCGCAACCAAGTTCCTGGGCGAAGCCTACCTCTGACACGCTGCCGCATCCCGGAGTGTAAGGCACAAGACGGCGGTTGCAGACTTTAGCAATTTCAGGATTGAACAGCGGGCCTACAACGAAGTTTGCCCCAAGCTGGATATACAAAGCCGCTGTAGCCGGGTCAACCACTGAGCCAACACCGAGTGCCAACTCCGGACATTCCTTTGCAGCGAACTTAACAACCTCGCCGAACACTTCGTGAGCAAAATCACCACGATTTGTAAACTCGAAAGCGCGGACACCTCCGTCATAACAAGCCTTAATCACATTCTTGGCCACCTCAACATCCTTGTGATAGAACACGGGCACCATACCTGTTGAACCTATCTTGTTCAACACGGCTATTTTATCAAATTTTGCCATATTGTCAATCTTCTTTTACTCGTTTAAAAACTAAATACAGACCAAGGCAATAGGAGCAAACAAGCTCCCATCCCTCGTCTGCAAGTTCATTTATACCTCGTTCTTCGTTAGCTAAAAAACATTTAACCTTATATTCATACTTGGGAATAAGGCCAAAGGATTATCGCTGTACGCGACCTGAAGCGTCACCACCTGCAAGGTTGGCTACCTCGTCAGCCGACATAAGGTTGAAGTCTCCGGGTATTGTGTGCTTCAAAGCGGAAGCAGCAACAGCAAATTCAAGAGCCTTGCCCTGATTGTCAGGATATGTCAAAAGGCCGTGGATAAGGCCACCGGCAAACGAGTCACCACCACCTACACGGTCGATGATAGGCATGATGTCATAATGTTTGCTCTGATAGAACTCCTTGCCGTTATATATGAGGGCCTTCCAGCCGTTGTGACTTGCAGAGAGAGACTCACGCAAAGTTGAAACAACATACTTGAAGCCGAACTCTTCCATCATTCCCTTGAAGATACCATAGTATCCTTCGGCATCCGTCTTGCCGCCTTCCACGTCAGCATCGGGCTTGAAGCCAAGACAAAGTTGTGCATCTTCCTCATTGCCTATGCAAACATCAACATATTTCATGAGGGGCTTCATTATGCTCTGCGCCTTCTCTGAAGTCCACAACTTTTTACGGAAATTAAGGTCTACACTGACAGTTACGCCGTGGCGCTTTGCGGCTTCACAGGCTAAGCGCGTCAGTTCAGCAGCCTTGTCGCTGATGGCCGGAGTGATGCCGCTCCAGTGAAACCACTGTGCGCCTTCCATAATCTTGTCGAAATCAAAATCTTCAGGATCAGCCTCTGCGATTGAACTGTGTGCACGGTCGTAAATTACTTTTGACGGACGCATACTTGCACCACTTTCAAGGTAATAGATACCTACCCTGTCGCCGCCGCGTGCGATAAACTGCGTATTAACTCCGTAACGGCGCAATGCGTTCACTGCGCACTGGCCTATCTCATGTTTGGGCAACTTAGTTACGAAATATGCATCATGTCCGTAATTGGCCACGCTCACAGCTACGTTTGCTTCACCACCGCCATAAACAACATCAAAATTATCACTTTGGACAAATCTCTTCTGCCCCGGAGAAGAAAGGCGAAGCATTATTTCACCTAATGTTACAACTTTAGCCATTGTTTTTTTAATTTTTTGTTTTTGAATGTTTATAGATATAATTTGTTTTTTCGTTCACAAAATTACAATTTAAATCACAACCAGACAAATAAAACAACAAAAAAATTAATTTAAATTTAAATGCCTGACGATTTACAACTGCGTCACATAAATGACATTGTAATCAATCTTCCGTCATCCGCCACAGTTCCTACAGCCATTACCAACATTTTTTAGTTACACCGTTCCTCCACAAAATGGCTATCATGTGCAATAGCAGGATTAATTCCGAAGAACACAGGCGGAAGTTTGACATCAAGAACGATATTTTCAAGGTAGAAAAGAATCCGACAAATGACAACAAACTGGTACTGACCATAAACAGACAGCCGATTGGCGAATGGTTCAAGGAACAGTTTGGCAAGTTGCGGTATGGCTTCCACGAAACACCCGGTGAACTGAGAAAAGGAGGAGGATTAAAACTGTAATTATTCAAATTTGACTGAGAGGGGTAATCAAAATATCATTTTAATTACTCCTCTTTTTTATATTGTGTGTCATGATTTACGAAACCACTTATTATAACAGTACATCATATCTTTTTAGGCAAAGAAGGTGAAGTGGTGCAATTTACAGGTTTATTTTTGCATTTAGGACAACCTTTTCCCCGTAATAGATTGAATGGAAAAGGCTGCCATTCATACCCACATAGTTTACAGCGGCAGGATATTCGTATGCTAGACTTTTTATAATCGCTTAACAACTCTATTGTTGGGAATTTACTTGTAACCTCATTTTTATAGGATTGAGGTGATTTGATATTTCCAGAACATTCTGGACATTTGGACCCCAGTTTTGTCCTAGCATAAACAGAAGCAAAATACGGTTTATGATCTGGAATTGCACATTTCCATTTTATTTTTTTCTCAGAACCAACAGAAACTTCAGCGGGATTGTAAATATTATCTTCACACCATTCTTTCGCTAATTCTGGATACAAATAAGCAACGGATGTAGTATAATCAATTTGTTTTCCATGACATATCGCACATTTAGAATGTCTGTATACTCGACTGGCGATTGTTGCTTTATAACTATGATTTTTTCCATTATTACAATGCCAATAGAATAATTGAGTTGTATTGATACCTATGTTTTGTGGAGTAAATCCGGTTCATCCGCAGTTCAGGTGTATGTGTAGAAATAAAAAGCGGAAGTTGCCGTAAAAGTCGTATATTTGTGGTTGCAACAAAAAATAAAATACGATGAACAGCAACTTCCTGTCAAAGGTTTATGGCGTTACCGGTTACCGCTTGACCTCAATATGCCACAAAGATAACAAAACAATTCTGAAAATCGAGCGTAAGCATGTGAAAAAATGTTGTGCGGCGTGCGGCAACATCGGCCTGTCGTCCGTTGGCAGCCGTATGCGTGACATCCTGGGCGTGCCGTCGGGGCTTCGCAAGACGGTGCTTCGCGTGCGCGTCCGCCGTTACAGGTGCCGCCGCTGCGGCCACGTATGCCAGGACAGAGTGCCTTTCGCCAGTGGCAACCGCCATTATTCCCACCGTTTCGCGCAGTACGTTGTCGAGCTTCTCAAGGCATGTACGGTAAAGTCCGCCGCGTCCCTGCTGCAGGTAAGCTGGGACACGGTCAAGCGCATCCACAAGGAGTACCTGCGGCGCCGGTACTCCCCGCCGCCGCTCAAGGGCGTGCGCGACATAGGCATAGACGAGTTCTCGGTGCGGCGCGGCGTCGAGTTCCGCACGATAGTGGTCGACCTTGACACGGGGCGCATCGTCCATGTGGGCAAGGGCCGCGGCGGCGACGCGCTGCTGCCATTCTGGAGGCGGGTGAAGAGGCACGGCGTGAAGATACGACACGTGGCCACCGACCTTTCGGCGGCGTTCATCGCGTCAGTACTCAAAAACGCCCCGGAAGCGAAGCTCGTGTTCGACCACTTCCACGTCGTCAAGCTCATGAACGAGGCGCTCGACGACATCCGCCGCACGCTGTACAGACACGAGAGGAACGCCATGCACCGCAGGGTGCTGCTCGGTACGCGCTACCTGCTGCTGCGTAACGCCGAGGACATACTCGATTCCAAGTACCGCAGCAGGCTTGACAACGCACTGGCGATGAACGAGCCGCTGTCGAAGGCGTACTATCTGAAAGAGGCCATGAGACGGATATGGATGCAGCCGACAAAGGACGCAGCGGAAAAGGAACTGTACGCGTGGGTCGGACAGGCAAGACAGAGCAAGGTGCCGCAGCTCGGAAGGATGGCCGCCACGCTCATGGCACGCAGGACGGGAATACTCGCATGGTACGACTGCCGCTTCTCTACGGCGAAGGT
>CALUGX010000068.1 GCA_944320285.1 uncultured Prevotella sp.
AGGCAACCGCTCTATATCTTCAATAGGTATTAGTTTTTTAAGGTAAAAAGATTGTTTTCAGGATAACAGTTGCAAATGTAACCACTTTTTTTATATTAACCAAATAATATAAAAGATTTATTTTTCCTAAAATTGTGTGTGCCCACACAATCTGTATATTTAACATTGATTAAGGTCTAACGATTGCGTTAGGGTCGTTTTTATGGTTTGATGGCATATTTTTAAGAGTCATAGAGATGTGTGGTTAATGAGTTTAGGCAATTTTTTTTGGTAAATGAGCTATTGGGGTAAGACAAATGCTTTGTTTCATGCAGTGGGGTTTGCTTGTTAATTGTTAATTCAGTATGGGCAGCTGTTTTTTTGCATAATATTTGTTTTTGTGAACAAAACATCGTAACTTTGGCGTATGAAAACGTTAAAAATAAGTCTGAAAGTCGTCATACTGTTAATATGTATGGCTTTGCCGGTGTGTGTCTCGGCAAATTCAGGCAAGGCGCAAAAGCGGGAGTTCCGCGGCGCATGGATACAATGTGTTAACGGACAGTTCCTCGGTATGGGCACGAGCAAGATGCAGCAGACGCTCACTTATCAGCTTGACAGGCTGAAGGCGTGCGGCGTTAACGCCATAATCTTCCAGGTGCGCCCGGAGTGTGACGCCTTGTATGAAAGCAAATACGAGCCTTGGAGCCGTTACCTCACAGGGCGGCAGGGGCAGGCTCCTACGCCATATTGGGATCCGCTGGCGTGGATGGTGGAGCAGTGCCACAAGCGCGGCATGGAGCTGCACGCATGGATCAACCCTTACCGGGCGAAGACCAAGACTACGCGCGAGCTCGCACGCGGGCACGTGGCAATAAGGCATCCGGAGGCTGTGTTCGCTTACGACGGCCAACTGATACTTAACCCCGGACTGCCTGAAAACCGTGACTATATATGTAAGGTGGTGGCCGACATCGTAGAGCGTTACGACGTTGACGGACTGCATATCGACGATTATTTCTATCCGTATCCGGTGGCCGGCCAGTCGATACCTGACGATAAGGAGTATGCCGCTTACGGCAACGGGATAAAGGACCGCGGCGACTGGCGGCGTTACAATGTTAACGTGTTCATGCAGCAGCTTTACGAGACCATCCACAAAGTGAAGCCCTGGGTGAAGTTCGGAGTGTCGCCTTTCGGCATTTACCGCAACAAGCGTAATGCGCCGACAATAGGCAGCGACACCAACGGACTGCAAAACTACGATGACCTCTATGCCGACGTGCTGATGTGGGTTAACAACGGATGGGTGGACTATTGCGTGCCGCAACTGTATTGGCAGATAGGGCATAAGGCTGCCGATTACGCCACGCTGATAAAGTGGTGGAATAAGTATGCCGGCAAGCGGCATTTGTATATAGGCGAGGATGTGGAGCGCACGGCTAAGTTTGCCGACCCTGCTAATTCTAATATCAACCAGCTGCCGGCCAAGCGTAGGCTGCATGACAGGATGGGCAACGTCAACGGCACCGTGCTGTGGTATGCCAAGGCTGTGGTGGATAACATCGGCAATTATGCAACGCTGCTTGAAAAGGTGTATTGGAAATATCCGGCTTTCGTGCCGACAATGCCTTACATTGACGGCAAAGCCCCGAAGAAGGTCCGAAAGATGAAAGTGTTGGATATGGGCGGACGCCCCGTGCTGTTCTGGAAAGCTCCGCGCGGTAAGGGCTGGAAGAACGAAGCCGTGAAATATGTGGTGTATAGGTTTGCCGACGGAGACAAGATAGACATAAACGACCCGTCGAAAATCGTGACCGTTACCACCGACGAGTTTTATGAAATACCTGCCGGCGACATACGCTCCGGCGGGAAAGTGCAATACGTAGTGACGTCGCTTGACAGAATGAGCAACGAAAGTAAACCGAGAAAGAAGTCAGTTAAATTTTAAACATAGTGCCATGAACACATCCGAAGAAACGATTTTAAAATTAGAGAGGTTTGTAAAGAAAGTGGCTCAGAAGTTCCCCATGACAGACGAGCCTACGATAATGACGGACATACATCTTAGCCTGTCGCAAGACACCGGCGAGCTTTTGGCCTTTGACGACAACGACGACGAGATAACGCGCTGTGTTGTGAACGAATGGATAGACAGCAAGGAACCCGATTTTTATGATGGTGCGGCCGACGTAATGCGGACGGTGATAAGGCGGCTGCATGACAGTGTTGACAATATGTGCATACTGAAACCTTACAGCTTTGTGCTTGAAAACGACGAGCGCGAACACGTGTCAGAGCTTTATATCGTTGACAGCGACATTGAGATAATAGGCGGCGACCTAATGAAAGGTCTCGATGAAGACCTTGACAAGTTTCTTAATGATTTGCTTAAGTAAGTTCACGGTTATGGGGTTATAAACTTACAACCTCATAACCTTACAACCTCATAATCGCAAAACTCGTGCCGCCACGATCTTAAAACCGTAAAAAAAAATCTTTTTCGTTTGCTGTTTGAAAATATAATATTACTTTTGCATTTGCAAACTGGAGTTTGCAAAACCTTGTTTGAATAACATGAGCTTAGACATAAAACATTGTGGTGTCGTGGATGAAATAGAGGGCGACCGTGTGAAGGTGCGCATAGTTCAGTCATCAGCGTGTGCGTCATGTAAGGTGGCGAGTCATTGCAATGCCTCGGAAAATAAGGAGAAAATAGTGGAAGTGTTTGTGGGCGACACATCGCGTTACGCTGTCGGTGACGATGTTTTGGTGGTTGCATCGCAGCGTATGGGTACGTTTGCTGTTGTGCTTAGCTCCGTGGTGCCGCTATTCATTCTTGTTGCCGTGCTTGCTTGTGTCTTGGCCGTTACGGGCAGCGAGCCCGTTGCGGCACTGTCGAGCATAGCCGCGTTGGCTCCGTATTACCTCATATTATATATGTGTCGTGATAAAATCAGGGCACGCTTGTCTTTCAAGATAGAGCAGAGCGGCAGTTGACGGGCCCATGATCATGAAAACCAAATATTAACAACTAAAACAAATACAAAACTTATGAATTTTATTTTGATTGCAGTAATTGTTCTTGGAGGCATCGCGCTGGTTTCGGCCGTCGTGCTGTATGTTTGTTCCAAGAAATTCGCTGTCTATGAAGACCCCCGTTTGGCGCAGGTTACGGCCTTGCTGCCTGGCGCCAACTGTGGCGGCTGCGGTTATCCCGGATGTTCGGGTATGGCTGCGGCTATGGTGAAGGGGGCCGATGAGGGGGCGCTTGACGGGCTGTTTTGTCCGGTGGGCGGAGCCGATGTCATGGGGCAGGTGGCCGACTTGTTAGGTATGGCGGTTGCCAATACAGACCCGAAAGTGGCTGTTGTACGTTGTAACGGCACTTGTGAGCTGCGTCCGCGTATTGCTGAATATAACGGGTTGCGCACGTGTACGGCTATGAACTCGTGCGGTGCCGGCGAAACCGGTTGCGGCTATGGTTGCCTCGGTTGTGGCGACTGTGTGAACGCGTGCGCGTTCGGTGCTATAACGATGAATGCAGAAACGGGGCTGCCCGAAGTTGATGAAGATAAGTGTACTGCTTGCGGAGCTTGTGTAAAGGCATGTCCGCGCCACATTATTGAGTTGCGTAAAAAGGGTGTTAAGAACCGTCGCGTTTACGTGCGCTGTGTCAATAAAGACAAGGGGGCGGCGGCAATGAAGGCTTGTAAGGCTGCTTGCATAGGTTGCGGAAAGTGTGAGAAGGAATGCAAGTTTGATGCCATAACGATAACAAACAACGTTTCATACATAGATCCGGATAAGTGCCGTTTGTGCCGCAAATGCGTTGAGGTATGTCCTACACACGCTATTGTGGCTGTCAATTTCCCAGCACCGAGACCGAAGGCTGCCGAGGCTGTAGCTCAGGAAAACGGTAATGGCAATGTAGAACAGAAACAAGAGGAGGTAAAAGCATGAAACTCAGGACTTTCAGAATAGGCGGAGTACATCCGGAAGAAAACAAACTGTCTTCAGAATCGGCCACGCAAGTTGCAAAACTGCCACAGCAAGCGATATTCCCGCTGTCGCAGCATATCGGCGCACCGGCCAAACCGGTTGTGAAGAAGGGTGACAAGGTTAAGGTAGGTACAATGCTTGCAGAGGCCGGAGGTTTTGTCTCTGCCCCTATATTCTCGTCTGTTTCGGGCACAGTCCTCAAGATAGACGAGGCCATCGACGCCACGGGATACCGTAAGCCGGTGATAATAGTAAAGGTGGAAGGCGACGAATGGGAGGAGAGCATCGACCGTTCAGATAAACTTGAAACACTCGAAGCTCATCCCGAACTTACATCTGAAGAAATAATAGAGCGCGTGAAAAAAGCCGGCGTCACAGGTATGGGTGGCGCAGGTTTCCCTACGTTTATAAAATTGTGCCCGCCGCCTACGGCCAAGGCCGAATGTGTAATATTAAACGGTGTGGAGTGTGAACCTTACATAACGTCTGATTACAGGCTTATGCTTGAGCACGCAGACGAGATACTTGTAGGGCTTGACTTGCTGATGAAGGCTGTCAAAGTGACAAAAGGATATATCGGTATCGAGGAAAATAAACCTAAGGCTATTGAGCTGTTTGAGGAGAAAACAAAGAATAATCCCAACGTTGAGATTGTTCCTCTTGCAAAAAAATATCCTCAAGGAGGTGAAAAACAACTTGTAGATGCTGTGATACGCCGCCAAGTGCCTGCTCCCCCGGCAATTCCGGTGAATGTAGGTGCTGTTGTCCAGAATGTTGGTACTGCGTTTGCCGTGTACCAGGCAGTAATGAAAAACAAACCGCTCTTTGAGCGTTATACCACGGTTACGGGCAAGAAAATTGCCAAGCCAAGCAACTTCCTCGTGCGAATGGGAACCCCGATGATAGACCTCATCAACGAATGCGGTGGTATGCCGGAAGGAGACAATAAGTTGTTGGCCGGCGGTCCGATGATGGGGAAGGCTCTTACTTCTGTGGAAGTTCCTATATGTAAGGGAACAAATAGTGTGACTGTGCTTAGCGGGGATGATGCAAAGCGCAAGGCTCCGCAGCCGTGTATTCGTTGCGCCAAGTGCGTAAGCGCGTGTCCGATGGGTCTTGAACCGTATTTGCTTGCAACGGCCAGTGCTTTCCATGATTGGGAAAAAGTAGAGGCTGCGGGAGTAACTTCGTGCATAGAGTGCGGCTCTTGCCAGTTTACGTGTCCTGCCCACCGCCCGATGCTTGATAATATAAGGTTGGGTAAGAGCACCGTCATGGGTATTATAAAGTCGCGTAACACGAAAAAATAAAACTTAAAATAAAATGTCCAGACTGAAAGCTGGGACTTAATCAAATCAAGAAAATGAGCAAATTGATAGTTTCATTATCGCCACACGCACATGGTACGGACAGTGTTGAGCGTAACATGTATGGTGTGATAATAGCCTTGATGCCGGCATTGATAGTGTCGTTCCTTTATTTTGGTATAGGTTCGGCCGTAGTTTGTGCGTCAAGCGTTGCCGCTTGTGTCTTTTTCGAGTGGGCAATAACAAAGTACATACTTAAGAAAGAGCCGACCATAAGTGATGGTTCCGCCATACTTACTGGTTTACTGTTAGGTTTCAACCTTCCTTCCAACCTTCCTGTTTGGATTGTAATAATTGGTGCGTTGGTTGCGATTGGTATCGGCAAGATGACTTTCGGCGGCCTTGGATGCAATCCGTTTAACCCCGCATTGGTTGGACGTTGCTTTCTTTTGGCATCGTTCCCTGCTCAAATGACTTCATGGCCGATAGCCGGACAGATAGGTTCATACGTTGATGCACAGACAGGTGCTACGCCTTTGAGCTTAATGAAGCAGGCCATAAAGACAGGTGACGCAACGGTTCTTAACGACCTTCCCGATTCTTTGTCGCTTCTGCTTGGCAATCCCGGCCTTAACAACGGAGCCGGATGTATAGGCGAGGTGTGCGCCTTGGCCTTGCTTATAGGCCTCGCCTATATGCTTTGCAAGAAGATAATAACATGGCATATCCCTGTAAGTATTCTTGCCACGGTGTTTGTATTCAGTGGTTTGTTGCATTTGGCAAATCCGATTTACGCTAATCCGGTGGCAACATTGCTTAGTGGCGGCCTCATGCTCGGCGCAATATTCATGGCGACCGATTATGTAACGTCACCCATGACGCACAAAGGACAGCTGATATATGGTGTCGCCATAGGTTTCCTTACAGTCGTTATAAGAAACTGGGGATCTTATCCGGAGGGTATGTCGTTCGCCATACTTATCATGAACGCATTGACACCTCTTATTAACACATACGTGAAACCAAAGCGTTTTGGTGAAATAGTAAATAAGGAGGGCGGAAAATGAAAAAACTTGAATCTACAATAACCAACATGGTTGTCGTTCTCGTAGGCGTAGCTTTGATAACGGGAGGCATCTTGGCTTACGTGAACAATGTGACAGAAGAGCCTATCAAGTTGCAATCAGAGAAGACACTTGCCGACGGCATTAAGGCTGTGATGGGCGGAGTTGACTTGTCTGTTGCAAAGGATGACACTGTAAAACAGACTATTTCAGGTAAAGAAGTTGTATTCGTTATACATGAGACTGTAGATGCAGACAACAAACCTCTTGGTGCAGCTGTTGAAAGTACGACCGGCGGTTTTGGCGGCGACTTCAAGATATTGGTAGGTTTTGACACTGAAGGAAAGATCTTGGGTTATACCATATTGCAGCACGCAGAAACGCCCGGACTTGGTGCTAAGGCGGACAAATGGTTCCAGAAGGATGGTAAAGGTTGCGTCATAGGCAAGAATCCTGCGTCAGACAAGCTCACTGTTAAGAAGGACGGCGGAGATATTGACGCTATTACAGCTTCTACGATAACGAGCCGTGCGTTCCTTCTGGCCGTCAACCAGGCTTATCAAGCATACAAGTCTCTCCCCGTGGATGCGCAGACTGGTGCCACGGCCAGCCATAAAAAATAGTATAAATCTAAAAAAAGGAATAATGAATTACATAAAAATATTACTTAACGGCATAGTCAAGGAGAACCCGACGTTTGTTCTGCTCCTTGGAATGTGCCCGACGCTGGCCACAACTACGTCGGCGATGAATGGCTTGTCGATGGGATTGGCCACAACATTCGTGTTGATATGTTCAAATTTGGTGATTTCTTTGATAAAGAACCTTACGCCCGACATGGTGCGCATACCGGTCTTTGTTGTCGTGATAGCATCGTTCGTTACGATATTGCAGATGCTGATGCAGGCTTATGTGCCGGCTATATATGCCACGTTAGGGCTTTACATCCCGCTTATCGTGGTTAACTGTATAATCCTTGGACGTGCCGAGGCCTTCGCTTGCAGCCACGGACCTGTTGAAAGCCTGTTCGACGGTGCCGGAATGGGGTTTGGTTTCAGCATTGCCCTGACATTGCTCGGAGCAGTGAGAGAGCTTCTCGGTGCAGGCTCAATTTTCGGCATGGTGTTCCTACCTGAAACGAGCAATATGCTTCTCTTTATTTTACCTCCGGGAGCTTTCATAACCTTGGGGTATTTGATTGCAATAGTAAACAGATTTAAGAAGGCGTAATTTATGGAATATTTATTGATTTTCATTTCAGCCATATTTGTGAACAATATCGTATTGTCACAATTCTTGGGCATTTGTCCGTTCCTTGGCGTATCGCAGAAGATTTCAACATCATTGGGTATGGGAGCGGCTGTAGCTTTTGTGCTTACCCTTTCTACAATCGTGACGTATCTTGTGCAGATATACATCCTCAATCCTATGGGATTACAATATCTTCAGACGATAGCCTTCATACTTGTAATCGCTGCCCTTGTACAGATGGTTGAGATTATATTGAAGAAGGTTTCTCCGTCGCTTTACCAAGCGTTGGGCATTTATCTGCCGCTTATAACGACCAACTGCGCCGTGCTCGGTGTGGCTATACTTGTCATCCAGAAAGACTATTCACTCATCCAGAGCGTTGTTTACGCATTCTCTACGGCTGTTGGTTTTGCCGTAGCGTTGACGATTTTTGCCGGAATACGCGAACAGTTGGCTATGGTTAACATTCCGAAGGGTATGCGCGGAATGGCCATCGTGCTTGTCACGGCTGGTTTGCTCAGCCTTGCTTTCATGGGATTTTCAGGAGTGGACGGAGGCTTGAGAGAACTGTTTGGACTGAATTAAATCTCTGCCGTTTTGTGGTAATGATTTTATGATATTTATGGGGCAGGCTGGTAACACGGTCTGTTCCATTTTCTTTATTATAAAAGCAGACAGTTTTTCTTTATGACACGCATCTGGAGTTATTATCTGCTGCTGGTGATAATGACATGAATTATTGTCACCTACCTAATTTTACTTATTTAACCATTGTCGTATCTTTTTGCCAATAACTTTTGTAGATACCATAAAATATGGTTAGTTTTGCATAATAGATTATCTTTTAATGTAAAACACTTATGAAACAGACAATCTTGGTAACCGGAGGGACCGGTTTTATCGGTTCGCATACGGTCGTTGAATTGCAGCAAGCCGGCTATAAAGTCGTTATAGTTGACAACCTTTCAAATTCAAAGGCCGACGTAGTTGACGGCATAGAGAAAATCACCGGTGAGAGACCGGCGTTCGAGCAGGTAGATTGCTGCGATCTCGGAGCAATGGATAATGTTTTTGAAAAATATGGCGGTATAAATGGTGTAATTCATTTCGCAGCAAGCAAGGCTGTGGGTGAAAGTGTCCGTAAGCCGCTCCTTTATTACCGCAACAACATCACGAGCCTGCTGAACATTCTTGAACTTATGTCAAAGCATGGTGTGAAAGGCATTATCTTCTCGTCGAGCTGCACCGTTTACGGGCAGCCTACACCTGAAAACCTGCCTGTTACAGAAAATGCCCCGATACAGAAAGCGTTAAGCCCCTATGGCAACACGAAGCAGGTTAACGAGGAAATAATACAAGACTTCATCCACAGCGGGGCACCTATAAAATCGGTGATCTTGAGATATTTCAACCCCATAGGGGCGCATCCGTCGGCATATATCGGCGAGTTGCCAAACGGAGTGCCTATGAACCTTATTCCGTTCGTTACACAGACAGCCATCGGGCAACGTAAGCAACTCAAGATTTTCGGCAACGATTATAATACGCCCGATGGCACTTGCATACGCGACTACATTTATGTCGTAGACTTGGCAAAGGCACATGTGAAGGCAATGGAGCGTGTCCTTGACAAGGAGGACACCGACGCAGTAGAGGTGTTCAATATCGGCACAGGCCGCGGAGTAAGTACGCTTGAAGTGGTTGAGGGCTTTGAGAAGGCCACCGGCGTGAAAGTTAATTGGGAATATGCTCCGCGCCGTGAGGGTGACATCGAGAAAGTATGGGCGGATCCGACAAAGGCCAACACCGTGCTCGGATGGAAAGCTGAAACCAATCTCGAAGATACGTTGCGCTCGGCATGGAAATGGCAACTTAAACTTGACGAAGAGGCTAAGGCGGAGTAGGGCCGGCGTCTTTCGTTAGGCAAAGTATGAAGGTTGGAAAGTTTGCGTCTTTCCAACCTTTTTTGATGGTAAGTAGTCGCTCAAAATTAACAATCTCATAACACATTGATTTACAATGAATTATAAAAGGCGGCAAATTGCTTTCTAAACGGATGCCTTTTAGACGCCGATATGTGCCTTTTTGCACTGTGAAAAGGCACATATTGGTTCATCCGCAGTTCAGGTGTATGTTAGAAATAAAAAGCGGAAGTTGCCGTAAAAGTCGTATATTTGTGGTTGCAACAAAAAATAAAATACG
>CALUGX010000069.1 GCA_944320285.1 uncultured Prevotella sp.
CTATATTTTCAGCCCCTTATCTTGCTTTGTAGGTGCAATCCCCAAACCGTTTCTCCATTCCTTCGCTTTCTGCCTGAACCATTGCACAAGTGGAATGTCATTCACGCATATGTGGTAGTGTCCTTCCCTGTTCTTGTCCTTTTCAAATGAGAAAGCTGCATTTTCGTCACGGAACTTTCGGTTGAACTCAGGAGAATAGAAATCACCTTTCAACCTTACCTTCTTCAACTTGCACAATTCTTGGATTACCCTTTCGGAGAAATTCAAGGTGTTTCGGCAAAAGTCAATCAACGGCAACAGTTTCTCTACGTAAGGGAAGTACCGCTGTATCTTGTCTATATACTCGTTGAACTTTGTGCGTTCCGATTGATGCTCCCGTTCCATTTGCTTGATATGCAGCATTAATTCTTTATTCTGACTTTCAAGCACAGATATACGTTGCTGTAATCCCTCCCTTTCCTCTTTCAACTTATTGCTGCCCAAAAGAGAACCGACCTTTGCCACGAGTGCCGTTTTCGCTTCGGTCTTGGCGACTTCCAGCTTCTCCGACCTGATTCCCTTCCTGACTTCGCTAAGCTGCCGTTCCGCTTGTTTCTGTTCGGTCTGTAACTGCCTTACGTTGGCTTCAAGCTCTCCCGTCTGCCGTTTCAGGTCACGGTAGTATTGGGCGGTGGTGGTGTGCCGTGCCTCTGAACCCCGTATGCCACGCTGCAAGCCGTACTTCGCCATTGCTTTTCCGTAACTTTGGGGGCATGAAATAAATATTAACGGCCTATGTAACATTACGGATAAATAGACATAAAGATAAAGAAGCGTTAGCTTTATTCTTGCACTCTGAAAATCGGGGAATTGGGCGAATGCTGCAAAGGGTAAAAGTTAATGCTCACGCCTGAGGCGTAGGCTTTTACTCGTATGTGCGGTAATTGTGTTTGGCGATACCTCTGGAAGTATGGACGGAGTTATAAGTCCGCACTTTTATTATCTAAATTTAAAGGTTTGGGGCTTATGGATCAAAGTAAATCACGATTTTAGAAGTATTATTTTGAACAAATAGAAGCTTATGTGGATTTGGATTATAGTAATAGCCGTGATTATTGGAGCAATAGTTGGCTTTGCTTCATCAGGTAAATCGGAAGATGCGGCGAGTGGCGCATTAGCCGGAGGCTGCATGGCTGCAAGTTGTTTGGTTCGTCTTGCGATAGCTGCAATAAGTATAATCGTTATCTTGTGGCTGTTCAGTGTTATTTTCTAACAACAATGTATGTTTTTATTAGAATTAAAAATTATGGGAAATTTGAAGGTTAAGAAAGTAACTCAAAAAGAATTAAACATTACATGAAAACTTGCTCCTTGAGAAAAATTATGTATTTTTGCATTTGCGGATACTCTATTTATACATGCCCGACATACTAAAACATCAAAAACACAGGACCATGAAACACTTATATTATCTTTTCTTGTTTTTTGTCGCAATCGTGGCATTGTCTGGTTGTGACAGGTATGCAGACATTAAGAGGGAGGCCGAACGGATGAATAAGGTTTGTCCGATAACATACGATTTTGGAAGCGTGACTAATGTTACGTTTAAAGACGGGATGCTAATATATAAGATGTTGGTGAACGAGGATTTTGGAATGACGGCAAATGCACTTAACAAGCATCCCGAAGTGTTCAAGATAGCACTTGCTTTTGGCGACAAGGACGGTCTAAAACTATTGGCAGACAGGGACGTTACGGTGTGTTATGTTTACAGGGGCGACAATTCGCAAGAAACACATACATATTACATAAGTCCCGACGATATAAGGGGAATTCTGAAAAGAGAAGTGTCAAAAAACGACCTTACGCGCGAGTTAATTAATGTGCAAATTGATATGGCGAATGAAAGTATGCCACAAGAAATAGAACAGGGTATGAAGCTCGAAAAGGTTGAACTTGATGGAAACAACATTATATATACCACGGTGATGGATGAAAATATCTACGACATGGATGTTTTTAAGAATTCCGACGTAAAGGACGAACTGAAGAAAAGCATTCTTTCGGAATGGGCATTGTCGAAATCGGACAGACGTTTTCTGAGGCAAATGGTTGACTGTGGCTTTACACTGGTTTACAGATTCAAAGGTGATACCAGTGACACGGCTACCAACGTGATTATAACGGGAAAGGATATGCGGAATACGCTTGCAAGGAGTAACTAATTACGGTATAAGATGAAAAAATTGGAAAAAATAAATAATGCCCATGGGAAACAATAATATAAGGTGTGGAATAACCCCTGCGTATATTAACGACTTGAAAGACAACGAGGTGTTTGTCTTTGGAAGTAACTTACGTGGAATGCACGGAGGCGGCGCGGCAAGGGTTGCGCGGCTGAAGTTCGGCGCAGTCATGGGGCAAGGCGTCGGACTTCAGGGACGTTCTTATGCCATACCGACGATGCAGGGAGGCGTGGAGACGATACGGCCATATACAGACGAGTTCATTGCATTTGCGAAGGCACATCCCGATTTGCATTTCTTGGTAACGAGGATAGGGTGCGGGATAGCCGGGTTTCGCGATGAGGAAATAGCTCCCTTGTTTCGTGAGGCCTTGGGCTTGGCCAACGTCAGCTTGCCGAAAGAGTTTATAGATGTGTTGGCAAAGGCGGGGACAGACAAATAAAAAAGGTAAAGAAATGGCAGACAACAAGAGCAACACGGAAGTAAAAGAAGAGATAATCGAGCTGTTGAAGTCAACCGGACGCGACGGCATTGATGAGACCATAGAGTTTCTTGAAGAAGCCGGCTTTTTCACGACACCGGCCTCGGCGTCGAAACACCTGTGTGTGGAAGGCGGACTGGCGCGTCACTCACTCAACACGTGCCGCGCTGCGCTGCTCCTTTGGGAGCACTTGGCCGAGATTGAACCGACGCTGCACAACGAGGTGAAACGCGAAAGCGTAATAATAGCCAGTCTGCTGCACGACGTCTGCAAGGCCGACATCTACCGCCGCTCGACCAAGCGGCGCAAAGTGATGGGCGTGTGGGAGGAGAGCGAAGGCTACAAGGTGAGCTACAAGAACTTCCCGATGGGACACGGCGAGAAGTCGGTGATACTGCTGCTCTGTGCCGGATTGGATATGTATGACGATGAAATGCTGGCCATACGCTGGCACATGGGTGCATGGGGGCTGAACCTGAACAGCATAGAGGATACCAAAAGCTATGACACAGCCAACAAGAGCTATCCGTTAGTAAACATCATACAGTGTGCCGACACAATAGCCGCCAACATCATGGAGCGCACGGGCGCGGAACTTGACGATTATTAATCATCGGGAGTGTAAGGATGTAAGGAAATTAATTACTAATGAATGTTAGCTTTGCGGACATTCATAAAAAAAATATAGAAAAAAGCCCTGCAACCTGATGATTGCAAGGCTTTTTAAGTAGCGGGGGTGGGACCCGAACCCACGACCTCCGGATTATGAATCCGACGCTCTAACCAGCTGAGCTATCCCGCCATTGTCCGTTGTTTGCGGGTGCAAAGGTAATACAATTTATTTACATACCAAAAAATATTGCACTTTTTTGTTGTTTTCTTGCCCAAAATTAGTATTTTTGTGCCAAACATTCATAATGCCATGCACTATGACGGACTGTAAGATTAATATCGAGCACGAGCTCCGCTCTAAATCGGCCAATATAATCTGGGCCTTGATGAGCACTCCGGAGGGGCTTGCCAAATGGTTTGCCGACGAAGTGAAACGAGACGGCGACTTGTTTGTATTCACTTGGGGCAACACATGGAGCAACCACGAAACGAGGACGGCGGCCATGCTTGAGAAGAAAGAACGCGAATATATCCGCCTGAGATGGAGCGAGGAGGAGTATCTCGACACCTACTGGGAACTGCGGATGGGAAAGAGCGACATCACGGGCGACTACATCCTCATCGTTACCGACTATGCGCCCGACGGCGACACGGACACCCTCGCCGACATCTGGGACGCTAATTTTGATACCCTGCGCCGCTCGACGGGACTATAAAAAGGTGAAAATGTGAGAAAATGAGAAAATAAAAATAATAAAGAAAGAGGCAAGAAACAGAATACTCATAATTTTACGCATTTCGCTTTTTCGGTTTTTTACCGCTTCACTTTTCTGCGCTTTTGCTTCTTATATTATTATTTTTGTACTAATTTTGCAAGCTGGTAAGGCGAAACGCCCTTGCCACAGACAATCAATGCTTAGAATAAAGAAGTTAGACAAGTTCATAGCCAGACAGTTCGGTATGCTCTTCGTGGGCACGTTCTTTATCTGTCAGTTCATATTAATGATGCAGTTCCTATGGAAGTACGTCGATGAACTGATAGGCAAAGGATTGTCGGTTGAGGTGCTGGCGCAGTTTTTCTGGTATATGGGCCTGATACTCGTGCCGCAGGCGTTTCCGCTGGCAATATTACTGTCGTCGCTGATAGCATTCGGCAACCTTGGCGAGAGCAGCGAGCTTACAGCCATAAAAGCCGCCGGCATATCGCTGATGCAGGCTTTCAGGTCTATCTTCGTGATAGTAGTGCTCATATCGTGCTGTTCGTTTTATTTCCAAAACGTGATAGGCCCTAACGCCAACCTGTCGTTCTCGCGCCTGCTATTGTCGATGAAGCAGAAAAGCCCGGAATTGGAAATACCCGAAGGTGTGTTCTACGACGGCATACCTGGATGTAACCTATACGTGCAGAAGAAAGACCTGAACACGGGAAAGCTATACGGCGTGATGATTTACAAGATGACGGACAGCTACGAGGACGCGGCCATAATATTATCCGACTCCGGTATGCTGCAATCTACCGCCGAGAAAAAACACCTGCTGCTGACGCTTTACAGCGGCGAATGGTTTGAAAACATGAAGTCGCAACAGATGATGAGAGGCACGGGGGTGCCCTACCGCAGGGAGACATTCGTAAAGAAAACCATTTTGCTTGAGTTTGACTCGGACTTTAACGTGGCCGATGCCAGCGCATTATCGAATAACGCCAAGACGAAGAGCATAAGGCAGATAACTCTCGATATCGACTCGCTCAGCCATGTCTACGACAGCATAGGGCGCGCATTCTTCAAGGACTCGCGCAGGACTTACTACGCTTCGCCGAGCGTAACAAATGCAGACTCAATAAGAGCCGTAAAAATGGCAGGGACAAAGACGTTCAGTTTCGACTCCATTTACGGCAGACTGCCGGCCGATAAAAAACTGTCGGCAGTTGACGCCGCGATGAGTACAGTGAGGAACGAGATGAACGACCTTGACTTCAAGGGGATGCTCACGGCTGACGGCGACCGACTGATAAGGTCGCACCGCATTGAGGCAATAGCCAAATTCTCGGTAGCCCTGCAGTGCATACTGTTCTTCTTCATCGGCGCGCCGCTCGGCGCCATCATCCGCAAGGGCGGACTGGGCGTGCCAGTGATTATATCCGTGCTGGTGTTCATCATTTTCTTCATCTTCGACAACTCCGGCTACCGTATGGCAAGGGCGGGCGAATGGTCGATATGGTTCGGCAAGACCATTGCCTTCGTAGTGCTGACACCCCTCGCTGTGTTCTTCACCTACAAGGCCAACAATGACTCCGTGGTGTTCAACGTAGACTTCTACCGCAACCTGTTCATGAGGATATTCGGTCTGCGTGCCGCGCGCGGGGTTTACAGGAAAGAGGTAATCATCGAAACACCAAACTACAGCGCCGACGCCGACGAACTGGAACGGATAAGCACCGAGATACGCGACTACGCCCACGAACACAACCTGCTGATGGCACCCAATGTGGTAAACGTGTTCTTCAAGTACTCGCCCGACCACGTAATCGAAGGAATAAGTACAAGGCTTGAAGCCGTAATAGAAGACTTGTCGAACACGAAGGACAAGAAAGTGCTGATGCTGCTCAACAATTACCCCTATATGGCGGTGAAAGCCCACACCCGCCCCTTCGAACGGAAATGGCTCAACGTGGCGTCGGCAATAATAGTGCCAGTTGGTTTGTTCCTTTATTTCAGGATGTGGAGGTTCAGGCTACGTTTGCTGCGCGACCTGAAGGAAATAAAGCAAACCAATGACGAGATGGTGAAACGCATAGCCGAAATTGAACGCATAAAAGCTGCACAGGCCTCGATGAAGGCCTGAGAAGCCATATATATTAAGGTATAAAAACTGGATTATGGAAAAACTAAAAATCAATACTGTAGAAGAAGCCCTTAGCGACTTTAAGGAAGGAAAATTTGTCATCGTTGTTGACGACGAAGATCGCGAAAACGAAGGCGACCTCATCATAGCCGCCGAAAAGATAACCGCCGAAAAAGTGAACTTCATGCTGAAGTATGCCCGTGGCGTGTTGTGCGCCCCGATAACGCTAAGCAGATGCGACGAGCTCGACCTGCCGCGTCAAGTGGACGAAAACACCTCGGTGCTCGGCACACCGTTCACCGTGACGATAGACAAACTGGAAGGTTGTGCCACAGGCGTCTCCGCCCACGACCGTGCAGAGACTATCAAGGCACTGGCCGACCCTGCTTCAACGCCGCAGACATTCGGCCGACCGGGACACGTAAATCCACTGTATGCACAAGACAACGGGGTGCTGAGACGCAGCGGACACACGGAAGCTGCAATCGACCTGTGCAAACTGACGGGACTATACCCTGCCGGCGCCCTGATGGAAATAATGAACGATGACGGCACAATGGCACGACTGCCACAGCTTCTGGAGTTTGCGGCCAAGTATGACATGAAGGTGATAAGCATAAAGGACATGATTGCCTATCGCCTACAGCGCGAATCGCTCATAAGCGTAGGGCAGACCGTGGATATGCCCACCGAATACGGCCACTTCAAGCTCGTACCCTTCCGCCAGACAAGCAGCGGACTTGAGCATATGGCCCTGATAAAAGGCGAATGGCAGCCCGAAGAGCCCATCTTAGTGCGAGTGCATTCATCATGTGCAACGGGCGACATTTTCGGCAGCAAGCGTTGCGACTGCGGACAACAGCTTCACAAAGCCATGCAGATGATAGAACAAGAAGGCAAAGGCGTACTGATATATATGCAACAGGAAGGGCGCGGCATCGGACTGATGAACAAAATTGAAGCCTATAAGCTGCAAGAAGAGGGATATGACACAGTTGACGCCAACGTGCACCTCGGCTTCAAGCCCGACGAACGCGACTATGGCTGCGGTGCCCAGATGCTACGCCACCTCGGAGTGCACAAGATGAGACTGATGACAAACAACCCCACAAAACGCGTTGGCCTTGAGGCTTACGGCCTTGAAATAGTGGAAAACGTGCCTATTGAGATAACGCCCAACGAATACGACTATAAGTACCTGAAAACGAAAAAAGACCGCATGGGGCATACGCTGCATCTGTAAAAATTACGGATGCAGCCCAGTATGCGGACTCATTTTCCACTTTTCACGAAAATATAGCACCTTTTATTCTTAAAAAACGAATAATTTATTTACTTTTGCAGAAACAAACCAAATAATATTATGACACAATTATCCGACCGCCTTAATCGCTTGGCTCCATCAGCCACTCTTGCCATGTCACAGAAAAGTGCTGAAATGAAAGCTCAAGGCATAGATGTTATCAACATGAGTGTCGGCGAACCTGACTTCAATACTCCCGACCACATCAAAGCTGCTGCAAAAAAAGCCATAGACGACAACTTTTCAAGATATTCACCCGTACCGGGGTATCTTGACTTGCGCGAAGCCATCGTAGCCAAGCTCAAAAACGAAAACGGACTGGACTACACAGTAGGCGAAGTGCTTGTGTCAAACGGTGCAAAGCAAAGTGTCTGCAACACAGTAATGGCACTTGTAAACGACGGCGAAGAGGTAATAATACCTGCACCATACTGGGTTAGCTATCCACAAATGGTAAAACTCGCCGGCGGCGTACCGGTAATAGTCAATGCCGGTTTCGACCAGAATTTCAAAATGACTCCCGCACAGCTCGAAGCAGCCATTACGCCAAAAACAAAACTGATAATACTCTGTTCACCGAGCAACCCTACCGGCAGTGTATATTCAAAGGAAGAACTTGAAGGCCTTGCCGAAGTGGTGAAGAAGCATGAAAACCTGTATGTGCTCGCCGACGAAATCTACGAACACATTAATTATATAGGTAAGCACAACAGCATCGCCCACGTGACAGGCATGAAGGACAGGACTATCATAGTGAACGGTGTGTCGAAAGCATATGCGATGACTGGATGGCGCATTGGTTACATTGCCGCACCCGAATGGATTGTCAAGGGCTGCAACAAGCTGCAAGGACAATACACGAGCGGCCCGTGCTCGATAAGCCAAAAGGCCGCAGCTGCTGCATACACAGCGTCACAAGACTGCGTAGAGGATATGCGAAAGGCTTTCGAGCGTAGGCGTGATTTGATTGTAAGCCTCGCTAAAGAAATTCCGGGCTTGGAAGTGAACGTACCGGAAGGAGCTTTTTACTTGTTCCCGAAATGCAGCAATTTTTTCGGCAAGAGCGACGGCACACACACAATCAACACCTCAACAGATTTTGCACTTTACTTGCTGGAAACAGCCCACGTGGCAACTGTTGCAGGTGACGCATTCGGTGATCCGGAATGTTTCCGTATGAGTTATGCCACCAGCGACGACAACATCCGCGAAGCTATGGCAAGAATTAAAAAAGCAGTGGAAGCATTGAAGTAAAAAACAGGCGTCGAAGTGAACGGTTAACACACAAAGGACATTGACTAAAGTCAAAAACAATGTTAAAAACATTGTGATAAATGCTTTTATTACATACTTAATTGTTATCTTTGTGTGCTACTTTAACAAGTAGACGTTTTTGTAAAAATTGTACATTAACATTAAATCGGACTTTATAACTTAATCTATTAACTAATAAAATTAAATTCAAAAAATTATGGCAACTACACAAAAAGCGGCAAGTCCTAAGAAAAACCAGGGCTTCCAAGGTATTAGAGCAGCATTTTGGGTTATCGTTGTATGTCTCGGTATCGCGATCTTGATATACAACTTACTGCTTGGTAATCCTTCTAACTTTGCAGGCAACGACCCGGCTGGTCATCCTACAAACCTTCTCGGCACAATCTACAAAGGTGGTATCGTCGTTCCTGTAATCCACACACTTTTGCTCACAGTTATCGCACTGAGCATCGAGCGCTGGCTCGCCCTCAACACAGCCTTCGGTAAAGGCTCTTTGGCAAAGTTCGTTGCTAATATTAAAAGCGCCATTGCAAAGGGTGACTTCGATACAGCCCAGAGCATCTGTGACAAGCAGAGAGGTTCTGTAGCCAATGTAGTTTCAGCTTCAATCCGCGCTTACAAGGACATGGAAACAGCAACAGGCTTGAAGAAAGCACAGAAGGTTGCTAAAATACAGCAGGCTCACGAAGAAGCTACACAGCTCGAAATGCCTACGCTGCAGATGAACCTTCCGATCCTCGCCACTATCGTAACTCTTGGAACACTTACCGGACTTCTCGGTACCGTTATCGGTATGATCCGTTCATTCCAAGCTCTGGCTGCTGGTGGTGGTGGTGACTCACTCGCACTTTCTACTGGTATTTCTGAGGCGTTGATTAACACCGCATTCGGTATCTTGACTTCTTGGTGCTCAGTTATTGCTTACAACACATTCACAAACAAGATTGACAAGCTGACATA
>CALUGX010000070.1 GCA_944320285.1 uncultured Prevotella sp.
TGCTTGATTTTTTTATACCAGACAAAATGAAAAAGAGAGTGAATCAAATATTTCTCAATTTGATACACTCTCTTTTATCGTGCCGTTTGTGCCCTTTCGCATCGCAATTTGTGTCCTTCGAGCGGGCGTCAGCAGCTTGGTTGAAAGAAATTTATTCTCTCTATAATCAAGGAACACACAAACACACCGTCGCCAATGCAAATTTCCAATACAACAGGAAACAACATTTGAAAAATCAGACGGAAAAAACTTGTCAAACTTATCAAGTAAACTTTTTAACGTGTTTTTCTGCAAAAAAGTAAACAATACTTTTTTTAATTCATTGGTTTTGCCTATATTTGCATCGGCCCAGTTAGCTCATCATGGGTTTGAGGGTCATATTTTACTGGTAAAAGGACGTTTACGGACGTTATCTTCTGCGGTCAAATCTCGCAAATTGGACTATGCACAAGAAGATACGGCAACGGGAACGTCTACGTTGGGTGTATTATGCACTTTTCTCATTATGTCGAGGAAAGAAAAGTATAATATATCACGGCGTGGGCTGACTGCGGTTGCTTATCCTTGTGCATAGGCAATGCGAGAGCCTGACCGTGGGATAAGCAGAAAGTAGAGACTCCCACGTCTTTTCGTATCCAATATTTTCAATGCCAAATCGGGGAGTTTATAGGCCATGATTTTTGATGGTAAATGGAAACTTCTGTATTGCATTATACATTGCGAAGGACTAAATATTTATGTTCCGTGTTCTCGTTATGTTTGTGTCTTAACGTATTCGGGCAGATGTACCATGACGGACTTATTTATAACGGTGATGTAAAGCTATGTGAATATAACGGAGATGAAACGGCGGCATCAGGCGGTATCGGATTTTACCAACGTTTTATCAGCCGAGTTAGGGGCAGTAGGTGCGCCATGTTTCCTTCTTGTTCCAACTATGGACTGATGCTTTTTAAAAATAAGCCGTTTGTGGAAGCTATGGTCATGACGGCTGACAGGATGATAAGATGTGGGCACGACGGACGTTTTTACGATTTGACTTATGAATATGGTTATCCTACATTGGTTGACGCTCCGCCATTTGTGAAATTGCCAAGGTCTATAATTTATAAACCAAAGTCATTTGTTACGGTAGGCAACATTGTACCCAAAAACTCTTCAGACAGTATAGTAGGCTTCATAAACAAACTCATCAATAATCATAATTACGAAACAGCACTGCTTGAAATAGAACGTTTAGAATATTTCAAGCCTCAGCTATTTGACGCTTCACTGTATTGCAAGAAAATGTTATGTTATGATGGCTTAGACAGGGAAGAGGAAGGAATTTTTGCTTATTCAATGCCTGGAGATAGTACCTTTAAGGAAGATATAAAAGTAAAGTTGCAGGTTGCAAAGATGTATTATGAAATAGGCAATTACAAAGAAGCTATCAAAATGTTGGAAAAATGTAATGACATTGACAGTCTGTCGATATACAAAATCAAATTATACAAGTCTATGTCTTTTTTGCGTTTGGGTGACGAGGAAGCTGCATATCACAATATGAATGAGGCCTGCCGTTTCATAGGAGATGATATGCTGCGGCGCAATAATTTACAAGTACTTCAAGACCTTGGTGTAAAGAAAAAGAAAAGTCCGTTGATGGCTGGACTTATGTCAATAATTCCAGGGGCGGGTTATCTGTATGACTGTCAACCGGCTAATGCACTCACATCATTTTTGATTAATGGATTGTTGGCTTACGCTACTTATACAAGTATAAAAAACAAAAATTACGGCATTGCAGGTCTTACTGGCGTATTCTCATTGACTTTTTATGTCGGCAATATCACCGGAGCAGTGAATGGCGCAAAACGTTATAATTCGAGAAGAATAAGTGATAGTGCGACGATGTTGGAACGGATTAACAATCTATATTAACCGTTTTTATTATTATTAACCATTTAAAGTTTTATTTCTATGTTAAAAAAATTTTTATCTTTCGTTGGAAAACGTACGTTGATCATGGCAATGGGTTTGTTTGTCGCAACGTCGTATGCAAATGCGCGTGAAGTTGTTCTGAAGGCTGGCACGGCCATACCGATGCAACTCGTCAATACAGTGAATGGCAAAGAAGCGGCTGTCGGACAGATTGTCGATTTCAGGGTTACGAGCGACATTAAGGTTGATGGTATAACTGTAATACCGGCAAATTCAGTAGCAAAGGCACAAGTTGTACGTGCAAAAAAGAACGGGCTTTTAGGAAGTGCTGGAGAAATTCAACTTTCAATAAACAGCGTTACTGCCGTTGATGGCACGCAGGTAATACTTTCTGGAGGCACACTCGCTGATGAAGGAAAGAACAAGCTCGTGTTGTCTATATTCTTATGCTTTCTCATAAAAGGCGGGCAAGGAGAACTTCCTGCAGGGATGGCTTGCAGTCCGATAGTGTCTGGTAATACTCCTATTACCGTGGACTAATTTTAGAAAATATGATTTCTCAAGACAAACAAAAAAACTTTATTTCAAGCCGCAAATAATTGTGTACCACTCTAAGGCGTGAACAGCTATCAGCCTGTGTAAACTAGCAAATGTTTCATGCAACGATAAAGCCCCTTCCCCGCCGTTGAAGCAGGAAAGGGGCTTTTCTGTAAATGCCGGTCGGCACGGCGTTATTTGGCAGCCGTCTCAGGCAGCATTATCACTTTGACGCTGTTGCCGCCGCCGAAGATTACGTTCTTGACAAACTTGGCAATCTTCTCCGGTGTCAGCGAGTTGACGATGTTCTTATATTCTGTGTAGTTGTCAATGCCGAACTCGTCGTAGTTCTCAATCACTTCCACCCAGTAATTGTTAGTCTTGGCGTTGTCGTCGGCACGTTTCAGCATCAGTTCTTTCACCTTGTTGAGCATATCGGCGTCAACAGTGGTGCAGAGTTTCTTCGCCTCTTCGTCCATGATTTTCAGTGCCATGTCGCTCTTTGCGGGGTCCATCGGACATATTCCGACGATGTACGTGAACGGCGTGTCGCCAGAAATACTTGACTGCCCGGCGGCGCCGGCTGAGTAAGCGGCTCCCGCATCCTCGCGGATTTTCTTCAGGTAGATCATTTCGAGCACCTGTCCGGCTGCGCTTGCGGTTATCGCGTTCTCAAGAGAGTAAGGCACGTTGAGATTGTACCAGTACATATAAGCGTTGGCCTTCGGCGTCTCCATCTTGCGGGTAAACTTGTTTACGACCTCACCCTTATTGTATGTTGACACCTTCTTCCAATCCTCCTTCTTGCCGTTTGCGGGCAGCGATGCTATGTATTGCTCGATAAGCGGACGGATGGCGGCCTCGTCATAATTGCCCACAATCGTGAATACGAAGTCAGCAGCGTTAGCCGTGCGCTCCTTTGCGATTTGCAGTATGCGGTCGTAGTTTATGTTCTTGAGGTCTGCGAGCTTCAGGTTCGTGAAGCGCGGGTTGTGGCTGTAGAGCGTAGCGTTTATCGAGTCGCCCATTGCTGCGTCGGGAGACAGCTCCTGGTTCTTGAGCAGTGTTTCGAGCGTTGTCATCAGTTGGGCATAGCTCTTCTCGTCTTTCTTTATGTTGGTGAAGTAAAGGTAAGACAGCTGGAAGAGCGTTTCGATGTCCTTCGGGGTTGACTGTCCGCTGAGACCTTCATGGAAGTTGTTGAGCACGAGGTTGACGTTGGCCTGCTTGCCGGCGAGGGCTTTTTGCAGTTCAGTTGCGCTGAAGTTGCCCAGCCCGCTTGAAGCTATTACCATGTTGAAGGCCTTTGCGTTGGCAAGGTCTTCGTTGCCGAGCAGTGAGGAGCCACCTTTCGACGAGGCGCTGAGCACTACTTCGTCGTCCTTATAGTCGGTCTTTTTCAGTATCACGCGGGCACCGTTTGACAGTGTGAGCTCCTTATATCCGAGAGCCTTGTTCTCTTTTTCACCCGTAATCTTGCCTTTCGCCGGCAGGTTGGCAATGAGCGGCTCTTGCTTTACGTTGTCAACCCATGCCGTGAGCTGCTCTCCGTGTACGCTGTCGATAGCCTTCTTGATGCCTTCGGCAGTGGGATATACTGCACCGTCCTTCTCTGTGTTGAAGCTGAGCACCACGAGGTTGGTATCGGTTACGCTCACAAGCTGCTTCATAACCTCGTTGACAGCCTCAACGGGGATGGCCGGGCCAACCTGTTGCATTATCGCATACTCGTCGTCAATAGACGGTATCGGCTCGTTGTCGAGGAAGTTACGGGTGTAAAGCTCGCAGTAAACACTGTTCTCACGCTTGTTGCGGTTTGTGTAAATCTTCTCAAGCTGGCTCATGTATTCATCCTTTGCGCGGACAAACTCGGTAGCTGTGAAACCGAACTTCGTGGCGCGCATCACCTCGCGCATGGCCGCTGAGATGGCCGCTTCAGTCTGTCCGGGCTTCGGGACACATACTACAACGAAAGCGTCTTTTGTCTTGGCAAAGATAAAGTCGCCGTCGCTCACGAATGCCTGAACGAACGGGCAGTCAGGGTTCTGAGCCACTTCGCCGAGGCGTGCGTTAAGCATCTGCGTTGACAGGCTCAACAGATACTGTTCCATTAAGTAATCCAGTCCGCCCTTCAGACTATCGGGCCTGGCGTCATGCTTGAACATCAGCTGCACGATGTTTACCTGCTGTTCTTTGTCTTTGTCAACGATGATTATCGCCTCGTTGTTGTCCGGCACGGGTTCGGCCACCACCGGTGCGGCGTTAGGATCGAGCTTGATGCCGCTGAACATCTCCTTTATTTTCTGTTCGGTGCGGTCTACGTCGATGTCTCCTACCACGATAATTGCCTGGTTGTCAGGTCTGTACCACTTATGGTAATACTGTCGCAGCACTTCGGGCTTGAAGTTCTTTACAACTTCCATTGTTCCGATAGGCATACGGCGTCCGTATTTGCTGCCCGGATATATCTTTTCGAGATTGCGCTCGAAGAGCCTTTGGTTGGCGGTAGAGCGCAAGCGCCATTCGTTTTCTATCACTCCGCGTTCCTTGTCGATTTCTTCGGCGTCGAGTGTGAGGCCGTTCGACCAGTCTTTCAACACGAGCAGACAAGAGTCGAGCGACGCGATGTTGTTAGACGGCACATTGTCAATGTTGTAAACCGTCTCTGCAATCGATGTGTAAGCGTTGAGATCGCGGCCGAACTCCACGCCGATAGAGCGCAGATAGCTGAGCAGCTTGTCGCCCGGATAGTTGTCCGAGCCATTGAAAGCCATGTGCTCAAGGAAGTGAGCCAGTCCGCGCTGGTTCTCTTCTTCCTGGATAGAGCCTACCCGTTGTGCGATGTAGAAGTTGACACGGTGTTCAGGATAGCCGTTGTGACGGATGTAGTAGGTAAGTCCATTGGGCAATTTGCCAATCCTTACGGCAGTGTCCACCGGTATGGGCGGAATCTGCATCCCCTGGGCCATTACCGCTGCTGCACTTGAGATGAAGAGCGCGGCAGCCACGAAAAAGTGTTTTATTTTCATAGAAAAGTGTTTAAAAAAGTTCGACAAATATAGTTTTTATTGTTTTAACAATCTCTGTTTTCTTTTATATTTAATATATTTTATATGTTGCAGCGTGGTTTGCGGCCCGTCGGTTCACGGCTCGTCGCGATATTCGAGCAGGTCGCCCGGCTGACATCCGAGTTCTCGGCAGATGGCTTCGAGCGTCGAGAAGCGCACGGCCTTGGCCTTGCCAGTCTTCAATATCGACAGGTTGGCTTGAGTGAGACCTATGCGTTCGGCCAGTTCGCCGAGCGAAATTTTGCGCTTGGCCATCTCCACGTCGAGGTTGACTATTATCTTTCCCATAGTTAAATTAAGACCCGCACCAACTCTACCGGATAAATGGAACTTGGAATGAAAATATCAAGCATCGCCAGATTAAGGGGAGGCGGGGTAGAGATTTTACATTATATTGTCAGTTCCTGTTCTTCTTTCATTTTAAGCCCGATGGCGAAAGCCTCGGCCATCACGAGCGAGAACAGGCCGAAGATGATGCCGGTGATGTTGGCCGCCGAACTGTAATCGACCACGTATCCGACGAGGTTGAACGTCTGTGTGGCGAGAAACGTATCATAACATCCGTCGGCCGTGTCAATGACTCCCGCGACAACAAGGCACCACCCGACTATGCGCAGCAGCGTGATGTTACGGTGAATGAATATCTTACTTTTGTTAATGTTGCGCACGAAGAAGACGAACGCAACGAGGGCGGCCACGCCCGCCAGTCCGAAGGCCAGCGTGTAGAGCAGCTTGAACATCGCCGTGCCCACACCTATGCGCCCACCCATTGGCACTATCAGCTGCGTAGGCCAGGCCTCCATGCTCACGGCGGCGTCTTTGCCGGTGATGGTTACGGAGTTATCATCGTTGATTTCGGCGGGCAGCAGCGATACGTAGCAATAATTGCTCGGCGTTGTCTCGTTGATGGCCCGCCTTTCCAGGCCGTGCTTCATGCCTGCGGTGAAGCCCGTCACGGCGACGTTTGACATGGCCAACAGGTCGCAGACGATGGCAATGAATATCAGCGCGCAAAACAGGTTGAGTTTCTTTTTCATAAGTTTGCTACTTTTTATCCCCCGGCGACGCAGCCGTCCCGCGGCTTACGCCGCCGGGGATGTTTGTTCATGAGAGAGAGTTCTTACCGTCTATAATATATTAAGGTGTTATTGATATTTGGATATTATTTATCGTTTAACGATATGCAAAGGTATGAATAATATCCGAATGCGCCAAATGTTTTCAATAAAAAATTATCGAAAAACGATAAAAAAGCAAACTTCACAGGTTTCTTTAACTACTGATGAATGTCCGCTTTGCTCCCATTCATCAGTAGTTAAAGGAGTTAAAGCAGGTAATCGCTCCCTGCGGTCGCTAAGGAATTAAAGACATTTGCCTTGTTGATAAAGTCCACTAAAAAGAGGATTGGGGGATTGAGGACATTCATTTTAAGAGTTAAGAGTTAAGAATTAAGAGCTAAGAGTCAAGAAAATACGCCTGTAACAATCCGTTTTTGCATGGCGTCAGCCGGCATACGCCATTAATCCTTAACTCTTGATTCCTTTCATTTCAAGTTCCGCGGATGGTGTTCTAATATCTCGCGTCGCAGTTCCGAGGTGTCGATGTGGGTGTAGACCTCTGTGGTGCCGATGCTCTCATGGCCCAGCATGGCCTGTATTGCGCGCAAGTCGGCACCCCCTTCGAGCAAGGCCGTGGCGAAGCTGTGGCGCAGGGTGTGCGGGCTGATGGTCTTTTGTATGCCGGCCTCGGCACCGAGGCGTTTCACCATTATAAGAATCATCGTGCGCGTGAGGTGGGCTCCG
This sequence comes from uncultured Prevotella sp., assembly GCA_944320285.1. GTDB lineage: Bacteria > Bacteroidota > Bacteroidia > Bacteroidales > Bacteroidaceae > Prevotella. Next base: position 7,331 of record CALUGX010000070.1, read on the forward strand.
CGGCGGTTAAGGAACACGTAGTCCTCCTCGCCGGGCTTGATGTCCATGCGGCAGCGGTCGTCGAACCACAGGCGCAGCTGCTTCACGGCACTGTCGGATATGGGCACGAAGCGCTCTTTGCGTCCCTTGCCCTTGACGCGGATGAAGCGTTCGTCCAAGTAAAGGTCTGACAGGCGGAGCGTCACGAGTTCGCTGACGCGCAGCCCGCAGCTGAACAGCATCTCGATGATGGCCTTGTTACGCTGGCCCTCCCACTTCGTCAGGTCTACGGCCTGTTCCAGGCGGTCCACCTCCCCTGTGGTGAGCACTTCGGGCAGGTGCTCTCCTGTCTGCGGCGACTCAAGCAGCTCCGTGGGGTCGTCGGAGATGTAACCGTCGGTCACGAGGAAGCGGTAAAACGTCCTCACGCCGCTCAATATGCGGCATTGCGACCGCGGGCTGACGCCAAGGTCGTGCAGCGAGGCTGCGAAGGCCTGCAAGTCTTGCAGCCGCGCATCTTGCGGCTCTATGCCCTCGGCCTTGAGGTAACACAGCAGTTTGTCGATGTCGTGCATATAGGCGTCGAGCGTGTTGGGCGTGAAGTTTCGCTGCAATTTCATGTAGCGGCGGTAGGCATTAACCATGTTCGCTGACGTTTTGTTCTCTTTTTCCATATAAATTCGTACTTTTGCAAAGTGAGAGTATGCCCCGACTGCCTGCCGGCCTGTTTCTGCCCGCCGGCGTCCCGGCGTCCCGGCACCTTTCCGGCAAAGTTAAACAAAATTATCGGATTATGAAAATATTAGTGTTAAACGGCCCTAACCTCAACCTTTTAGGCACACGCGAGCCGGGCATCTACGGCCGCAGCTCATTCGACGACTACCTGCCGCAGCTGCGCGCGTCCTTCCCCGGCGTGGAAATTGAATACTTCCAGAGCAACGTCGAGGGCGTGATGATTGACAAAATGCAGCAGGTAGGCTTCACGTATGACGGCATCGTGCTCAACGCGGGCGCATACACGCACACCAGCGTGGCCCTGCAAGACTGCATCCGCTCGCTGAAGTGCCCCGTAATAGAGGTGCACATCTCAAACGTGCACCGGCGAGAGGAGTTCCGGCACAAGTCTATGATCTCATGCGCCTGCCTCGGCGTGATATGCGGCTTCGGCTTAGACTCTTACCGACTGGCGGTGAGTGCCATATTAATGCATAATGAATTATGAATTGTCACAAGCCCTGATTATGAATTGTGCATTATGAATTATGAATTAGAAAAATATTTGCTTGACCACATCGACCCGGAGGGCGACTACCTATACCGCCTGTGGCGGGCCACCAATGTGCATCTGCTGCACGGGCGCATGGCCAGCGGCCACTTGCAGGGGCGCCTGCTCAAGATGATAGTGCGCATGGTGCGCCCAAAGCGCATACTTGAGGTGGGCACGTTCAGCGGATACAGCGCCATCTGCATGGCCGAAGGCCTCGACGAGGGCGGCATGGTGTACACTTACGAGATAAACGACGAGCTGGAAGACTTCACCCGCCCGTGGATTGAAGGCTCGGCCGTGGCCGACAAGATACGCTTCATAATCGGCGACGCCATCAAGGAGGCCCCGCGCCTTGGCGTAGAGTTTGACATGGCCTTCATCGACGGCGACAAGCGCACCTACGTGGAGGCTTACGAGATGGCCCTCGGAGTGCTGCGTCCCGGCGGCTTACTGCTGGCCGACAACACGCTGTGGGACGGCCACGTGCTCGAAACGCCCCGCCCCGCCGACCGCCAGACGGCCGGCATAGAGACGTTTAACGACTTCATAGCCGGCGACAGCCGCGTGGAGAAGGTAATCCTGCCGCTGCGCGACGGCCTGACGATAGCCATGAAGCGGCACAGCTGACTACCGGCGCGTAACCACCTGATAATGAGCAGCTTTGCAAAAGGGCACCTTTTACGCTCCGAAAGGTGCCCTTTTATCGTGCCATTTGTGCCCTTTCGCAAGGCAAAAAGGCACAAGTCAGAAAGCATCCGCAGTTTGGCCGGATGGAATTATAACAATACGTGAATCCCGCAAAGCTCCCATTCATCAGTAATTAAAGCAGTTAAAGCAGTTAATCGCTCCCTGCGGTCGCTAAGGAGTTAAAGACATTCGCCTTGGTGATAAAGTCCACTGAAAAGAGGATTGGGCAATCGAGGACATTCGGTTCATCCGCAGTTCAGGTGTATGTGTAGAAATAAAAAGCGGAAGTTGCCGTAAAAGTCGTATATTTGTGGTTGC
>CALUGX010000071.1 GCA_944320285.1 uncultured Prevotella sp.
GGCGACCGCGTAATAATCAACATGAACTGCACCTTCGTTGACAACAACATCATCGAAATAGGCAACGACGTGCTCATAGCCTCGAACGTGCAGATTTACACAGCCACGCACTCAACCCGCTACGCCGAACGCATACTGCCAGACGACGGCGGAGACGACTGCGAGTTTTGCCTTACATACGCAAAGCCGGTGAAAATATGCGACGGCGCGTGGTTAGGAGGTGGCGTCATCGTGCTGCCCGGGGTGACAATAGGACGCAACAGCGTCATCGGTGCAGGCAGTGTAGTCACCCGTTCGGTGCCAGATAACTGCGTGGCCGTGGGCAATCCGTGCCGGGTAATAAAGAGAATTGATAACGGGAAAGACGCATGAAAACGGCTCTTCACGCAAAATATGACTTAATGTGAAATGCTTTGTATCAGCCTTTCACGCTCTGCTTGATACACTCCAAAGTCTCTGCTTGCCTGCTTTCGGGTAACGCTGCGAGGTTGTTTACACAGCCGAGCATGGCCGCTCCGCCGAAGTTCAGCTGCCGTAAGTAATTGACTTTGTCGGGAGTTACACCGCCGAGAGCCACAACTTTATTGTCAATAATGCCGTCGCATGACGCTTGTTTCAAAGTATTATCCGTGAAAGCGGAGGCGTAACCTTGCTTTGAAACACTGTCGAATATGGGGCTAAGGAACACGTAATTGCAAGCGCCTTTATACCGCTTGACCTCCTCCAAGGAGTGACACGAGCGGCTGACGTGCCCATGCCAACTGTCAGGCACAGTGCAGCGTCGCGCGTTAAGGTGTATTCCGCGCAGGCCGTAAGGTCGTGCAAGCTCGAAGAAATCATGTATTACGATGCGTTGACGGTCGTCTGTCGATAAACCGTCGAGCAACTTTGCGCAGTCATCCGCCGCCGCTCCAGGCTTGCGCAGGTGAACAATGTCAACACCGTGGGCTAACAAACGGTGAAGAAACTGCGCCTCGCCGTCAAAAAAAGTTGGGGAAGTTATTACGAGCCAAAGCATAAAGCAAATACCCACCCTCGCCTTCCCGAAGGGAGGGAGCTTGATTACCTTTAATCATTATCTACTTCAAAGCATCTCAAACACCCTCCTTTTGGGAGGGTGGGGTAGGTTTCTGGATTGTTACTGGTGGTTTTTAATGGTCTTATTTAAGTCTTTCAATTATGAGTTCGGCCACTTTCTTGCCTGACATAAGCATTCCGCCGAAGATTGGTCCCATACGGGGAGTACCGCTGACGGCTGAAGCTGCCATGCCGCAGACGTAAAGTCCGGGGTAAATTTCTTTCGTTCCGTTGACAACTTCCTCCTCTCCTGCTACAACATCGAGAGAGCGTTCGCCGATAACATCACCCGTGTCGGTAGCCAGGCGGATGCCGTTCTTGCGTGCAACGGTCTTGCACATCTCGCTGTCATGGCCCGTTCCGTCAATCACGCACTTAGCCATGATGTTCAGCGGGTCAACGTGCAGTCCCTCGCGCAGCACGGGAGTCCAGTTTACTACGACACCGCTTACGATGTTGTTCTTGAACACTACGTCCTCAACCGAGTAACAGTTGAATATCGTCGCGCCCTCGTGAACGGCCTTGTAGAGCAGTGCCGATGTGCTCTCTACGGAGTCCATGACGTACAATCCGTCACCGTAAGGCTTATAGTTGATGTCAAAATCCTTTACAATATCAAGAGCCTCTTCCTGAACAACAATTTGGTTGAACATCATTGCGCCACCCCACATTCCGCCGCCGGGAGACAGCTTGCGGTCAAACTGGGCCACCTTCAGTCCTGCCTTGGCCAGGTAATAAGCAGCAACAATGCCCGACGGACCGCCGCCAACGATGGCAACGTCAATGTCGAGGTTACGTTCCAACTTCTCGAAATAGGTACTGATGATACCCTGTGAAACTTTCTTTTCAATCATTTTTACTTATTATTTAATGGTAAACAATCTCATTATAATTTTCGGAAGGAGTCAAAGAGTTATGAAGTTAAGGAGTTAAGACAATAGCTTTATTGCTTTTCTATTATTTGCAAGACATTTGTCTTAACTCCTTAACTTCATAACTCCTTGACTCCTAAACATCACATTCCCCCTCCTTGATGGTCTGGCTAATCCTCATAGCACAGAAATTAGGGCCGCACATCGTGCAATATTTGCCTCCCACGTGGTTGGCCGTCTTGTAATATTCAAGCGCACGCTCAGGATCGAGGCTCAAGTTGAACTGGTCTTTCCAACGGAACTCATAGCGAGCCTTGCTCAACGCATTGTCGCGAACCATCGCTCCGGGATGCTGCTTTGCAAGATCGGCGGCATGGGCGGCCAGCTTGTAGGTGACAACTCCTACGCGCACGTCGTCACGGTCGGGCAAAGCGAGATGTTCCTTCGGCGTAACGTAACACAACATAGCCGTGCCGAGCCAGCCTATCTGGGCTGCTCCGATGGCGCTTGTAATATGGTCGTAACCCGGCGCAATGTCGGTAACAAGCGGGCCGAGAGTATAGAATGGCGCGTTGTGGCACTTCTCTATTTGCCTCTGCATATTCTCAGGGATTTTGTGCATGGGCACGTGGCCGGGACCTTCGATGAATGCCTGCACGTTCTTAGCCCATGCACGCTCTACGAGCTCACCCATAGTGTCAAGCTCGGCGAACTGCGCACGGTCGTTGGCATCATAAATACTGCCGGGACGGAGGCCGTCGCCGAGCGATAGGGCTACGTCGTATTGGGCGCAGATGTCACAGATGTCGTCGAAGTGTTCGTAAAGGAAACTCTCCTTCTGGTGCATCTGGCACCACTTGGATATAATGCTTCCGCCGCGGCTGACCATTCCGGTCATGCGGTTGTCGGCCAAATGTATGTTCTGGAGGCGTATGCCACAGTGGATTGTGAAGTAGTCAACGCCCTGCTCGCACTGCTCTATGAGCGTGTCGCGGAACAGTTCCCAGGTAAGGTCTTCGGCCTTTCCCTTGACTTTCTCCATTGCCTGGTACATCGGCACTGTGCCCACAGGAACGGGGCAATTACGGATAATCCACTCGCGGGTCTCGTGGATATTGTCACCCGTTGACAAGTCCATGAGCGTGTCACCACCCCATTTGCAGCTCCAAACGGCCTTCTCAACCTCCTCATCGATGCCCGACGTTGTGGCCGAATTGCCTATGTTAGTATTGATTTTCACAAGGAAATTGCGCCCGATAATCATCGGTTCGGCTTCCGGATGGTTGATGTTTGCGGGTATTACGGCACGTCCGGCAGCCACTTCATCGCGCACAAACTCCGGGGTTATGTGCGTCTCGATGCCCAGTTCGGCACAGTTCATGTTCTCGCGAATGGCAACATACTCCATTTCCGGCGTCACGATGCCCTGCTTGGCGTAATACATCTGGCTGACTTGGCAGCCTTGCTTCGCCCTCAATGGCAACGTAATATGCTCGAAACGCAAGTGGTCAAGCGAACGATCGTCACGCCGCATACGTCCGTATTCCGACGAGATTTCAGGCAGACGTTCCACCCCGCCACGCTTCAGAATCCACGGCTCGCGCATACGCGGAAGGCCTTTCTTCACGTCAATCTCAACGTTCGGATCGCTGTAAGGCCCTGACGTGTCGTAAACATAAACCGGCGGATTGGGGTGTTCCACCCTCTTTCCGTTCTCGATTGTCACGGTCGGCAACTGGTGAACCACACGCATACCGACCTTGATGTCGGGATTGAGACGGCCTTTCATGTAGACCTTCTCCGACCCGGGGTAAGTGATTTTTATGTTATTCTCCATAAGCTATTTTTATCAAGAATTAAGTATTAGGAATTAAGAAAAACAAGCAAGGGTGCTCTTCTGGATTTTTAACTTTCAATTCTCAATTTATTTACTACTTTCCTCATCTCCTCTGCGGGATTTTCGGCCCTCAAGACGCTGCCGCTAAGGGCTATACCTGTCACGCCGGCGGCCATTAACTGTGGAATATCGTCGTGGGTTATGCCGCCGATTGCAACGAGCGGTAACTCTATCCCATGCTCATTCATCTGCGAAAGGATACGTCTATATCCGTCGATGCCGAGCATCGGGGCGAGGTTTTTCTTCGTAGTTGTGAAGCGGAACGGGCCGCAACCTATGTAATCGGCTCCTTGCGCAGCAAGCCTCTGTACGTCTTCAAACGTATTTGCGGTGCCTCCTATTATGAAATCGCCACCAACAATGCGGCGCGCTTCGTCAACCGGCATATCATTTTTGCCGAGATGAACACCGTCGGCACCTACGCGGAGTGCCAATTTTACATGGTCGTCAATGATAAACACTGCTCCACGACGCCTGCATTCAGGTAAAATCTGCCGCGCCACACGCTCTATCTCAGTCTCGTCGGCATCTTTCATACGCAACTGTATCCAGCGGCAACCGCCCTCAAGAGCCATCATCGCCGAGTCGGAATAAGAATACTTATCGGTGAAATGGGTGATGAATTGCAGACTGACAGCTGGCAAATAATCAGCTGACGAGCGGGCAATGCGATTTGACGTGTCGTCTGTTACAACTTTTAAAAGGCTTGTCGGTTCACCGGCTTGACTGTCCGCCGGCTTCACGAAATGGCACACCGGGCCATGTCCGTCGCCTACACGTATGCCGGCACCGGCCTTCAAAGCCTCGGTAAGATACTCCTTGGCGCGGCGCACAGCATCTTCCAGACCGCATCCGCAGGCGGCAAAAGCTGCAATAGCCGACGACAATGTGCACCCGGTGCCGTGTGTGTTAACGGTGTCAACCGCCGCGGCGGGCAGTTCCACGCGCTTAACATCGCCACCTTTATATATATATAGGTAATCGGTTTTTACCATTCCTTCGGCGTGGCCGCCCTTTATGAGCAACGCCTTCACGCCAAGCCGCGATATGGCCTGCGCCGCCTCGTCGACAGGACATTCGTCTCCGGCAAGCACGAAAGCCTCAGGAAGATTGGGCGTGACCAAATCGACTATCGGCAGCAGCTGCTCCTTCATCACGGCCAATGCGTCCGGCTGCATCAGCGCGCAACCGCTCGTTGACACCATCACAGGGTCTACCACCAAGAATTTCGGCTTATGCGCAGTCAAGGCGTGCACTATGGCGCAGAGCGTCTCGGCGTCGTTCACCATGCCTATCTTTACAGCATCGACTGTTATATCTTCCATCACCGCCGCAATCTGGTCATAAACCACTTGTGCGGGCAGCTTATGCACATACTTCACACCTTCCGTGTTTTGTACGGTGACGGCAGTCACCGCCGTAGCGCCATAAACGCCCAACGCTGAAAACGCTTTCAAGTCTGCCTGCATTCCGGCTCCTCCTGAAGGATCGGAGCCTGCTATCGTCAATGCCGTAACGTATCTCTTCATTGGTTATGCGGTTTTAAGGTGTAGGGTTATACGGTTCTGAATGTTGCCTGGTTATGCTGTCTTGAGGTTGTGGAATATACGGACAAGCCGTAAAGCCTTACGGCCATAAGACCTTATAACCGTTAATCATTACCGTAAAATATTTGTACTTGGGAAAAGACGGAACGCATGAACGCCTTGCCATGCGATAAAAGAAAGAATGTCACCAAAATCCCAGCGTCGGCATTACCCGTACTGGTGCAATGTGTATCTTCTCAGCCACCGCGTATTCAGCACCGCCCGTGGCACCACCTTTTGAGTACGAGCGCAAAGATAACGCTTTAATGTGTAAGGACAAAACTTTTTAAAGATTATTTTCACAGTCCGTCCGCGGCAGGAACGTGACGCCCCGGCGTCGTGATGTGTAACACATTGTGGCTTAACACTTTACGTATGGCGCGGCAAAAGGGCACAAATCGCATTGCAAAAGGTGTCCTTTTACGAGGCAAAAGGCGTCCTTTTGCAATGCGATTAGAGCCCTTTTAGATTGCGCTTTGCCGTACTGCTGACGGCAAGCAGCCTGATAAAGCGGTTAAAGCAAAAATATGTGTCAGGAGGCTTGGCTTTGTCCAAGCTCGTTTTTACGTATGAAATGGTTGAGCGCAAGGTTCAACGCGATATATGCCACGACATCTATCATAAACACATAAGTATTGGTCAAAACCTTCAGGAGCAAGTGGTTGACGAGAATATAGGCCAAGGCCAGCCCAACGATGCAGCACAACGCCTTATGCTGTGACAGTCCGGCACGCATGAATTTGTGGTGGATGTGCCTCTTGTCGGCCAGGAACGGCGAGCATCCGTGCCATATCCTGACGATGAAAACCCGAACAACGTCGAACATAGGCACGATAAGCAACGTGAACGGCATTATGAAGTCGAATTTATGTACGACTATCGTCTTTGGGTTGTACATCGAATATTTCACACAAAGCACTCCCAGAATAAAGCCGAGCGTCAGACTGCCGGCGTCGCCCATGAATATCTTTCGGTTCTTTGAAGCGTCGCCGAAAAGGTTGAAATAAAGAAATGCCAAAAGCACGCCGATAAGCCCGGAAATCAATATGGCATAAGACCACACCTCCTGCGAGGCGAAAATATACATGAAACCGGCCAGAGCGATGATGGTCAGACTGGCCGCGAGCCCGTCAATACCGTCGATGAGGTTAATGGCGTTGTCAATAAACACTATGGCAAGGGCTGTCAACGGAAAACCTATGGCGTAAGGTATCTCGTGAACGCCCATGAAGCCGTAAAAGTTGTTTATGTACAAATATGACAAAGGGAGCATACACGCCGCAACTATCTGCACGGCGAACTTCACTGTCGGCGACAGACCGAGAATGTCGTCTATTATGCCCATTGCGTAAATCAACACTATGCTCAGCATGAAACATAACGACCAGACGTTGATTGTGACAAGCCTGTCGGTAGAACCAAGCACCGCTACGGCTATGGCGAAAGCGATGAACATACTCGGCATGAAGGCTACGCCGCCAAGACGCGGAATGGCGTTACGGTGGATTTTCCGGGCGTTGGGAATGTCGTAAAGCTGTTTTTCTTTGCAAAAGTTAAGGATTAAAGGTATGAATATGAAGCCGCAGGCTACGCTTATCAGGAAAACTGCAACTATCCAAAATACGTATATGTTCATAACGTTTTTTACACTCTTATTACAATATCATAAACTGCCAAAACCCTAAAATATTGCATATCATGAGAATAAATGTGAAAAAAAGGAAATAAAAAAGTGGAAATTCCGACAGCAAGGCGCTGATGGATTTTCCACTTTTCCGCTCTTTTCTTTCTATTTCAAGTCTCCACTATCGGCTCTTAATCCTTTACTTCATTAAGCCCTTGGCGGCATACGGTTACGTCGTTGTCGGTTTTCATCGTGATGTTCGCCGTCTTCTTACCCTTCATTTCAATGTCGAGCGCACCTTCCGGCACGTAGAACGTCACGTTGTCAAACGCCACATTGCGGCTGTCGTCAATGGTTATGCGGTTGTCCGTAGCCTGTATCTCAAGGTTGCGGAACGTAAAACCGTCGGCATCGTTAAGCGTCCTTATTATGCGGTTAGTCCTCACTTTTCCGTTCTCTATCAGCACATTAGAGCACGGTATTTCCGGAATGGCGTTGACGGTGAGCAGCCTGTCGGCTGATTCTACAGTAAAATTACGTATAGTGATGTCCTTGACGGTAGGCGTCAGCGGCGTTATGTCGAGCGGCGGATAACGACGGGCCAACTCGCCCATATACATTGCCGAACCAAGCAAGTCCCACGTAAAAGCCTCGCGCACATCAATCAAGCGGACGCGCTCGTAGGTAATCCCTGCTACCGTGCCGCCACGGTTACGCCTCGTCTTGAACCTGAACCCTGTGCGGGTGCCATAAAACAGGCAATCATGCAGATACACATTGCGTATGCCTCCGGCTGTCTCGCTACCGCAGGTTATGCCTCCGTGTCCTTCTTTTGCCAAGCAGTGACGTATCACGACATTCTCGGTGGGCTTGCCTACGCGCAACCCGTCTTCACAACGACCGGCCTTCAGCGTGAAGCAGTCGTCACCGCAGTTGAGCGTTGAGTATTCTATCAGCACATTCTTGCACGACGAAATATCAATGCCGTCACCGCTCGGCACGTCGGTGGAATTTACCGTTATACCACGGATTATCACATTCTCGCAGTACACGGGGTTGACATTCCACAGCACGCTGCGCTCGAACGTCACTCCCTCGACAAGCACATTCTTGCAGTTTATCGGCGAGAATGACTTTGGACGGTAAAACGTGCGCCCGCCAATACCGTCGCAAATCCTGTCCTTCACAGGCATATCATAGGGCACGTCGTTCTCAACAACGCTCTTGCCGTTAGGCAATGTGCGCATGGCAACAGACATTGGCGGTCCCATAACCGTGCCGTGTCCCGTCAAGGCGATGTTTTTTGCACCGTCGGCGTAAATGAACGCTCCGGCACCCATCACCTCCACGCCCTCGTGACGTGTGAATACGGCTGGCTGATAGTCCGCAATGTCGCCTGAGAACTCTATCACCGCGCCATCGGCCAGATGCAAGTTGACATTACTTTTCAATACGATACGCCCTGAGCGCCAATGTCCTTCAGGAACTACCAGCGTGCCTCCCCCACGTTTTGACAGGTCTGCAATCATGTCGTTCACAGCCGGAGTTATCTTACCTTCACCGCTTACGGCCGTCAGAGTCAACGTCATCGTCCTGTCCGGAAACGACGGACGCTTCAAGTCTTTCATCTTAAAGGGCATTTCGCCCAGGCTCTCTATCGTCGCCGGCATTGCCTTTGCGCCGATAGTGTCACTTCCGACTTCCGTCATGTCAGCGTGCACCGCCATACTAAACAGTGGCAAAACCGCCATTAAGGATAAAAAATGTTTCAGATTCATTGTTGTCATATTTTATTTAAATGACGCACAAACAGCCTCCTTTGTAACTATCTGCAAATGAAGAAAAACCACAAATATGACATCCGGCTAAGGAACGGCCGGTCGCAATGCTCACGCAAGAAGACGGGACAGACACTAACGATAAGCTGGGAAAAGCCGATGCAGGAGATAGTGGACGCCTACTCACACTTGACGAAAGACACGCCTTATTTATTGCCTGTCATAACAAAGCAGGACGGAACCGAGAGGAAGCAGTACGAAAAAGCGGAGCACAACGTCAACCGCAACCTGAAGAAGATAGGCGAAATGGCCGGGCTTCATATTCCGCTTACAACCTACGTGGCGCGGCATTCCTGGGCTTCGATAATGAGGGACATGGGTAACGACATAACGGTAGTGGGCAAAGGGCTGGGACACAGTGATATAAAGACTACGCAAATCTACCTCTCGACCATAGACAACTCTACCGTAATGAGGGCCAACAAGCGGTTTCTCGACAGGATTTTGAAGTGAAAAAACGGAGTGGAAATGTTTTACTAACGTGGGGGTTTCATAAATAT
>CALUGX010000072.1 GCA_944320285.1 uncultured Prevotella sp.
GTTACATTAAATGCTTAAAGACTTTCGGCACAACTGGATATGAAAAGAGGGTGTACCTGAATTTTGATACACCCTCTAATCGGAAACTTGTTGATAATGAGGTAGATATAAAGAGATTTCAGACAGGCAGTTTTGCGGCCACGAAAAGCCTACTCTCTGTAAATCCAGGACAGCAGATTGTTAATCCATTTGAATGAACAGCGGAACCATCTGTATGTGCCTACGGGTTTTCCGCCGAAGCCGAGGATGAACTCGCGGAAGTGGTTGCGCTTGAACGGCAGACCGACATCCATGAAATAGGCGTGGTCGTAGTGGTTTTCGTAAGCGTCTTGTATGGCCGTCCACACCGTCAGTGCGTTCACCCGCTTGCGGTGGAAGTTGCGTTTGGCCGCCATATACCATAAGTAACAGTTGCCGTCGGAATAGACACAGAGGCATCCGCTTATGATTTTGCCGTTGTCTTTGGTTATGAACAGTTTGCAACAGCCGTTGGCCTTAAGCTCGTGGAACAGGTGCAAGTCAGGGATATATCTCCTGATTTTAAACGTGATATAATTTTTTATAATCTTGAAAAAGTCGTTGTATTCCTTTTCAGTCACGGCGATTGTCGCTTCCAATCCGGCCCTTTTCGCCTTCACGATGCTCTGTCTCGTCCTGTAAGTCAGCCGTTTGGCCGGTGCCATGCTGTGCAGGGAGTTGTGTATCTCCATCCAATGAACGGGGAAAAAGCCGTTCTCCCTGAACTTGCCGTAGCCGAACATCTTGGTGCCGAGGTCGCTGAACTCTATGTACAGGCATAAGTCGCGGCGCAGTTTCTTCAGCATTTGGCGCAGCATGAGGCCGAAGATTCCCTCCTTGTCGTAGCCGTCTTCATATTCGCCTTCGCCGTAAGCCCTCGCCTGGGTGAACAGGTAGGGCGGTATGAGCGAACCACGCCGCCGTAACATTATGAGCAGATGGGCGGCCACATGGCTTCCGTCGAAGGCTATTGCCATATAAGGACGTTGCCCTGGAGTGTTCTCCATCATCTTGAACAATGCCTCGCTATGGAAGAACTTGTTGCAGCGCATCGGCGGCAGGTCCTTGCTTTTTGTTACGATGACTACGGTGATTTCGTTCATACCGCAAAAATAATAAATGTTTTCTAAAAAAACAATAAGCATAAATGTTTTTGCCTTTTATTGCCTACCTTTGCATCATATATAATAAAATGTGGGTGTACGCAGTCGCCGCATCCGCCTTTTTAAGGAACTTTCCTGATATGGCTTTTGTCATCTGCTTAGCGGGGGCGTAGCGGGTTATAATTACTTTAACTCATTCTATCTGCTATGAGGATGGGTGCTTTGCGGACATTCATGTTCAGATAACATTAACTATTGGATAAGATGAAGATTGTTTTAGTAGGAGCCGGCAACGTGGCCACGAGTCTCGGCAAGGCACTGCTCGACGCCGGCAACGACATATTGCAGGTGTATAGCCGCACACTGGAGTCGGCGGCGCGTCTGGCTGAAATGGTTGGTGCTTCGCCGACCACGGAATTGGATAAGTTAACCGCCGACGCCGACGTTTACATCATGACAGTGAAGGACAGCGTTATTGCGGAGATTGTGCCGCTGCTGTGCAAGGGTAGGGCGGAGAAGGTGTTTTTGCATACGGCAGGCAGCATACCTGCAGACGTGTTTGAGGGAATGGCGTTGCATTACGGCGTGCTTTATCCGTTACAGACTTTCTCAAAGAATAAAGTGCTGGATTTCATCGACATACCTTGTTGTATTGAGTGGAATGACGATATGGCGTTTGAGATAGTCAACACCCTTGCCCGGTCTATATCAGAGCGTGTAGCCCCGCTCAATTCCGAGGGACGCAAACATTTGCATCTGGCAGCCGTGTTCGCCTGTAATTTCGTTAATCATTGCTATGAGATTTCTTCGGAAATACTGGCAAAGCATGACGTGCCGTTCGACATAATGCTTCCCCTGATTGACGAGACCGCCCGCAAGGTGCACAGTATGTCGCCGGCCGATGCCCAGACGGGGCCTGCGTTGCGTTACGACAGGAACGTGATAAGGATGCAGGCCGAACTGTTGCGTGACAATCCCATCTTCAAACAAATATATGAAAGCATGAGCCTGAGCATACACCACACGGCAATTAAAGGAGACGACTGACTTATGATAGACTATGATTTGACGAAAATACGGATGGTTGTATTCGATGTTGACGGCGTGTTGAGCGCGCAGACTATACCGTTGCACCCGTCTGGTGAGCCCATGCGCACCGTCAATATACATGACGGTTACGCCATACAGCTGGCTTGCAAGTCGGGTTTGCGTGTGGCGATATTGACGGGCGGCACAACAGAGAGTGTCCGTCAGCGGTATGAACATCTCGGTGTGGAAGACATCGTGATGGGCAGCGCGGTGAAGATAAAGGACTATGAGCGGCTGCTCGCAAAGTACGGCCTTGCCGATGAGGAGGTTGCTTACGTCGGCGACGACATTCCCGATTATGAGATAATGCTTCGCTGCGGCTGTCCATGCTGTCCGGCAGACGCCTGTCCGGACATCAAGGATGTAAGCATCTATGTCAGCCGGATGGCCGGTGGTTGCGGCTGTGGGCGTGATGTGCTTGAACAAGTGCTCCGCGCACAGGGCAAATGGCTTAGCGGAAGTGAAGCCTTCGGGTGGTGACGGATGTGTATAGGCTTTAAAAAAGGAGAATAAATGAAGTACCATATTATATTAAGCAGCAACAGTCCGAGGCGCAAAGAGCTTCTTGCCGGTTTAGACTTGGATTTTGAAGTACGTGTTATTAAAGGCATAAGCGAGTCTTATCCGCAAGACCTCCCGGTGATGCAGATTGCCGAATACATAGCCGTTGAGAAAGCCGGGGCTTACAAGCAGGAGCTTGCCGGCGATAATCTTGTCATAACAGCCGACACGGTGGTCATTCTCGGCGATGCGGTTTTGGGTAAACCGAAAACGCTCGACGACGCCCGCAGGATGTTGAGACTTCTCAGCGGAAAGACGCATCATGTGGTTACGGGGGTGTGTCTGACGTCGGAAACTAAGCAGAAGAGATTTTCCGTAGTGACTGATGTGACTTTCAAGGAACTTTCCGACAGCGAAATCGATTATTATGTAGACCGTTACCAACCGCTTGACAAGGCCGGCGCTTACGGCATTCAGGAGTGGATTGGTTATGTAGGGGTGACATCCATAAGTGGCAGTTATTTCAATGTGATGGGGCTTCCGGTGCAGCGCATTTATGACGAGATAACCAAGTTTTGAGCCATTCGGTGTTGAATTTCATTGTAAATGTATAGACCGTTTAGCCATATTTTAATGTTTTTATATGCCTTATTATTCGTTTCTTAGGCGATAAGTACGTATCTTTGCGCAAAAATTTACAAATCATATTATTACTTTAATGGATTCAGCAGAATTATTCAGATGGGTTCTTGAGAACTTGAATTATTGGGTCGTCACCATATTCATGGCCATTGAGAGTTCTTTCATACCCTTTCCCTCGGAAGTAGTAGTGCCCCCGGCGGCGTGGAAAGCGATGGCGGACGACAGCATGAACATCTTTCTCGTTGTGGTGTTTGCCACGATTGGCGCAGACATCGGTGCTTTGTTCAATTATTATCTGGCAAAATGGCTTGGCCGCCCGATAGTCTACAGGTTCGCCGACAGCCGTATCGGGCATATGTGTTTGATTGACCGTGAGAGTGTGGAGCGTGCCGAACAGTATTTCCGTGACCACGGAGCGGCGTCAACTTTCTTTGGCCGTTTGATACCGGCAATTCGCCAGCTTATCAGTATCCCTGCCGGCTTGGCCAATATGAGGATGGATCATTTCCTGCTTTACACCACGCTTGGTGCGGGCTTGTGGAACTCGGTATTGGCGGCAATCGGTTATTGTATCTACCGTTTCACCGACCTTAAGACTACAAACGACGTTTACATACTGGCCACGAAATACAGCCATGAGATCGGTTACGTGCTTTTAGTCTTGGCTGTTGTTGTTGTCGGTTTCTTGATTTACAAGGGATTGAAGAAAAAGAAATAGTGCAATGTAATTAAAAAGTAAATCCGCCGAACGTACATTCATAGTTGTATGTTCGGCGGATTTGATTTTTTGTAGTCACTTATTGTGGCGTAACCGGCGGCAATCTATGGCCTTAAATCTTTCCTTTGCGTTTTATTTTGGCCAGCATATACTTGTGGTAGAGCTTTGGATCCATACCTTCGGGAAACAGTTTTTCAAGTAATGTCTTCAGTTCCAAAGGCGAATGTTTGGCCGCAATTTCAAGGCTTTGCAGAAATTCATCGGTCTTACCGAGGTCGTAACAGCACGCTGCAAAATATGCGTAACCGTCTGTCATGTCACTGTAAATGTCATACAGACTCTTGAACATCTTGTAAGCTAATGCTGAATCACCGCTTTCATAGACGGTAATTGCTATTTTCATGAAAATTTTGGGAGAGTAGTCAGAGTCTTTGAGTGCCTTGGTGAACAACTTTCTGGCATCTTCATGTCGGCCGCTTCCGGCAAGAAGACTGCCACGATAGACGAGAATTTCATTATGATCGCAGTCCAAATTGTCGGTTTTGTCTAACACAGCCATACATTCGTCCATTTTTCCAAGGCGGCATAAGGCGAAGGCCCAATCCTTGTAGATGTCTATCAGGCTTGCTGATTTTGGTGGAGTCAGCTTCTCGGCCTTTGCAAGATGCTCGATTGCGCCGTTGAAATCTTCTAACAATAGGTTGCAAAATCCGATGAGCATCTCCCCGTTTTCATCGTTCGGACACAGTTCGTTGTACCTCTTATAATATTCCAACGCCTCCTGGTAGTTGCCGAGATTGTACAGTCCGTTGGCCTTATTCAGCAAGGCAGCGGTGTTTTTTGGGTTTATTGCTATTGAATATTCGCTGCTTTGTATGGAGTCTTCGATATTATTGGTAAAGAATTGCGACGAGGCCAGCGAGTTCCAGTACTGTGTTGAGAATGGATCGTTGTCTATCAGTTCGTTGTAAAGTCGTTTGCTTTTTTCATATTCGCCGTTCTCAAGCGAGATGCGTGCCGCTTGTTCTTTGTAGTCAATCAAGTCGGTGTCTTCACATAGTTCCAGCCATTTCTCGGCTTTACCTATTGCTTCATAATCGATGAACAAGGCAGCTGAGTCGATTGCAAAATAATCCTTGTCCTCATCGTTCGTCTCGTCAAATTTCTTTTTCAGATATGTGTCAGCTTCTTCGGTCTTGCCTTTATAAAGCAAGATTTCGGCTTTCATATAAAAATATTCGGAGTCCGTTTTGTCTTCAATCATCTCGGTGAAGTTTTCGGCTTTTGCTGTGTCTTTATCTTCCATCAGGGCTAAGCGGGCTTTGAACAGCAGCGGGGCGGAGCTTCCCGGATACACCGATAATGTTCTTTCGATTATTTCGCCGGCTTTGTCTGCTTTGCCGTTGTTGTAGTAATATTCGGCGATGTCAACGAGTTCGTCTGAATCAAGCATGGCAAACCTGCCTTCGCTCTCGGATTCTTCAAACTTCTTGAGCACCGTTTTGAAGTCGTTTGACAGGAAATAATCTTCAGAGTTGTATGACATTTCTTGTTTGTTAATGCGTTAAACAAGCGGCCAAAGAGTCAACATGAAAGTTGTTGAGTCTTTGGCCGGCATGATATTGATTGCTTTATTTGTTGATTTTCGACCACGTGTCTTTCAGTCCTACTGTTTTGTTGAACACAAGGTGGTCGGCAGATGAATCAAGGTCGGCCATGAAATAGCCTATGCGTTGGAACTGGAGATATTCACCGGGCCGCTTATCTGCTGCGTAATCTTCCACATAGCAGCCATTGATAACCGTAAGTGAGTCGGGGTTAAGCAGCTCTCTGAAGTCACGTTCGTCTGCTGAAGGATTCTCGACGTTAAACAGACGGTCGTAAATCCTGACTTCGGCTTTCTTGCAATGGTCTGCGCTCACCCAGTGCAGCGTGCCTTTCACCTTGCGGTTGGCTCCCTCCATGCCGCTCTTGCTCATTGGGTCGTATTCCGCCTGTATCTCCACTACGTTGCCGTTTTCGTCTTTCGTGCAGCCTGTACATTTTATAATATAGGCGTTTTTCAGGCGCACTTCACGTCCTGGCGTCATGCGGAAAAACTTTTTCGGAGCGTCTTCCATGAAGTCGTCGCGCTCTATCCAGAGGTTTTTACTGAATGTTATCGTGTGTGTTCCGTCGGCTTCGTTCTCCGGGTTGTTCACCGCTTCCATTTCCTCGGTCTGTCCGTCGGGATAGTTAGTGATAACGAGTTTCACGGGGTTGAGCACGGCTGACACCCTGATGGCACGCTTGTTGAGGTCTTCGCGCACGGCGGCTTCAAGCAGTGCCATATCGTTAAGGGCGTCAAACTTGGTGTATCCGATGCTCTTTATGAAGTTCTTGATACTTTCAGGCGAGTATCCGCGGCGGCGCATACCGCACAAGGTAGGCATACGGGGATCGTCCCATCCGTTCACCTTGCCCTCGTCAACCAGTGCGTGCAGCTTACGTTTGCTCATTACGGTGTATGTAAGGTTGAGGCGGTTGAACTCTATCTGCCGCGGGCGGAAGTCGCCGAGGTTTTCACCCTCGCCCTTGTAAGTCTTCAACTCGTCGATGAACTTGTCATAAAGCGGGCGGTGGGGCACGAACTCAAGTGTGCAGATTGAATGGGTCACGCCCTCGAAGTAGTCGCTTTGGCCATGTGCGAAGTCGTACATCGGGTAAGCGTGCCACTTTGTTCCGGTACGATGGTGGGGCGTATGTATTATGCGGTACATAATCGGGTCGCGGAAGTGCATATTGGGATTGGCCATATCCAGTTTTGCACGCAGTACCATCGAGCCTTCTTCAGCCTCCGTGGTGTTCATCTTGTGGAACAGTTCAAGGCTCTCCTCCACGGGTCTGTCGCGATAGGGCGAGGGCGTTCCCGGCTGTGTGGGCGTTCCTTTCTGCTCTGCGATTTGCTCGCTGGTCTGTTCGTCAACGTAAGCCATGCCCTGTTTAATCATCCATTCGGCGAAGTCCCAAAGTTGCTGGAAGTAGTCTGAAGCATAGTAGACGTTAGCCCAATGAAAACCAAGCCACTTGATGTCGTTGAGTATCGAGTCAACATATTCAGTGTCTTCCTTGCTGGGATTGGTGTCGTCGAAGCGCAGGTTGCACTCTCCGCCGTAGTTTTCGGCCACACCAAAGTCCATGCAGATTGCTTTGGCGTGTCCTATGTGTAGGTAGCCGTTAGGCTCCGGCGGGAAACGTGTCTGTATGCGTCCGCCGTTTTTGCCGTCGGCCAAGTCTTTTTCTACTATTTGCTCTACAAAGCTCAGGCTCTTTTTCTCTTCGGTATTCTTTTCTTCTGTGGTCATATCTTTATTTTTTAGTTGACGGGTAACAAGTTATGTGCGGACAAGGATATTAGCCTTGTCAGTTTGTCACTTGTCTGCTTTATTTAATTCCCCTTTTATTCAATGCCGCCGAGTATTTCGCGGCGTTTTGCAGGTGTTCTTGGTAAGTCTCGGCGAAGTTGTGCGTTCCGCTGAAATCTTCTTTCGCGCACATATATAAATAATTATGGTGCACATGGTTGAGCACGGCGTCAATTCCCGCCACGGTGGGTATCCTTATCGGTCCCGGCGGCAGCCCTGTGTTCTTGTAAGTGTTGTACGGGCTGTTGACGTTCAGCATATTGTGGTAAATGCGTCGGATGTCAAAGTCTTTCAGGGCAAACTTGATTGTCGGGTCCGCTTGCAGCGGCATTCCGGTTTTCAGGCGGTTGTAGTACATCCCCGCCACCATCGGTTTTTCGGTGTCGTTGGCCGTTTCCTCGTCCACGATGCTTGCCAGCGTGATGACTTCTTCCTCGCTGAAGCCCATAGCCTTGGCTTTTTGCGTACGCTCGAAGTTCCAAAACTTCTTGCTCTCGGCGGACATCTTGTCAAACAGTTTGCTTACCGACGTGTTCCAATACACCTCGTAAGTGTTCGGGATGAACATACATAGCATCGTCTCCGGTTTGTAACCATACTTGGCGCAAGTAGCCGAGTCTGTCAAGGCTTTGTATATGGCGGCCGAGTCGGCCATCAGCTTTTTAGACAGTGCTCCGGCCAGTCTGTCGGCGGTGCGCACGCTCGGAATGGTGAGCCTGACTGACGCTTGTAAGCCGTTTTTCAGTTTTCTGAACACTGTGAAGGCACTGTTCCCTTCTTCTATTTCGTAGCGTCCGGTGCGTATGTTGTCTTCGTAAGAGCTGTGCCTTACCAAAGTCTTAAATCCGGCCAAGGCATGGCTTGACGCTATGGTGTCTAATTGGGCGTAAACGGAGTCGATGTTGTCGTCCTCGTCGATGTAGACGTAGCGGCTGCCGCCTTTGCCTGTCATGGCCGTGAAGAAGAAATAATAGCATAAGAAAAGTATCACGGCGAGGCACGCTACGGCCGGGATTACAAATTTCTTTGAGCTTATTTTTTTCATTTTGAAATTATTTTGTGCGCAAAATTACATTTTATTTTTGAAATAACGTATGATATTCCGTTATATTTGTTTGTGTGGGTGAAATGTCGGGAACACCTTATATATATTATGCCCCATAACTGCCGTTGGTGGAGTATGTCTTGTCCTGGCAAAAGTTGACACATTTATTAACGATAAAAAATGTGTAGAACAATGCGAAAGAGTCCAACA
>CALUGX010000073.1 GCA_944320285.1 uncultured Prevotella sp.
TTACATTAAATGCTTAAAGACTTTCGGCACAACTGGATATGAAAAGAGGGTGTACCTGAATTTTGATACACCCTCATATCACATCACCGTTTGCCATCAATCATGATACAATAAGCTGCATATCAGCTTATTGCATTCGCAAATATGAAAAGTCGGCACATATTTTCCATATAGCATTATGTAAAGGTATTACCCACTTTTACTTTCATTATAAAACCGAACCATTATTCAAGCCAAAGCATATTTATAATTATTTTCATATACTTTGATTATTCCGCCAACACGATTAGTTGCTGCATATTTTTATCGTATGCTATCGATTTGCCATTGATAATATACATCACGGCCTGTTCAATAACACCAAACGGCACGATAAACCATTCTTTAGGTTTCTTCCCGTCTATCACGACCTGTAGTTGTACATCTGCAAACAGTTTGTGCATCAAAGCCTCAAACGTTGAGCTTTTTACGTTGTACACACGCCAAGTGGCAACTACCTTAACACCTGCGCACAAATAAGTCGGCTCGTTCTTGGCATTGGCGATGCGCGCTTCAAGCGGGGTTGTCGTGAACCCTATCTTATAAAGGTTAGGGATAGAGGCTATCTCGGGGTCTTTCGACAAAGAGCGGAGTACATAGATTATGCCGCTTTCCACATCTTTGGTATTGATTGAAAACTTCTTGTCCAAATAGTTTTCCTCAACATCCGATACATCTTGAACGGTGTAACCTGAACGGTAAAGATTTTTACAAAGAGTTTGCATATAGATACCCGACTCCATTCCGTTTTCATAAATACAGCGTGTTCGGCTGTCTTTCTTCCCGTGCCTGTTTTTTTCTATCGGGTCAAGGCCTGCTATATACACCAAAATGCCATCTTCCACGAAATAGCGCTCTTTTGCGATATGCGCCTCCTTGAACTTTATTAAACGATATTTACCCGACTTCAGCCCTGCATGAATGGCCTTAAATCCTGCCTCATAACGGTTGAAATCTTCACACTTCACCCTTTGAGCCACATAGTCGGCCTCTTTCCGCTCATTTAATTTATGCTGCATATAGTCAGGCAAATCAAATAATCTGTTGTCATCCACACTCACATCTGCAAAAAGAGGGTCGTTGAATATATCTGCAAGTTGCGTTTCTTCTGCCGTAAGAATATTGCCGTAAGCGGGCATTGGTTCAGAAACAATATGGCTATCCGTTTCGTCCAAAATACCCTTCGTGTCGTATGGCTTGCAGCGTTCTATCTTCTTTTGGTCTTTAAGAATGCCTTGTAATTGATTAAAAAGTGTTCGTTCTTCGGTGTCATCACATTTTTGTGGCAGACGATTGTGCGTTTCCACAAATTCCACAATATGCTGAAACCCTGCAATCAACCTATCGCTCGACGTTATTTTCTTTTGTGGCACGGTTACATCCGCCAACAGCGGGTCTGCAAATATCTTTTCAAGTTCTTCGTCCCAGTTTATCATTGTTTCTTAGCAAGATATTGTTGTTTCAGTTTACGCAGGTAATCAATGGCAAGGGCTATGCGTCGCCCGTTGGCATCCGGCTCATTCAGTGTCGGCACTTTTCCGTCATGTTCATCCTTCCATTTAGGCAGATACTTCGTGAACAAGAGTATGGCCTCTTCCTTCGTCATACCCTCACGCTTCGATTCAATCTCGTACTGGATTGTATGGAGGACTTCGGGCGTGAGTGACTTCGACAAAATTTCGTAAGCCCTTTGAAACGGGTTGATTGAATCTATCAAATTAATAGACAAGTCGTCAAGATTTATAAACTGATTGGCCATACGGATAAACTTATTGCCGCTGTCGTCAACAGTAATGCCCTGCCCTTGCGTGGCAATGGTCAGTATGGCGTGTTTCGACACTTGGTCAACTTCCTCTTCCGTCAAGTCGGGATATTTTTCTTTCACGACTTTAGGTATATACACCTGCGTTATCATTTCGGCCGTATCCGTACCAATAATAGCTTCACGTATTTTCTTGTCCGAAAGCGTTGAAGCTATCAGCGTGTCAAGGTCGTTGTCAATGATGGCTTGCGCACGCTCCGTTGGTGTCGGCAGACCTTTTACTTCTATGGTGTGCGTGTCGTCATAGCCCTTTTTGTCTTTATTGTTGGCATTCTCGTCTTCGTCGTCAAGTTTGGTCTTGAACGTCCAGCGTGGCGCCATTACCTGTTCCATGAGAAGCGATGCCGATATGGCTTTCAGAAAATCGTTTACGGCCATAGACACATCCTCTTGCGCCGCATCAGGACAAGGTATCAGGTTGATAAACTGTGCATGGGCCTTACCCTCGCAGTCACGGGTGCAACGTCCGATGATTTGCACTATTTCAGTCAACGACGAACGTATGCCTATGGTGATGCAGCATTCGCACCAAGTCCAGTCGAAGCCCTCCTTTGCCGTTCCGAGCGCAATCAGTATGTCGAGTGCGTCGCGTGAGTCCATGCGTTGCAGGTAGGCTTGCAACGCATCGCGCCTCCTTTGGTCATCCTCCACCAAGTCTCCGACTTTCAATATACGTCCGTCAGGCGTCCTCACTTTGTGGATGAAATGCTCGTAATCCGTTTCCACAATTTCACCGATACAACGTATGATGTCGTCTGCCTCATCATACTTCGACGCATACGCCGTTTTAGAGTTTACGTTAGGTATGTGGATGAGCGTTTTCTTCGTGGTGTCGAGAGCCTCGGGTATGGCATTGATATACTTGCCAGTGAAGAACTGGTAGCCGATGCCAAGGCTTTTCAGGTACTTGTAGCCGCTTAGCTGCTGATAATAGTTGTAGTTGATGGTGGGCTGGAACTTTGCCTCGTCTTCAGGACGCATCACAGGCACGGCGTCGCCACGGAAGTAACTGCCGGTCATTGCCATAATATGAGCCGTGGTTTCATTCAGCAACCTTCTTATCAGCTCACCGAGGTTATTGTTTACGTCAGCCGACGTATGGTGAAACTCATCAATGCCAAAGAAAACATCGTTAAGCTGCGCGTTCGGAACTTCTATCATGGCGTTACGCAACGTGCTATGCGTGCAGACAAGGATTTTCGCAGACGTTGACGGCGACAAGAACTCTATCAGTTTTTTCCGCTTCGATGTTTCCGTCCCTGACGAACTGCACAGGTTATAATAAGGTGCAACCCGCCAGTCGGCAAAGAAACCGTACTTTTTCAAGTCTGTATCCTTGAAAGAGCGGCCAATGGATTTTTCGGGTACGGCCACAATCACTTTGCGTATACCTTGGTTTGCCAACTTATCGAGGGCAACGAACATCATGGCACGACTCTTGCCCGATGCGGGCGGAGCTTTCACCAACAGATGCTTGCGGTTGCGCTGTTCGTAAACCAAAGTCTGCATCTCACGCATACCCATATCGTTGGTTGCGCTTGATTTGCCCGTTTGGGCATATTGGATGTTTACCAGATTATTTACTCCCATATTTAAACCTTTTTTCTTTAATTCATCCGAAAATTCCTCATACAGGGCAACCGGCCCATAGTGCCATAACTTTGTAGTTTCGTCCGACAGGCTTTTATATGTATCCGATTGATAAAAGCTACACAACGCCTTGATTGGCGAAACATAATGCTCTTGGGCATATAGCTGCACCAAGCGGCTAACCTTTCCTGGTAGCAACAAATACAGGTTTTTGTTCGTTATCTCCAAGTTCATAATATCACCTCCACAGCTTCCTTGAATATTATGCAACGAAGTGAGCGGTCGGTATGGAACAACCATTGGTCTACCAACACGTATGTCTTCAATTCGTTGATTAGTTCTGCCTTGTTCAGCAGCCCGCCTTCATACAGGGCAAAGGCTGCATATACACGGTCGTTGGCCACAGGCCCAATCACTATGTCATGATTATGCTCAAAGTCTTTATCCATGCGGTTGGCCATAACGAAGTCTAACCATTGTTCCGTGGGCGACGTAAAATTAAGGACGTCCAACCGTGCAAACACCGTTTCGTCTAACTCATAGACATTGACGTATCCCTTACCGCCGTTCTTCCCCAATTTTCGTTTAACCCAAAGTGTGGCTTGCTCCTCGGATGTAGTGGTGTAAAAACCTTTTCCGTAATCCAATGCTCGGTTGGCATCCCTTATTTCAGGTTGCTCTACCTGCTCTATACTGCCATGATAAAGTATCATCTTTCCGTTTCGTTTTTTCGTTTACTTATTAGTTCGTCTATCTCTTCCATCAACCACTGATGGCCTTGCGTGTGGAGTACCTCGAAGTTTTCTTCCAAATAAGGCAACACTCCGTATCGCTCAAACAAGGCAACGACTTCCCCACCCGTCATCTGGTGCTTATTCTTGTATTGCTCAATGCAGAACGACAAGAAATATGCTATGTCAAGCTCTTTATCTTTCATATCCGTTTTTCATTTAGAATATCCAAATTTGTCATCAAGATAATTGCAAATTCCAAGAATTGTTGGGTCAACTCCGTCTTTATTATTTCTAACAAAATTCAAAGTCTTTGCTTCATTAAATAGAGGAGTAAATATTAAAAGTTCAATTGTACGTAACGCTCTGCTGATTTCTAAGTAATTATATTCAGACATATTCTCTGTCAAATTGCGGATGATTTGTTCAATCGGTGCATCAAGTACAGAGGTCGCTTGGTTGTTTGAATGACAAAACAGTAACGAATTTTGCATTCTCATTAAGATAGAAGATATTGCTGTTCTACACGTCTTTGCATCCTTTGAAGCGAGTGTATCAGCTATAAAATTATTAATTTCTATTTTTAAGTTTTTATACTCTTCAATACGTAAATCAGTAAAGATTTTCTGTGTTTCGTATAGTTTGCTTTTTACATATCTGTTCTCATTTTTATCTTCAATTGCCAATGTTAATTTGTAAAATACCCAGATATTGGCTATGGCTAAAGATGTTGCTATTATTGCATTATAAAAAGTTAGGAATAAGTCCCAAAATGGAACATCATCCGAAACGCCTTTGTTAAAAGTAACCACATATACAACAAATATGATTGTTGTAATTAATGTAATTGCAGCGAATAGCGATAATAGGACAACTTTTAGTTTTTTCATTTCTTCATCATTTTAACGTACAACTTAAACAGACATTCAAGACGTTCCTCGTCAGAGGCGAAAGGTTCGGGACGATAGCAACGCTCCACGGCGAGGTCAAGGCGATGGTGCGCTTCTTTCAGGTCGTCGGGCATGGTTTCGGGATTATACATTTTGGCAAGCGTTATATCGAAATGTTCTTCGCGCAAATCAAGTACATCTTGTGCCAAATTTGCCAACTCTACTTTTTGTGCTTCGTTAATCGTCGGAAATGGGAACGTGTTATAACAGAGCTGGGCGGAATAGCGGTATCGTGTTTCAAGTCTGCCGCCTACCGTCTTTACCCATTCCATGTGCATCTTGCTGGTGAGAATGGCGAAAAGCCACTTTGGAGCATCGTAAATGGCAAAGGCGGAATTTGAAACAACTGTCCCTGCCGGTAAATATCCGATTGGAATGTAATCACGGCGTTCAGAAGACACAGCTGGAATAATGATACATTCGCTTAGAACTGGATGTTCGCGGAACTGATAAGGAGTTAAAGCCAACTTTCTACCACTTGCATCAGGCCTACCTAAGCGGAATTCTTTTGTCCTCTCCACCCGTCTCGCTATTTCAGGGTTTGTTAAGGCATTATCAATATCAGAATCATCAATCCATAAGCAGAATCTTTCAATCTTATTGATAAACTCTTCTGAACCGTATATCTGTTTAATGAATTGTGAATATTGTGGGTAATCTTTAATAAACTTATTCCTTTCATTCTGATTTAACAATAAATTTCCATTGTCATAAGGCATACAGCCGAAACACATCTTAGGCAAACCTTTTGGAGGATTGAGCTGCTTGCTAACGATGGCTCTACTTCCAATGCATAAATACGGATTTATGCTGTTTGCTTTCGTCACTTTGTTTTGGGTGAAAAGCAACTTTGTACTTTTTGTGTTTTCATTTTCAACTCCAATGATAACAACCGTTACACCAGCATTGTTTTTAGCATTATTGCTCCACTTAAAAGAGGTGTATGCAAAGAAAATCTCTTCTTTCCGATATAGAATCAATGGCCATAGCACAGATATTTGTTCGCCTTGACAAATAGAATTTGTGCTGACAAACGCATATTTAGCCGACTTTGTATTATTAATATATTCAGAAGCTCGGTTAAACCAGATAGCTATATAATCTAAGATTTTGCTGTTTTTGACATTTCTGAAAACAATGGATATTTCTTCTTTCTGCTCCTTTGATTGAAGTTTGCTCCCTAAATATGGAGGATTTCCCATTACATAAACCTCATCTTCCGCCGTATGCGGACAAACCGTGTTCCAATCCAACCGACAAGCATTGCCGCAAACGATATGACCGCTCGGACGTAAAGGCAAAGCATTGGGGCGGATGCCGAAAGCATCGGCAAACTTGTTGTTCATCTGATGCTCGGCAAGCCAAAGCGATAGTATGGCAGTGTCGCAAGCGAAGTCGTCAATCTCAATACCGTAAAACTGTTGCAAACTAATGCTTGAAAGAGGCAACTCGGGCACGCCGAGCTTACGTAATTCCTCCCAAATAAGGATTTCAAGTTCACGGACTTTCTTATAGCTTACAATAAGGAAATTGCCGCTGCCACAAGCTGGGTCGAAAAACTTGATTTGCCCTAACCGTGCAAGAAGACGTTGCAGACGCTTCTTGTCATGAGTGTCTTTCGCCACGTTGAACTCTTCATGCAGGCTATCCAAGAACAAAGGACGGATAAGCTTCATGATGTTAGGCACGGAAGTGTAGTGCATTCCTAATCCAGCGCGCATCTCAGGCGTTACCACAGCCTGTATCATCGAACCGAAAATGTCAGGATTGATGTCTTTCCAATCAAAATCTCCGCACTTTATCATCAACACGCGGGCACGACGACTAAGCACAGGTATAGGCACACGCTTCTCAAACAATCCTCCGTTGACGTAAGGAAAAATAGAGAACTGCACAGGCAAAGCATTGCGCACGGCTTGGTTGTCGGTAGACATGGCAAGGAAAGCACGGTCGATAAAATCAGCGAGGTCGTGCCCGTCCTCAGCTGTGTGTTGCTTGACGGAATTGGTAAACAACTGCGGTTCAGGAAAAAGTTTGGTGTCTTCAGCAAAGTAACAAAAGAGCAAACGCGACATAAAAATGTTGAGGTTGTGCATCTCCGTCTTGTCTTTTATGTCGTTGTGGCGGCGGATTTCGTCGAAGATTTTGGCCATCAGCTCCGCAGATTTCACGTCGGCTTCCGCCTCTTCAACGTTACGGATTTTCTCGATACCCGCCATAGGATAAAAGAAGTCAAAATCTTTCCACATCAAGGCAACTTCATTCTCGTAAATATCCTGTTCCTTCGGGTCAACGGCTACGATTGTCTCGCCGTCACTTACAACATAAAGCCGTGGCGAATGTTTCGCTATCTTCGGGTCTGTCTGCATCGACTTGATTTCATCGTGGAAGTCAAGTTCGCCTTTCGGGCGGTACGCTATGATTTTCGGAACAAGTATGGTTCGCCCGTCCTTTGCCTTATTGCCCACGCCGTCACGTATGCGGCGGATATTTCCGTCACCATAATCGCAGAAAATACGCAGCAGGTCGTACACCAATTCTTCACCCTTCGGTTTCGTTTCGTTTAGACGTTCAAGCGCGTCCTGTGCCTCTATATGCGAGAATGATTTAATTTTCTTTGCCATCTACTCAATCAAATTTTTAGTTGTTAATACGTCAAAAGGCCTTAAATAAAATAGTATTACTTAATTAATTTCTACTGACCAATATTACTTATATATAAAGTACCGGCAGCCCTTTCCCTGCGCATACTTCTCGAAAAGGCGGATAAGGTATTCGGCGTTAGCCGTCACTTGCGCCTCGTTGCCGTCGTAACCATTTATTAAAACAAGGACACGGCGTGTGTCGATGCTGATTTTCGTGCGCTCGTTGTCGCTCGTAGGAGTGCCAACTCCGCCAGCGGCGTCGCGGTAAACGGGCAGTCCGGCGATGTTGATTGCGCCGCGACCGATGCCCTCATAAGGCTCACCCTCACGACCGACACCAAGCGTCAGGGTGTCGCCGACGAACTTGTCGGCATCGAACCCGCCAATGCTGTAACCATAGGCAATGCTCGCAAGGTTGACCAAATCTACCAACGTGTCAATTTGATAGAGCCGTTTGCCTTGCAACATACGCCTTATTAGGGCCTCCGCCGCAGGGCGGTAGCGGCTGGGGTCTTTGCCGCACACACGGTAGACGCGGCGCGTGGCCTCTATGCCGGGTATCTGCTTGATGGTCTCCGTGGTGTATCCTGCACGGTACTTCTCGCCCAAAGCCTCTATTTCAGCCCATAGCTCGGTACTGTATTCGCTGTTGACAACCTCGGCCTCAACCGCCGCACCAACGAAGCCAGGGCACACTTGCTCGATTTCCTGTGATACTATAACGTTCATTTTCTTATAACTTTTTTGAATGTCCGCAAAGCTCCC
>CALUGX010000074.1 GCA_944320285.1 uncultured Prevotella sp.
ACAAGAAAATCTTAAAAATATCCCGATTTTAACAGTCATTCACAAATATAACGGAACAACACATTATTAATAAATATAAGGACGAAATGAAAAACACAAGAAACACAAAAAGAAGACACGCCGATTACCAAGTATTACAGATACGAATCACTCAAATTATAAGTTAAGTCAGTCAAACTCTAACAAATTAGGAGAATGGACGAGATTATAACCATCATCAAGAACAGCTGCATTGGAAAACGTTATGCCACAACTTTCTTCCACGCCATAGCAACCATGCTCATGACCGAACAAATGACAACGCGGTTTTACATCAAAGACATGACGACGTAAGAAAACGTCACCATGACAGGCCGGGCCAGAACCGTAATCAGAAAAATCTAAAACACCATAAGGGGGCTGATGGGTGACGATAACATCTGTGTCGTCCGGTATGTCAAGCAAATGTTTATTATACTGGCCGCCAATGCAGTCTTGAATAAACATCGGCATCCCATAAAACCTTATTCCAAAAACTGAAATTCCGGAATTGCAAAGATAATGGACGTTTGCCGGCAACCCATCAACAGTCTCCGCGCCATACATACAGAAATCATGGTTGCCGGCAATGAATATTTTATGTGGATAAGGCAAGTCACAAAACCAATTCATGAAATCATAAGCCTCTGCCTCTGAACCTGCAAAAGTAAAATCGCCCGAATGCACTATAACATCAGCATCGGGAAGCTCTACCAGCTCACGATGCCGACAATGGGTGTCAGACAAATGCAATATCTTCATTTTCATAATACACTAATATAAACATTACAAACCTTATACTCACCTGACGGAAACACCCGATAGGCATCCATACCAGGCAAATCAGCCAAACAAACGTCTTTATCTTTATGTATTGGAATCACGCCTATTCTCGGATTGACGGCGGCACATACCTTACACAAAGTTGCAATGTCCGCATGGCCACTTGTATGAACTCCGTCTTTCGTGCCATCGGCTATGCGACCGCCGAACAGACTTCTAATCTGCGCCACGCCGTCAAGACTATAACTCCTGCCCTTCTCTGCATAACCTCCCCACATTGAGTAAACCAGCCATGCCGGCTCGTCGCTATAAATTGTCATCATACGCCTGACAAAATCGTACTGGCTGGCGCGAACCGGCGCCAAAAAGCCCACACGCCTAAGGTGGGCCATAACTTTAACGGCACTATCATGCCAAAGTCTGAACGCATTACTGAAATCAAACAAGCCGCTAAACTTACCCGAATAGCGGGTAAACACCTTGAGTACGCTCTCTTGATAACGGTCTACTATAAACTCACGGCCTGTAACTTTACAAGCAGCATTGAGCGACGCCAACCGTTCAATGTCGGTGGAAGAACACAAGGCAAAAACGTATTTATGCCCTCTTAACAGCTTTACAACGTTCCGCCGGATGTCAAACTCACGTATAACGGCCTCATCCCTACGCCCCAGCATCGTACCCTCGGTTATCAGAATATCAATCTGCCCTACGTGCTCCTGCAAAGTATGGAACAGTCCTTTTCCCAAATAGCCGTGCCTTCTGAAATCGCCTGTGTGCAGTATTGTCTTGCCGTCACAACATATTTTCAACATATAAGAGTCAAACGCCGAATGACTTACAAAATAAGGAGTAACTATAATTAAGCCCTTACCGCCGACATCAATGTCACGACCAACGGTATAAGTAAGCATCTTTTCTGTCAAAAGCAAGTTTTCGTGCTGACCGAGTACCTCATATTTACACCTCATCACGTCCCTTGCGCCGGCACCGATATACTGCCGCACACCGTCAGGCACAAGGGCGTGAAGCCCTACGTGGTCGGCATGGTAATGGGTGTAAAATATCGCATCGGCACCGGCCGTCATATTCCCAACCTGCGCTTTAGTCAACTCCATACTTCCACAGCCAGGCAGATTGCAACCGAAATCAATGAAAATCTTACAACCTTCTGTTGATATTTCGGTTATGCAACCGCCTATCTGGGAAGCACCACGATGCACTTTAATCTTCATGTCTTACATTTTCCCTTTTAAACGGGAACCGTTTTCTTACGGTTTTAACACACGCTTAAACACCACAACCATATTCGGCAGCTTCAGGGCCGGCTGTCCGAGACGAGCCGTTATGTCATGATAACGTTCCTTCACCCAGTCCATCACCCTGTTACGGCACTCGTTGTCATAATAGATGTCAACCTGAAGCGGCAAATCTATCTTGCCGGCATCGGCGAGCGGCGATGTGGCACATCCTACCCCACCCGGTTCTATGCCAACAATTCCGAGAATATAAGGCACGGCCGCCCCGTTAAGCGAGCCCTTATCAAGCTCAGGCCGACATCCCAAATCATTCCGCACGCCTGACACCACATCCGCCAAAGCCAACAATCCGTCAGTCAAACCTTTTTCACAAATAACATCCAGCTCTTTATTCACAAGCTGGTCGTCATCAGGAACATCAAGTCCACGCTTGTCCCTGTTCCACCAAACCTGAAACCTGAACGACTCGTTCTTTGCCTTCCTGCTTAACGCCTCTTTCCGTTTTTGGTCTTTTTTCTTACTCATTGCCTTATGATTAAAATTCCATCAACATTCATTTTCCAACAAGTCTTCAGGCATTTCGCGGACACCATACTCCACATTAACGCCCGCCTCGCTTTGATTCATTATTTTTAAAACATCAGCCAAACAACCGTTAATCAACGGATGAAAACCGAAAGTCCAAAACTGGGCTTTTACTTTCTTGATTTCCTTTTCGACCAAGGCCTTATACAAGACCTTTTCCCCACGATAGTCTCTTTTCTCATTTTTAAATTCTTCCGGGTAATTAATTTTACCTTCAACAAGTAACCGCATTACATTTGCATAATACATCAATTCGGAAATAATGCCTACGTGTTTGTTGCCACGGTCTTTAAGCTCATAAATTTTTAAGTTTCCATTATCAAGTTCCCAAATATCAATCTGACTCGCACCGCGGGGAGTGAAAGTATTGGCGACAGAAATATCACCATTAATAAACAAGCCAACAGGCAACTGATGCCTTAGGTTGCTAAACCGCTCAACCAGTTTACGTTCCAATTTTGCTTCACCGTTTTTGGCCGTTTGTTTCGATTTCGTCTTGGGATAATTGACGACTAATAAAGGAATTTTCCCCTTTACTTCGTCAATTTCAGATTTGTTTTTCCCTTCTATTGACACCCACGGATAGTTTTCATCAAAGAACGCCGCACGTAAAAGGAAACGATAGTAATGCTTTTCTTGCCGGTTCTTTTCCTTAGGATCAATGCTGTAAACCGGGCGTTCCCACCCTATAACGACATTCTCAACCTCTTTCATCCAAGACTTTATGCAAACCGCCCATCCTTCAAACGCCGAACTGTCTGTCTGCATATTCGCAACAACACCTTTTCCCGACACTTTCAACCTAAGCACTCCACCGTCAAGATTAAAGTCTATGCCATTAGGCAGACTTACACCCATGTTTACTGAAAGTTCCCGTAATTTTTTTATAATAGCTTTCTTGTCCATAATTAATAATTTGTTTTTTAGGTTAAACACTTTTCGCTCTCACATTCTTGTTGTTTCCCAAAGTTAAGGAATTAGTTAATACATAATACGAAGAAAGGTGCAAAGCTAAATGTTAAATCGGACATTTAGAACAATTTTAACGGGTAATAGAATATATAAAATAATATGAATGCCCGAAAAGCGGCCATTCATCAGTAGTTAAAGAAGTTTTTTCACTTCGTTCAAAGGAATTTCGCTCCCTGCTGTCGCTAAGGATTTAAAGACATTCGCCTTGTTGATAAAGCCCACTAAAAAACGTATAGGATGATTGCGGATATTCATTAAACAAAAATCCACCTGCCGGATGCGGCAGGTGGATTTATCGTAAATAAAAACATTTACGCCATTAAGTAATTACTGGGCGTCAGCACTTTCGGGAGCCTTGTCGATAAGGTCCATGAACTGGTCGAGCTTCGGCGTGATGATGATCTGCGTGCGGCGGTTGCGCTGCTTGCCTACCTCGGTGTCGTTAGACGTTACCGGGTTGAACTCGCCACGGCCTCCGGCGGTGAGACGCTTCGGGTCTACGCCGTAATCGTTGATGAGCGACTGTACCACGCTTGACGCACGCAGACAAGACAAATCCCAGTTGTTGCGGATGTTCTTCATTGACGCAGCCGAGGCGTTCACAGGCACATTGTCAGTGTTACCTTCGATAAGCACGTCGTAGTCCTTGTAGTCCTTTATTATCTTGGCTATCTTGCTGAGCGTCTCGGCGGCGCGCTCGTTTATCTCGTAGCTGCCGCTCTTGTAAAGCATATTGTCGGCCAGCGAGATATAAACCACGCCTTTGAGCACCTGCACGTCCACCTCTTTCATCTCCTCCTTGCTCAACGAGCGTGTCAGGTTGTTGGTGAGTATGAGGTTGAGCGAGTCGCTCTTGCTCTTAACTTCAACCAAGTGGCGGATATATTGGTTCGACTCATTGATTTGGTCTACCAGTTTAGATATGTTCACCGTTGTCTGATTGCTTGCCGTGAGGCTCTTGTCGAGCGAGCTTTGCAGTGACGAGAGCGTGCCCTTGGTTTGTTCGAGCTGCTCTTCGAGGCTTGCCACGCGCACCTTGCTTGCGGCGAGTTGCGTGTTGGCGTCAGACAGCTTATTCTGCGAATCCTCATATTTGCCTGTCAATTCTTTGTTCTCAAGCTGGCAGTTCTCAAGTTCTTTCTTGCTTACACAACTGGTTGCCAGCAGACATCCCGCCAGAAGCGAGATTGCTAAAACATTCTTCTTCATACTTTATTTTTTACTGTTAAGTGATAATTTGTTGCAAATTTACGTATATGACGGATAAGTTGTACCAACGTTGAATGTCATTAACTTAATTTAACTACAATCTTCCATCATACAAACGCCAATAAACAAAACATCCCGCTGCGCTCCGACCGTATCGGGGCGCAGCGGGATTAGACCTTCAACAACAGCAATCAACAATAACAGCAATCAACAATACTGGAACTGATTGATAAGTGGAAACTTTGCCATCGTTGAAGACAGCTTGATGGTCCATGCGCCATACGCTTGCTTTATGTTTTGCGGCAAGAGGTTGGCATCCCGTAACTTCATGAACAAATCCCGCAGAGGAGAACCCGGATTGGGCTGGGAATCTTCCAACAAACCGACACGCTCCAACTCCATATTGGCCTCCATGTCGCCAATTTCCTTCTTGCCCTTGAGAACCATATAATCGTCAAGGCAGGAAAGGATAGCTGAGAATTTCTTAAAATCTACCATGACACTAAAACTTTAATATTAGACACCACAAATATACGTTTTTATCTTGACAAAACAAATATATAATGTTAAAAAAATGGCGGCAGTCTCGTTTTTTAACGCTTTTTTATCACATCTGCAATAATATACAACAACAATGATAGCTACAGATTACAAATTATAACAATGTAACGCATATCACTTTCGATTTAAAACGTGTTGATAAATAACAGCTACAGTCGGCACAACTACGGATACGCTTCTTTTCAGAAGTCAAGCTCGCGCGTCAGGATGCTCTCAAGCTGCTCCGCAGAGAGGCGCAGATGAAACTGTCCCTTGATGGCTACAGATATGCGCCCGGTCTCTTCAGAAACCACTATTGCCACGGCGTCGCTGTCCTGCGATATGCCCATAGCGGCACGGTGGCGCAAGCCGAGTTCCTTCGGTATGTCAAAACTGTGGCTCACGGGCAGTATGCAGCCGGCGGCGCGTATGCGTTTCTTGCTTATCACCATAGCCCCGTCGTGCAGCGGCGAGTTCTTAAAAAATATGTTTTCGATAAGGCGTTGATTGATGTTGGCGTCTATCACGTCGCCAGTCTCCACAATCTCGTCGAGCGGCGTCAGCCGTTCGATTACTATCAGGGCGCCCACCTTGCCCTTGCTCATGCTCATGCAGGCCATGACAATGGGCATTATCGACTCCATATCGACACGCTCCTCCTTGTCGCCCGACGAGAAGAGGCGTATTATACTGTTTACCTTACGGTGTGTGCCGAGATTGTAAAGGAATTTGCGTATCTCCTCTTGGAACAATATGATTATGGCTATAACGCCGACGCTTACCAGCTTGTCCATTATGCTCCCCAATAGGCGCATCTCGATTACCTGGCTCACAAACAACCAGATAAGGATGAACACCATGACGCCTATAAAGACATTGAGCGACCGCGACTCTTTCATGAGCCGGTAGATGTAGTAAAGCATCAGGGCGACACACAGAATGTCGATAATATCTTTTATGCCGAAATCAAACATATTCATTTTTTTATAGCAAGCAAGTTAACAAGTCACGAAGAAGGGCGAAAAAAATCAAGATTAAGAAGTTATCAGAGGTTTAGCGGAGGCATGATTGATCCATACCGCAAACGGGATACAGACCATGCTTCTGGCTGCTTTACATTTGCCCGTTGTGCGGGCGCAAAATCCAAAATCCTCACTAATGCTCCGACGCAAAGCGTTTTACTCCTGCCTGATTCATTTTTGACACCCCTCACAAACTGCTCGTCTGCTTGTAAATTTTCACAACTTCTACACACTCCTTCACGTCATGCACACGCAGGATTGACACCCCGCCCAAGGCTAAGGCAAGCGTGTTGACGACGGTGGTGCCGTTAAGCGCGCCGGAGGCGTCGGTATCCAGGAGGCGTGAAATCATCGACTTGCGCGACACTCCTACGAGCACAGGCACCCCCATAGTCTGCAAACCGTCAAGCCGGGAGAGCAAGGCGTAATTCTCGGCGACGGTCTTGCCGAAGCCGAAACCGGGGTCAAGGATAATGTCCTTCTGCCCAAGGTCACGCAGCAACTGCACCTTCGCCGCGAAATCTTGCATGACGCTGATGATGTTGGGGCGCGAAGACATCAATATATATGGCACACCGAGGCGCGCAGCTTCACTGAACATCGGCGGCACGCCGGCGCCCGGCGTCTCACGGTAAGCACTCTCCTGCATTTCTTCGCCGCCGAAAGCACCGTCCGGATTGCCGCCCGACACGTCGTTGATGATACCCGCGCCGAACTCCTCCACGGCCATGCGAGCCACTTCGGGACGGAATGTGTCAACCGAGACGACCGCCTCCGGCTGCACCCGCCTAACCGCCCGCAGAGCCGTGCGCATACGCTCCATTTCCTCGGCCGTTTCCACACGCTCCGCATCCGGGCGCGTAGAGTAAGCCCCCACGTCGATTATCGTCCCGCCCTCGGCCATTATCTGGTCGGCACGCGCCTCTATCTCCGCCTCCGTCCGCCGGCGGCTGCCGGCGTAAAACGAGTCAGGCGTGGCGTTGAGTATGCCCATCACCTGCGGCTCCGACAAATCAACGAGCTTTCCGTTTACGTTTATGGTATATGGAACAAGACCTTTCATGATTGGCAAAGGTAAGCAATAATATTGACAACGCGACGGTTTTGACGTTTTTTATTAAAATGAACGCCCTACATCCGATTACCGGTTTTGCATAAATATGCAACAAGTGAAGTAAAAATACGTTACAGTTTGTTTCAATGAAGCAGGTCTTCAAAACGGCCCAAAATGGCCGTTTTGATGTACGACAGAGGCATTTTAATTACGATTTTGCAATGTACAGTTTGCAAAATCGTAATTTGTCAAGACATAAAAGGGCAGCCTCGGCAAACCAAAATGGCTCTTTTGAGGCTGCAAAAGGCGGCTTTTCGGGGTGCAAAAGGGCACATTTCGCATATCCCATAAACATCACCACATTGGCAAACGAGTATAAACCGCTATGTGTCAACAGTTTACGCAAAACGTGGAATTTCGGCATTTTTCCAGTCGAGAACACGTTTTAAACCGGCAAGCGGCATTCTCACGGCGTTAAACGAATGCGATATGCAGAAACGGACTGCGGTTTTGCATATTGCCGACTATGATAAACGGCAAAGCCAACGGCACTTGCCAACACACGGCACAGACAAGGATAAAAACACGGAAAAACGCCCCGTTGCTTGCTTTTACCGAAAAAAGGCATTATATTCGCAGTGTAAACGACGCTTAAACACACTGAAGGGAACATGAACTTACGCAGACTCGCAACGGCTGCCGTGACACTGATGACCTGCACTACGGCCTTTGCCACAGGGCAGGAATGCGACATTATAACAATCAACGGCACGGAATGGGGACTCTTGGCGCGCCCCGTATGCTTCGACGGGACGCTCCGCAAGGCCGTGACGACCGCCCTGCCCGGCGACAGGGGGATAAACACGGCCAACTGGGAGGGCTTCACGGGCCACTGGACGGTGAGGAACGACAGCCTGTTCCTTGACAAAATAACTTATGAGATGTATAACAGCAACGCCGACGGGTACACCATAAGAGAAGTCAACGCCGCCACGCTCGACTCCATCTTCGCGCCCTACAAGACGCCGGGAGGCAT
>CALUGX010000075.1 GCA_944320285.1 uncultured Prevotella sp.
CTTGACGACCACGTTACACCTTTATTCGTTGCCGTTTCGGGCATGACTGTTGCCGAAAGTCGGATTGTACCCGATACTTGCAACGCCGCCGTCTCGCGGTTAAGTACGATGGATGACACCGGAGTAGACAACACGGTAACAATAACTTCCGTTTTTACACCAGAGCCATCTACAGCAGTAACTGTCACCACGGCACGACCTTCCTTAACAGCCGTCACATTTCCTTCAGCGTCAACCCTTACAATAGTTTCATCACTACTACTCCAAGATAAGTTTTTATTCGAAGCTGTTTCCGGCTCAATCGTGGCGACAAGTCGCGCACTCTCAGTAACTTTAAGCGACAACTCGGAAGGAACAACTTTTATAGAAGTGACAGGGACTTCAGTAACTGTAACATTACAAGTGGCCTGAACGCCTGAACCATCTACAGCCGAACAAGTTATAACGGCTGAACCAGCTTTAACAGCAACCACGCGACCTGAAGCATCAACCGTTGCAACGTCAGGAGCACTGCTACTCCATTCAACATCCTTTGTCGACGCATATTCAGGAAGCACCTCTACCGTAAGGGCTGTTGATTGCCCCTCGAAAAGAGTCAAAGATGACGGGCTAAGAACCAATAACTCAACAAAAGCACGCTCTGTAGTAACTGAACATGACGAATTAGGCAAACTGACCTCTTTTGTACCAGATGTTGTAAAACGCACGTTTCGGATTTCAACCACGGCAGTTTCAGATACATTTTTGTCTGCAGTAACATCAAAAGTCACCAACGCTCCGGCGTTTCCTGTAAAGTCTTCACTTGACGTAGAAAAGCAAGCTATTCTTGTACGACCATCCCCAAAATCTTTTGACGATATACTATGTGCGCCGGCACGGGATGTCAAAGTAAAAGAATTAGGGACAACAGACAATCCCGCCGGCATATATATATCTGCCTGAAATGCAGTGAAAGCCTGTTCGTTATCAAGCATCATGGAAACAGTCTTGGTTTCGCCGACATCTATATGGAAATCTTGGATGTAAAAGCTGTTTACATATTGCGTACCAACGTTTACGGATACATCCGGCAAAACAACATCATTATTGCTCAAGTCAACAAACTTTATGTTCCTAATATGCAACACTCCGCCTACGAAGTCAGACGTTGTACGGAAAGTGACATCCAACAAGCCGCCTGAACTACCAACAAATGGAGTATTCTGCACTGAAAAAGCTCCAATCCTAACCGTTCCGTCAGCAAGTGTATTACTAAACAGCGAATAAGTATCATCCGCACGGGAAGTTAGAACGCCAAGAGCATCACCCACGGGAACTATCTCAAGACCTTCAGGCAAGACAAAATCAGCCTGAAAGCCAACGAACTCCTGTGAGTTCTCAAGACTAAAACTAACCGTGCCCGTAGTTCCAGGTTCCATATTAAAATCATCAGCATAGAACCTGTCTTGAGCCGATACTTGCGGCACTGCGACAAAGCACAGTACCACAAGTGTCAACAATTGTATTATTTTATTGCTCATCACACAATCCATTTAATTATTCAACCAGCACTTTTTTTACCATTTCACCTATCCTGACGATGTAAACACCGCCAACAAGGGCTTGGAACTCGTCTGAACTGGCAGCAACAAACGAAGCTACAAGCGAACCGTCAAGCGAATAAATATAGATGTGCTTGCCTTCTGCATTCATGAAGGATACTCCACCGTTGCCGGAAGCGACACCTATACCGCCTTCATCAACGCCGCTTATACTTGTGGCTGAGGCATTGTGCCCCCCTATCGAAGTAAGGTGGTATTCATTTGCATCGGCGTCTGAAGCTATGATGTTGCTCATCTCAATGCTACCACAGTCAGGATTGTCTGATTTGACAACAAGCTCAATAATCGCGCCTTCCGCATCTGTAAAAGCCGAATTATTTGCGGCGAACAGCACTACGCGCACTACATTACCGCCTAATCGGTGAACGAATAGTGAATGATTGGCATCGGCACGCAACCCCTTCTTAACACTCTCTAATGTCATGCTTTCGGGCAACGTTATGTCTGCTTGCAAGGCTACGTAATCAACCATATTGTCAAGCGAGATAAATACAGTCGCAGCCTTCCCAGGCTTCAACGTAAAGTCATCCATTACGAGGCAATCCATGACTGACGAGTTTGCACGTGGCATGGCATAAAGCATGGTCCCCGCCGCTACAGGTTGTTCAAGAACAATAGAGATTGTGCCTGAGGCATCTGCCATCGTAACTTGATTGTCAGAGTTCACGTCAGCAGCCTTGAAGTAGAAAGCAGTCACTTCCTTGCCTATTGCATAGTTTGCTGTATTAACCGCATCGGTAACTGTTACTTCGTCATTATCGTTAGAGTCGCCTTTCAACGTCGGTAATACCGTAACGCTACACTGTCCCACTACGCCTGAACCGTCTGTGGCTTCAGCGGTTATAACCACTGAACCCTCACTTATTGCGTTTACGTTACCTGACTCGTCAACAGTTGCAATTTCATCATTGCTCGACTTCCATACAACTTCTGGTGTCGTAGCCGTAACGGGGGTGATAGTTGCACTTAGCTGGACGCTGCGATTCTCCTTGACAGACACTTCTGCCGGCTCAACAGTCAACGATGCCACGAGCATCGGTTCGACAGTTACGGCGCAGACACCGGCCACACCTGAACCGTCTGCAGCCACGGCCGAAATATCAACGCTACCTACGCCGACAGCCGTAACAAGGCCTGTTTGGTCAACAATAGCCACCTCCTCATTGCTCGATTTCCAGATGACACTAAGATTCGTTGCGTCAGCAGGAGTTACCGTTGCCTTAAGTTGCAAGGTCTCTGTATCTTTCAGCTTGGCTTCTGTTTGACTTATGGTCACGTCTGTAACAAAAACATCGTCAGAGAGCGCGCGGATATTGAGAAATTCCTCCCATGTAGGTGAATACTTATAATAATCCATAGACTCTGCAGGGATAAACAGTGTCGCCTCATCTTTCACGTTTTGCTCGAAGCCAGGCAGTCCCTCTGGCGGTATGGTATTATATGATTTAATGTACTTTATGCCCGTTATTCCGGCAAAAGCATCCTCACCTATTGACGTCACTTTCTCGCTCAACGATACCCAGCCTATGCTTGTACACCCGGCAAAAGCCTTGGAACCGACGGAACTTATGCCACCGGGAACAACTGCGTATGGTAACGATACACAACCGCTGAACGATTCTACGCCAAGGCCATACACCGTTTCAGGTATGTCGGCTTTTTCAAGTTTCACACAATTCGCAAATGCGCGCGGGCCGATTGTCAGAAGCGTCTCGCCCAAATCCGCCCTCACCAATGAAGAACAGTCGGCAAAGCTCTCCTCTGATATTGCCTCCAACGACGCAGGCAACGTAACTTCCGGCAGACTTGTACACGAGGCAAAAGCTCGCTCGGCAAGAGAGATAAGATTATTGCTCAGACGTAACGACTTCAATCCGGAGCAACCATAGAAAGCCTCCAATGCAATAGTACCCACACCATCAGGCACATACAGGTTCTCTATGCCCGTACAACCCTTAAAGGCATACTTGCCTATAAGCTGCACTGTCTCTCCGATGGTCAGTTCATTAAGTGTAGTGATGAACGCGAACGGCGAATACTTGTCAGAGTTGTCTTGGTACATCACCCAACGCCCGATATGCAGTTTTACTAACGGACAGTCACGGAAGAGTCCGCGCGATTGACTGGTGCAGTATCCTAAGTTAAGATATTCGGTGCCGTCAGCCAAAGTCAGGTCGGCCAAGGCGGAACAACGTGCAAACACATCGTTGCCGATGGTTTTCACATTTGCGGGAATTTCCAAAGACGACAAAGTAGAACAGCCGTCAAAGGCATTATTGTTTATCGTTGCCACCGAAGAGCCGATTTTTACCTGCTGTAATGCGCTGCATTTTGAAAAGGCGCATTGGTCTACAGTCGTAACATTGTCAGGAATTACAATCGAGGGCAAGGCCACGTCGTTATAAAAAAGGTATGAAGCCACCAAAGGGATTTGCGACGGCAACGTGACCGATGCCAACGCAGTCATCTCACGGAACGCCGAAGGTCCGATTGACATTATGCTTTCAGGCAAGTCAAGTGACTGTATTCCAGACACGCCCCACAACAAGTTGTCGTGTATGGCACGCACCGTACCCGAATGGGAGAACGTTACAGTAGCAAGGCTCGACTTATTCTTAAACGGCGAGTATTCATTTGAAGCTGAATAAGTTATCGTTTTACCTATATACAGTTCCGTCAAAGGACAATCCGCAAAACCGTAGCTGCCGATTGTAAGTTCAGGCTCACCGTCCTTAAACGTAACTGAAGATATTGCAGTTGAACCTTGTACCGCACTGCTACCCAAGAACGTAAGCGAACCGGGGAATGTTAATTCTGTAAGACCGGTGCAGTTGGCAAGTGCGTCTGAATTAACTTTTTGCAAACCGTCAGGCATCGTCAACTCCGTTATACCAGAGCATCCGTTCAGAAGATGGTTATACATCACCGTCACTTTGGGTCCTATTGTCACACTGCGGATTGAGGTCTTGTAAGCGAAAGGAGCACTCGCACGGCTCTTTCTCGTTCCTGCTTCCAAGTCATAAATAGATTTACTTGATGAATAACTGTATTCCAAATTTTTACCAATGTAAAGTACGCGTATCGGACAGTCATAAAAATAATCATACTCACAACTGTAATCCGTTTGCGAACTCGTTGAGCCGGAATTACTTATCTTCAACGTTCCGTCACCGTCTTGGAATGTCAGATACATCAGTCTTGTGCAACCATGAAAACAATCAGAGCCCATCTGTTCCACCGTGCCTGGTATCTCCAAGTTCACGAACGAGTTGTTATAAAACACCTGTGCTCCAATGGTCTTCAGCATTGCCGACAGTTTCATCGAAGCTATGCCGCTACAGTTATAAAACGCATAATCACCGATAGACGTAACCTTGTCAGGCACTACCATCTCTGAAAGCACTATGCAGTCCCTGAAAGTCCTTGCTTGGATTGCCGTCAGGTTAGCACCCAGTGTCACGTATGTCAGCTTTTTACACCCCTCAAAAGCCGACGTACCGAGCGTGGACAAAGCATCCGGAAAGCGGGCAGCAGTCAGGGCGATGCAATTCTGGAATGCGCTGTTGCCTACGGTCGTCATGTTCGCGCCGATTGAAATCTGTGTAACGCTCTGGCAGTTATAAAAAGCATAGTTGCCTATGTTTGTTGTAGCATCGGGAAAACTAAGGTTCGTCAGGTTTGTGCAATTATTAAACGCATAATCGCCAATGGCCTCAAGATTATTGCCAAAGGTAAGGACGGACAACTTGGAGCAACCGTCAAAGCAATGATCACCGATTCTTATAACTGACGGTAAATTAGTTGATGCTATTGCCGTATTCTTATAAAAAAGGTAAGCAGAAAGCTCTGTCACGCTTGCTCCTATCGTAACGTTTGCAAGGCTCGGCTGGTCATAAAATGCCGAATATCCGTACCGTGACGGGTAACTGTCAAAGGAATATGAACTATTATAATCCAAATAATCAATATTTCTACCAAGATAAAGTGTTTCCAACGCACAATCTTTAAAAAGGCCTGATCCTGTACCCGAAGAAGAATAATTATTATAACCCAAGTTCAACGTTTCCAAGCCATCCTCAAAACGCAGGTTCTTAAGCCCTGCACATCCGTTGAACGCATAATGACCAATTTCTGTCACAGAAGCAGGAATTGTTAGGCTCTCTAATGACGAACAGCCACTAAATGTGCGTAGACCTATGCTTCCGACATTTGCGCCTATCGTTACTGAAGCAAGTGAAGTACAGTTTGAAAACACATAAGAGTCAATCTCAGTTACGCCACTGCCAATAACGACTTCTTTCAACTGGTCACAATCGCTGAACAGATATGTCGGCAACAAAGCAACACCAACACCGATTGTGGCACTTGTGATTGAACTATGTGAAAAAGCATAATCGCCCAACGAGGTAACGGCATTCGGTATATCAACAGAAACCAGTCCACTATTATAAAAAGCGTACGATCCGATCTCTGTCAGCGTGCCTGGCAAGGTAATATCCGTCAAGGCCGTTGTCCCATAAAAAGCATAATCACCTATTGACGTGATACTGGAACCCATTGTTAAATCTGCCAAACTCTTCGCCCCATAAAAAGCATAAGCACCTATCGACTTCACTGTATTAGGTATGTCTATCGACTGTAAAGAGGAACATCCACGGCAAAAATAATCAGGTATTATTGTGAGCGCATTACCTAAATCTATGGAAGTTAACCCTTCACACTGATAAAACAAATATTTAGGCAATGTTGTAACATTGTCACCTATGATAACACTGGAAAGATTGAATTGGTCATAAAATGCCGAATATCCATACCGTGACGGGTAACTGTCAAAAGGATATGAACTGGAATAATCTATATAATCGATGTTTCTGCCAAGATAAAGTGTTTCCAGCGCACAATCTTTAAAAAGACCGTATACTTCACTCGAAGAATAAGGCTTATAACCCAAGTTCAACGTTTCCACACCGTCATCAAAACGCAGGTTTTTAAGCCCTGTGCAGCCGTTGAACGCAGAATGACCGATTTCTGTAACGGAAGCTGGAATTGTTAGGCTCTCTAATGAAGAACAATAACGGAAAGCACTCGCACCTATTGCCGTCACCTTATAGTCAACACTGTTAAACTGTACCGTGGAAGGTATGGTAACGGATGTCAACGAAGAATAGTTCGACGAAGCTGTTGACTCATAAGTAACGGTAGCCGTAAGGTTGTTTGTGTCAAAGTCATAATACAAGTCGCCGACCTTATCGCTCGCGACGACAACAACGAAGCAGCACATTACTGCAAGCAAGGCAAACAGGCGTTTCCTGAAATGCCTTAAAGTAAAAGTAAAGTTCATAGGCTTTATGTTTTAGTTATAATTATTTCTTCATTCTGAAAGGTCACACTTTCTTTATTAATTCCACCATTGCATCGACACACACATCATTCAAGTCCAGCCCTGACGAAAGAACGCTTTTACATCCCATAGCATAATAATCGTCAGATGAAAACAAATCCACGCCATGATAGTTTGAGGCCACTATCACTTCGTAACCATACTTCTTGGCCAAATTCACAGCAGTCACGATCGTTCCTCCCCGTGGACGACACGCCGACACAAAAAC
Organism: uncultured Prevotella sp.; assembly: GCA_944320285.1. Lineage (GTDB taxonomy): Bacteria > Bacteroidota > Bacteroidia > Bacteroidales > Bacteroidaceae > Prevotella. The sequence continues at coordinate 7,211 of CALUGX010000075.1, forward strand.
ATCCAATTCCTTTTCATGGCCATGCGTAAGGATATTCAGTGCATCAATTATAAATTTGGCATAGTCACCGGCACTCGAAAATCCAACGGACTTTTCCATCCCATTAACAGATAAAACTTTTCCCGTACATAAAATATCCCCATAACAACCTTCAGGTTTATCTATTTTTTCACCTGAAAATTTCATGTAAGAAATATCCGACATTGGCATCTTTGCAGCCAAAGATTTAATTAACGAAGTTTTACCCCAACAAGCCTTCCCGGAAATCAAAATCATCGTTCCCATGGTTCTCCCCTTTAATAAATACGGCAGACTCCGAACCGAATGATTTAATTGTATTGGTTAGTAAATAAAAAAGCGTGGAGCCTATCACCGTCACCCGTTCCACGCATAGAGGCCTTCGCATTGCCCACCCAGTCAGAACGAGCAACGCAGAAGCCCACGCCGATATGTACATACGCAGACACTTACCCCGAAAAGAGGGGCAAACGCCGGCGGTATAAACATACCCATGAGCATCTACTGTTGCTTTGTGTTTGACTGGATTGAAAGTTGCGAAGTTTCTATGCGTCAAAACAAAGCGTCAAGTAAACGCCTTCTCATATATGAGACCCCCACCCCGCTTCTCCCTAAAGGAAGCATCGGCGTGGAAGCCTTTGCAAATATAGGTAAATAATCTTTACCTTATAACAAGTAATACACGTTGTTAGCAAAATTTAACTCTATGGAATAAGATATAAAAAACGCTCCTTCCCATCACGGAAAGGAGCGTTATAATAGAGATATACTTCCTAACTTGATTATTCAGCCTTGGGAGCTTCCTCTGCGGGAGCTTCAGCCTTGACCTCTGCAACAGGAGCTTCCGTTGTAGTAGCGGCTGTCTCTGCGGCAGGAGCTTCTGCACCCTTTGAGCGGCGGCTACGGCGGGTCTTCTTGGCCGTCTTCGGAGTCTTGGCCATGTTCTCATCGTAGTCTACAAGCTCGATGAAGCAAACATCAGCGGCGTCGCCCTGGCGTGTGCCGAGCTTGATGATGCGGGTGTAACCTCCTGGACGGTCGGCCACCTTCGTTGCGATTTCCTTGAATAGCTCGGTTACGGCATACTTGTTCTGCAAGTAGCGGAAAACGACACGGCGTGAAGTCGTGGTGTCGTTCTTTGAACGGGTGATCAAGGGCTCCACATACATCTTGAGGGCCTTGGCCTTTGCGAGAGTCGTAGTGATTCTTTTGTGCATTATCAGCGAAATGGC
>CALUGX010000076.1 GCA_944320285.1 uncultured Prevotella sp.
AAGGCCCACGGCGGCTACATACTGCCCGACAACGTGCCCGCAAACGAGTTCCTCAACCTCGAAAACGACAAAATATCGACGTCGCGCAACTGGGCTGTGTGGCTGCACGAGTACCTTGAGGAACTGCCCGGAAAGCAGGACGTGCTGCGCTACGTGCTCACGGCCAACGCCCCGGAGACAAAGGACAACAACTTCACCTGGCGCGACTATCAGGAGCGTAACAACAGCGAGCTCGTGGGCATCTACGGCAACTTCGTCAACCGCGCCCTGCAGCTCACCAAGAAATACTTTGACGGCACCGTGCCCGCCCGCGGCGAGCTTCACGACATCGACCGCAAGACCATCGACGAGTTCCACGACGTGAAAGCCTCGGTGGAGCGTCTTTTAGACGGCTTCAAGTTCCGCGACGCCATAAAGGAAGCCATGAATCTGGCGCGCATCGGCAACAAGTACATTGCCGACACCGAGCCGTGGAAGGTGGCCAAGACCGACATGGCCCGCGTTGAGACCATCCTCAACATCTCGCTACAGCTCGTCGCCAACCTGGCGATAGCCTTCGAGCCCTTCCTGCCCTTCAGCAGCAAGAGACTTAAGGATATGCTGGCCGTTGACACGCTCGATTGGGAACAGCTCGGCTCAATCGACCTGCTCGCCACCGGCCACAAGCTGAACGAGCCCGAACTGCTGTTCGAGAAAATAGACGACGCCGTAATAGAGGCGCAGCTCAACAAGCTCGAAGAGACCAAGAAGGCTAACGAGGCCGCGGCATACAAGGCCAAGGAAGTGAAGCCCGTAATAGACTTTGCCGACTTCGAGAAGGTTGACATCCGCGTGGGCCTCGTAAAGGCCTGCGAGAAAGTGAAGAAGGCCGACAAGCTGCTCAAGTTTACCATCGACGACGGCAGCGGCCGGGAACGCACCATCGTCAGCGGCATAGCCAAGCATTACAAGCCCGAAGAGCTCGTAGGCCGCCGCGTATGCTTCGTGGCCAACCTCGCCCCCCGCAAGCTCAAGGGCATAGAGAGCCAGGGCATGATACTCTCGGCCGAAGACTTTGACGGCTCGCTGAGCGTCATCACCCCGTCAGGCGACGTGAAGCCCGGCAGCGTGGTGTGCTGAAAAAAGGTAAAAAGGTAGAAAGGTAAACGCACAGACGCAGTATGTAGATACTATGTCTTGTACCTTTCTGCCTTTCTACCTTTCTACCTTTTACAAATAATGTATATTTGTGAATAATGTATGTTTTTCCTTAAAATACACGGCGGTTGTTGTTTTTTTACGTATGTTTGTAGTCTGAATGTATTTTATTCACATTAAAGAAACCAAATTTTAAGAGATTATGAACGAAGACAGATTGTATGAACTAATACGCGAGAAGGAGCAGGCCGCAACGGTAGCCTTCCCCGCACTGATGCGCAAGGTGTACGTATGGATGACGCTTGCGCTCGTCATCACGGGCTTCACGGCCTACGGCGTGGCCACCAGTCCCGGCATAATGACTGCGCTGTTCAGCGCGCAGTGGAAGATTTGGGCGCTGTTCATCGCCGAAATCGCCTTGGTATGGTACGTCTCGGCGCGCATCGACCGCCTCTCGCTGCCTACGGCCACGATGTTGTTCGTGCTCTACTCGGTGCTCAACGGTGCCACGCTGTCGGTCATCTTCATGGCCTACACGATGCAGTCGATAGCCTCCGTGTTCTTCATCACGGCCGGCACATTTGCCGCAATGTCGCTAATCGGATATTTCACTAAGGCAGACCTGTCGTCGCTGGGGCGCATCCTGATGATGGCCCTCATAGGCCTCATCATCGCCACGCTGGTCAACGTCTTCTTAGTGAAGAGCGGCGGCTTCAGCCTTATCCTGAGTTACATCGGCGTGCTCATCTTCGTGGGTCTCACGGCTTACGACACGCAGAAAATCAAGCAGATGCTCGTCGAGGCCGACGACGTCAGCGAGGATGCACAGAAAATAGCCCTCATGGGCTCGCTCTCGCTCTACCTCGACTTCATCAACCTCTTCCTCTACCTCTTAAGGATATTCGGCGGCAACAGGGAGTAGGTTTCTTGTTTTTAGTAGTTAAGTAGTTATAGGCAGTTAGGGTAGTTAAAGTCATTACCTTTGTTGGTTGGCATCAATGCTTGTAAAAGGTAATGACTTTAACTGCCCTAACTATTTTGCCAAATGACTTTAACTACCTATAACTACTTCTAACTACTCTCACAACGGCAAATGTTTTTGCATTTTTATGCAAAAACATTTGCCGTTGTGAATATTTATTCATATATTTGCACCCGTAACTGTATAAATATTCACAAATGAAATCAAAGAACAGTCGGCTGCAGACGTTGCGGATGCTCATATCGAGCCAGGAGCTTTGCTGTCAGGACGATGTGTTGAAAGCCCTCGCCAAGGAGGGTTACGTCGTGACGCAGGCCACGCTGAGCCGTGACATGAAGCAGCTCAAAGTGGCCAAGGCCACCAGTCTTGGCGGCAAATACTTCTATGTGCTGCCCAACGAGACGATGTACAAGCGCGTGGCCAGTCCGAAGCGCGCCGCCGAGATGCTGCTCACGTCGGGCTTCATGTCAATCAACTTTTCGGGCAACATGGGCGTAATCAAGACCCGTCCGGGCTACGCCAGCAGTCTGGCATACAACATCGATAACAGCGGGCTGTCGTCAATCATCGGCACCATCGCCGGCGACGACACCATATTCATAGTCGTAAAGGAAGGCGTGATGAACTCCGAGGTGATAGATGAGCTGAAGAACGTCATACCGGACATTAAATAAGAAAAAGGTAAAAAAGTAAAAGAGGTGTTTTCTGCGGATACATGAAGCAAGGCATTTGTCTTTAACTATTGAAAATAAATGGAAATAAGGCATTTGTCTTTAACTCCTTAGCGAACGCAGTGAGCGTTAACTCCTTTAACTACTGAATGAAAAGACATGGAAGAAATAGAAGTCTTGGTGGCCGACGCCTCGCACGAGCGGTACGTTGACACCATTCTTGATACAATGGCGGCCGCAGCCAAGGTGCGCGGCACGGGCATAGCCAAGCGTACCCACGAATACCTGGCCACGAAGATGAAAGAGAACAAGGCCGTAATAGCCCTCGCCGGCGACCGCTTCGCCGGTTTCAGCTACATAGAGACGTGGGGCAACAAGCATTACGTAACCACATCGGGACTCATCGTGCACCCCGACTTCCGCGGCCTCGGTCTCTCTAAGCGCATTAAGGACATGACTTTCACGCTGGCGCGCACACGCTGGCCGAAGGCCAAGATTTTCAGTCTCACCAGTGGCGCGGCCGTGATGAGGATGAACACCCAGCTGGGCTACGTGCCCGTGACCTTCGCCGACCTTACCGACGACGAGGCCTTCTGGCGCGGCTGCGACGGTTGCATCAACGTTGACGTGCTCAAGCGCACGGGCCGCAAATACTGCATCTGCACCGGGATGCTCTACGACCCCGCCCTGCACGAGGGCGAACCCACGCCCATAGAGCTGCCCGAAGACGTGGTGAAGAGGATTAGGAAATGATTTATCAAGGAGTTAAAGAATTTAGAGAAGTTATAGAAGTTAAAGCCGAATGCACCGTTGGCGTGGTGCTTGATACGGATAAAGTCAGACATAAAAAGTATAAATGACAAAGCTATTGGCTTTAACTTCTTTGACTTCTATAACTTCTTTAACTTCCCGAACAATAAAACCAAACGATTATGCCAGACAAGAAGAAAGTGGTTGTCGCCTTCTCTGGAGGGCTCGACACGTCTTACACAGTGATGAAACTGTCGCACGACATGGGCTACGAGGTCTACGCCGCCTGCGCCAACACGGGCGGCTTCAGCCCCGAACAGCTGAAGAAGAACGAGGAGAACGCCTACAAGCTGGGCGCGAAGGAGTACGTCACGCTCGACGTTACGCACGAATACTACGAGAAAAGCCTCAAGTACATGATATTCGGCAACGTGCTGCGCAACAACTGTTACCCCATATCCGTGTCATCGGAGCGCATCTTCCAGGCCATAGCCATAGCACGCTACGCCAAGCAAATCGGTGCCGACGCCATAGCCCACGGCTCCACCGGCGCGGGCAACGACCAGATACGCTTCGACATGACGTTCCTCGTCATGGCTCCGGGTGTGGAAATAATCACCCTGACGCGCGACCATGCGCTCTCACGCAAGGAGGAGGTTGACTACCTCAACGCCCACGGCTTCAAGGCCGACTTTGCCAAACTGAAGTACAGCTACAACGTCGGCATCTGGGGCACGAGCATCTGCGGCGGCGAAATTCTCGACTCGGCGCAGGGCCTGCCCGAAGAGGCTTACCTCAAGCACGTGACCCGCCGGGACGAGAGCGAGCTGCGCATTGAGTTCAGCAAGGGCGAGATTGTGGCAGTGAACGGCGAGAAATACGATGACAAGGTGGCTGCCATACAGAAAATCGAAGAGTTGGGCGCGGCCTACGCCATAGGGCGCGACTGCAACGTGGGCGACACCATCATCGGCATCAAGGGCCGCGTAGGCTTCGAGGCAGCAGCCCCCAAGCTCATCATCGAGGCCCACAGGATGCTTGAAAAGTACACCCTGAGCAAGTGGCAGCAGTACTGGAAGGACCAGGTGGCCAACTGGTACGGTATGTTCCTGCACGAGAGCCAGTACCTTGAGCCCGTGATGCCCGACATCGAGGCCATGCTCACCTCGTCGCAGCGCAACGTCAACGGCACCGCCATCCTCAAGCTGCGTCCCTTGGGCTTCGAGTGCGTGGGTGTAGACTCGCCCGACGACCTGCTGAAGTCGAAGCTCGGCGAGTACGGCGAGATGCAGCGCGGATGGACTGCAGACGAGGCCAAGGGCTTCATCAAGGTGCTCTCCACGCCGCTGCGCGTCTACTACGGTATACATGGAAGCCCCCTATAATCCCCCAAGGGGGATTTCCAGATACCCCAAAGGCAAAAAGCACGGGCAACGGGAAGCCCCCTATAATCCCCCAAGGGGGATTTTCAGATACCCCTGAAGGCAAAAAGCACGGGCAACGGGAAGCCCCCTATAATCCCCCAAGGGGGATTTTCAGATACCTCTAAAGATTAATGGTACGGCAATAGTATTTATGGATAAGACTGAAACAGACAAGCGGTTCTCTTATCAAACGGCAAGTCCCGTGACCTATGATTTGTTGAAAGCGAACGCCAAGCACAACAGGGCACACCCCACACAGGCCGAGGCTGTAATGTGGGAATGGTTGAAGGGGAAGCAGTTAGGCGTTAGTTTCAGGCGGCAACACGTCATCGGCGAATACATAGCCGACTTCGTTTGCATCGAATGCAAGCTCGTAATCGAGATTGACGGCGGCTACCACACATCCCTGCAACAACAGGAAGCCGACCGGCTGAGGACACAATGGCTCAGCGGTTATGGCTTTAAGGTCATAAGATTTACCAACGAAGAAGTCATAAATACTACCGAAACCGTGATAAAACGAATAAAAGAGCATCTTAACGACAGAACATAATGACAACGAAACAAAACTATAACGCATCCAAGACGGCCACTTCATCCCCCCTTGGGGGGAGTGAGGGGGGCTTTCAAACGGCCACTTCATCCCCCCTTGGGGGGAGTGAGGGGGGCTTTCAAACATCCACTTCATGGAATGAGGGGGGCTCAATACGGGTCGGAATTCTTGGCGGAGCAGGCTACACCGGCGGTGAGCTGCTGCGCCTTCTGCTTAACCATCCGCAGGCCGAAATAGTATTCGTCAACAGCGAGAGCAACGCCGGCAACCCCGTCACCGACGTGCACGAGGGGCTCTATGGCGACACCGACTTGCGCTTTACCGACGCCATGCCGTTCTCCGAGGTTGACGTCCTGTTCTTCTGCTTCGGCCACGGCAAGAGCCGACAGTTCTTGCAGGAGCACAGCGTGCCCTCCGGAGTGCGCATAATCGACCTTGCGCAGGACTTCCGCCTGGCCTCCGAAGGCAACGACTTCGTTTACGGACTGCCGGAAATCAACCGCAGCCGCATAGCCGCGGCCGTCCGCGTGGCCAACCCCGGATGCTTCGCCACGTGCATACAGCTCGGCCTCCTGCCAGCCGCAAAGCTCGGTCTGCTGACCAAGGACGTCTCCGTCAACGCCATAACGGGCAGCACGGGGGCGGGGCAGAAGCCGGGGGCGACGACCCACTTCTCGTGGCGCGCCGGCAACATGAGCATCTACAAGCCCTTTACCCACCAGCACGTGCCCGAAATACGCCAGAGCTTAGAGCAGCTGCAGGGCGCGCCAGTGTCCGAAATTGACTTCATCCCATACCGTGGCCCCTTCGCCCGCGGCATTTTCGCCACCGAGGTTGTGCGCACCGACGCGCCTGTAGATGAAGTCATCGAGGCCTACAAGGAGTTCTACCGCGACGAGCCCTTCACTCACTACGCCGATAAACCGCTTGACATGAAGCAAGTGGTCAACACCAACAAATGCCTCGTCCACTGCGAGAAGTACGGCGACAAGCTGCTCATTACTTCTTGCATTGACAACCTTCTGAAGGGTGCCGTGGGCCAGGCCGTCGAGAACATGAACATCATGTTCGGGCTGGAAGAGGACATGGGGCTTAAATTAAAAGCATCAGCGTTCTAAGAAGAAGCCCTACCAAACCTCCCCAAGGGGAGGCTTAGGTTACTTTTGAGGGTCTGTTGGTCAATAGGCGTGTAAGGACATCTCGCTTCCATCTTATATATTAAATCTGAAAACTTATGCAAACTAAGCTCCTCCCCTCACGGGGAGGTCGGGAGGGGCTGCTTTTTTATTCAAAATCATGGAACTATTTGACGTATATCCGCTCTTCGACGTCAATATCGTCAAGGGCAAAGGCTGCTCCGTCTGGGACGACAAGGGGCAGGAATACTTGGACCTTTACGGCGGCCACGCCGTCATCAGCATAGGCCATTGCCATCCGCACTACGTGGAGATGATGACCAAGCAGCTTAACGAGCTCGGCTTCTACAGCAACTCGGTGATAAACACGCTGCAACGCCGGCTGGCCGAACGTCTCGGCAAGGCGTGCGGGTATGGGGATTACCGGCTGTTCCTTATCAACAGCGGGGCCGAGGCCAACGAGAACGCCCTGAAGCTCGCGTCGTTCAAGACGGGGCGCACCCGCGTGCTCTCCGCCGCAAAAGCCTTCCACGGACGCACGTCGCTGGCCGTCGAAGTGACCGACAACCCGAAAATCATAGCCCCAATCAACGCCAACGGCCACGTGACCTACCTGCCACTGAACGACCTCGCGGCATGGGAGGCGGAGCTGGCCAAGGGCGACGTCTGCGCCTGCATACTTGAGTGCATACAGGGAGTGGGCGGCATACAGCTCGCCACGGAGGACTTCGCCCGCGGTCTGCAGGAGGCTTGCCACAGGCATGGCGCGGTGCTCATCTGCGACGAAATCCAGTGCGGCTACGGTCGTTCGGGCAAGTTCTTCGCCCACCAGTGGCTCGGCCTTCGCCCCGACCTCATCACCGTGGCCAAGGGCATAGGCAACGGTTTCCCGATGGGCGCAGTGCTCATTTCGCCCGACTTCAAGCCTGAATACGGCCAGCTGGGCACCACGTTCGGCGGCAACCATCTGGCCTGCACCGCCGCGCTGGCCGTGCTCGACGTCATCGAGGACGAAGGCTTGGTGGAGAACGCACGCGAGACGGGCGACTACCTCATGGCGCGCCTGAAAGAATTGCAGCAGGAGGAGCCGCGCATCACCGACGTGCGCGGTCGCGGACTAATGGTAGGCATCAGCCTCTCCGTGCCCCACAAGGCTCTGCGCAGCCACCTCGTCTACACGGAGCACTGCTTCACGGGCTGCGCATCTACGAACATCCTGCGCCTGTTGCCGCCCCTGACGTTCACCCGCGAGATGGCCGACGACTTCATTCAAAGGCTCCGCCGCGCCTTCGCTGCGTGCTGAAAATACACGTAGCATAATATTCTGAAAATCAGTTAATTACAAAAGAGAGTGTATCAAATTGAGAAATATTTGATTCACTCTCTTTTTCATTTTGTCTGGTATAAAAAAATCA
>CALUGX010000077.1 GCA_944320285.1 uncultured Prevotella sp.
CAGGGACGACAAGTATTTCAAACTAAGGCTGTTTGCACTGCATGATTCTAACATACACCTGAACTGCGGATGAACCGCAAAAGGACACCTTTTAGCTTGTAAACGGTGCCCTTTTGCAAGCTAAACGGTGCCCTTTTGTAATGTGTTGGTTCTCAGTTGGTTACGAGTGATGGAAAAATCCGTCGTCATTCGTCTTTCAGGAGCATTTCAGCCAGTTCGCGCATACCGTCCGATGCTCCCTTTTGGATGTGCGTCACGTTGTGCCGCCCGGCAGCCATCACGGGCTTTGGGTCTATCAGGTAAACGGGCGTCTGCGGCTTGGCGTACTGCACGAGGCCCGCGGCGGGGTAGACGTTGAGCGACGTGCCGATGATTACGAACACGTCGGCCTGTGCCGCGTACATGGCGGCTACGCTGATGTTGGGCACGGCCTCGCCGAAGAACACTATGTATGGCCTGAGCAGCGAGCCGTCGCCGGCCTTCTCGCCGGGCTTCACCTCGATGTCGTCGGGCGGCATCGTGCGCCAGTAGCGCGGGTTTTCCGTGTCGCGGCTTGAGCACGTCTTCATCAGTTCGCCGTGCAGGTGGATCACGCGCGAGCTGCCCGCCGCCTCGTGCAGGTTGTCAACGTTCTGCGTCACCACGGTGACGTCGTACCGCCGTTCCAGTTCCGCCACCAAGCGGTGACCCTCGTTCGGCTTGGCCGCCAGCAGCTTGCGGCGCAGCATATTGTAGAAGTTGTTGACATAAACGGGGTCGTCAGTCCACGCTTCATGTGTGGCCACGCGCGCCACGGGGTAGTTTTCCCACAGGCCGTCGGCGTCGCGGAAGGTGCTAAGTCCGCTTTCCACGGACATTCCCGCACCGGTAAGGACAAATAGTTTTTTCATGTTCGATATGTTTTAATACCCCAACAGCCCTATCTGACACCCACCTTGCATATTAAACTCCCTCCTTTCGTGCTGATATGGTAGGGTGTTAATACCCTCCGTAGCATATCAGGCTCCCTCCCTTCGGGAGGGTTGGGGTGGGTTTTTATCCACCTTGCATATTAAACTCCCTCCTTTCGTGCTGATATGGTAGGGTGTTAATACCCTCCGTAGCATATCAGGCTCCCTCCCTTCGGGAGGGTTGGGGTGGGTTTTTATCCACCTTGCATATTAAACTCCCTCCTTTCGTGCTGATATGGTAGGGTGTTAATACCCTCCGTAGCATATCAGGCTCCCTCCCTTCGGGAGGGTTGGGGTGGGTGTTTATCCTCACTTGCATATCAGGCTCCCTCCCTTTGGAAAGGTTGGGGCGGGTGTCAGGTTGGTTGTTGGTTGTTATCTTTCCACAAAATTAGTGATTTTTCATCAATAATACGGCGGTAATCGGATAAAAACATTACCTTTGCACGGTTTTAATTAAGGTATAAAGAAAATACAAAATCAGAAAATGGACAAGCTAAGTTACGCTTTGGGTCTCGGCATCGGCCGCCAGTTGGCGCAGATGGGGGCCACAGGCTTGAACATCGACGACTTCGCCGCAGCCATCAAGGACATCCTGGCCGGCGCAGAGCCGAAGGTGAAAGACAGCGAGGCGCAAACAATCGTACAGGAATTTTTCCGCAAGCAGGAAGAGAAAGCCAACGCAGCAATGGCCGAAAAGGGCAAGAAAGCAAAGGCCGAAGGCGAGCAGTATCTCGCCGATAACGCATCGAAAGAGGGCGTCGTAACCCTGCCCAGCGGACTGCAATACACGGTGCTCAAGGAAGGCAACGGCCGCAAGCCGAAGGCTACGGACAAGGTGAAGTGCCACTATGAGGGTTTCTTGATCGACGGCACGGTGTTCGACAGCAGCGTGCAGCGCGGCGAGCCCGCCGTGTTCCCCCTCAACCAGGTGATAGCCGGGTGGACCGAGGGTCTGCAACTCATGCAGGAAGGCGCCAAGTACCGCTTCTTCATCCCTTACCATCTGGCCTACGGCGAGCGCGGCGCTGGCGCGATGATACCCCCGTTCGCAACGCTCGTGTTCGACGTGGAGCTTATAGAGGTGGTGTAAACCAATACCCACCCCCGCCCTCCCGAAGGGAGGGGCTTGATATGCACTGTGGAAGTAAAAACCATTCCAACCCTCCCAAAAGAAGGGCTTAATATGCCTTGGAAGGTAAAAGGTGCTAAATAAATGATATTATCAACCTGCCCATTATCATAAAGGTAATCAAACTCCCTCCCTTCGGGAGGGTTGGGGTGGGTGTTATGGCCGGGGTGGGTCTTGCATGAACAATCAATTATAAACATAACAAGCAATGAAAAAACTTACATTCGTGGCAGCTTTGGCCGTTGGAGCAATGACTTTTGTCTCTTGCGGCAACTCTACGCCCAAGGCAAACTTGAAGAATGACATCGACACCGTGAGCTACGCCCTCGGTGTTGTGAACACACAGGGATTCAGGGACTACGTGATGCGCGGCGACGTCATCGACACCGCTTACATCGACGAGTTCTTCCGCGGTCTTAATGCCGGCGTCAACGTTGGCGACGACAAGAAGAAGCAGGCCTACTACTTCGGTATGCAGATAGGCCAGCAGATTTCAAACCAGATGATGAAGGGCATCAACCACGACCTCTTCGGCGAAGACTCTACCAAGACAATATCGCTCAAGAACTTCATGGCTGCCTTCATCGCCGGCGCAAAGGGCGAGAAGAGCCTCATGACAGTGGAGCAGGCCCAGGCCGTGCTCGGCACCAAGGTGCCCGCCATCAGAGCCAGGGAGCTTGAAAGGCAGTATGGTGAAAACAAGAAAGCCGGCGAGAAGTATCTTGCCGACTACGCAAAGAAGGCCGGCGTGAAGAAGCTCAAGGGCGGAGTGCTCTACCGCGTGATAAAGGCCGGAACGGGCGAGACGCCTAAAGACACGTCGCTCGTGCGCGTCCACTACGAGGGCAAGACCATCGACGGCAAAGTGTTTGAAAGCTCATACGAGAACAAGCAGCCCGTGACGTTCCGCGTCAACCAGATGGTGCCTGGCTTCGCAACGGCTCTCGCCAATATGCCCGCCGGCAGCGTCTGGGAAGTGGTAATACCTCAAGAACAGGCTTACGGCGAGCGTCAGACGCCGAAAATCAAGCCCTTCTCTACGCTTATCTTCAAGATTGAACTTGTAGGTTTAGGCGCAGGCAAGTAAAATTTAAAGGAACAAGAAGTAAGGAGGGGAGGAGAGAAACCTCACCTCCTTATTACATTGAATTAATAAAACAATGAATAAGACAGTAATCGTTACGCTCGCCATTGCGGCGGGCGTTCTTTTCAATGTGGCCGACGCCGCTGCTAAGAAGAAAAAGGACGGCGGCGAAGCCAAGACCGCAGCCGTAGTGGAACTGAAAACACCGTCAGACACGCTCAGCTACGCCGCCGGGCGTGTGCGTACCGAGGGGCTGTTGCCCTTCCTCACGCAGAGTTTCGGCGTTGACACGGCTTACATGGCCGACTTCATCCGCGGCTACGAAGACGCTATGGTTAAAGGTTTCGATGATAAAATGAAGGCATATTACGCCGGCGAACAAATCGCCCTGATGATGGTGCAGCGCATATTGCCCGTAGTCAAGGACGAGTTCGAGGGACGTAACGACTCTATCAACGACGCCGTTCTCAACCGCGGCTTCATCGACGCGCTGAAGAAAGACCAGACAGTGATGACAGACTCCGCAGCCTCGGCGTATTTCGACGCCGCCTTCAAGCGTGCCGTTGACGACCGCAACGCCTCCAACCGCAAGGCCGGCGAAGACTTCCTCGCCGTCAACAAGGCAAAGCCCGGAGTGGTGACGCTGCCCAGCGGACTGCAATATAAGGTGCTCGTAAAGGGCGACGGAGCCGTGCCCAAGGCCACCGACGAAGTGAAAGTGAGGTATGAAGGCCGCTTGGTTGACGGCACAGTGTTCGACAGCAGCAGCCGCCAGAAGGACGGCGTGGTGACGTTCCGCGCCGACAACCTCATCAAGGGGTGGACCGAAGCCCTCACGCTGATGCCCGTAGGCAGCAAATGGCAGATTTACATACCCTACCAACTGGCCTACGGCGAGCGCAACATGGGCAAGATTAAGCCTTACAGCGCACTCGTCTTCGACCTCGAACTCGTGGGTATCGAGACCCCGGCAGCCAAGACCAAGGCTGCACCAGCCCCACGTGTGAAACAAGGCAAATAGCAATGCAATACTATACAAAAGTAAAGGGAGACTGTTAAAAGTCTCCCTTTTTTATTTCAAAATGCGTTAATTCCCCATTCTTTTATGTCAAAGTGTTGCAGGTATCATTTTAAATGCCTATATTTGCTCACATTTACTAAAATGTAACAAGTTAACAACCTTTGCAAACAAAACAATAAAATAATCATCGGAAAATGGAAAGGATAGACAGCCTCGACAGGAGAATACTTAGCATCCTGTCAAAGAACGCCCGCATACCGTTCAAGGACGTGGCGGCCGAGTGCGGAGTGTCGCGCGCCGCGATACACCAGCGCGTGCAGCATCTCATTGAGAACGGAGTTATAACAGGCAGCGGCTTTGACGTCAACGCGAAAAGCCTCGGCTACTCAACGTGCACCTACGTGGGCATAACGCTTGAACGCGGAAATATGTATAAGTCGGTGGTTGAACGCTTGGAGCACATACCCGAAATCGTGGAATGCCACTTCACAACCGGTCCTTACACCATGCTCGTGAAGCTCTACGCCCGCGACAACGAGCAGCTTATGGACTTGCTCAACAACCAGATGCAGGGCATCCCCGGCGTAGTGGCCACGGAGACACTGATATCTCTTGAGCAAAGCATCAAGAGGGAAGTGCCCGTGCCGCAGGAATTCAGGAAATGAGTTAACGCCGTTGTCGATGGAACATTTTGACCTGAAGGGCTGTCTTGACAGTGTTTACGGGCAATATCCCGAAGCGGAGCGCAAGCCTGTGATAGGGATTACGGGTAACTACGCCGAGGGCGAGGCGCGTTTGAGCGAACGATACTACAAGGCTGTGGCCGCAGCCGGCGGTGTGCCGGTGATTATCCCGCCGCTGGCCGATAAAGACGCGGTAATCAACACGCTCGACGGCGTTGACGGCTTGCTGCTCACAGGTGGAGGAGACGTCAATCCGCTGTGGGTGGGCGAGGAGCCGTCGCCGCGCCTCCACGCCATCAATCGTGAGCGTGACAAGGCCGAGTTGATGACTGTCTGCCTTGCTTACAACCGCCAGATGCCCATCTTGGGGATATGCCGCGGCATACAGGTGCTTGCCTCCGCCCTCGACGGAGAAGTGGAGCAAGACATCGACGAGGGGCTGGCCGCCGGGCGGATTGGCCTTGGCAGCGGTGGCGGAGGGCAGCTCCCGTCAGTGAAGCACAGCCAGGACGCTGACCGTAGCGAGCCGACCCACACCGTTGAAATAACCAAATACTCCACTCTTTACGCATTATATTATAAGGAAAGGATGGCCGTCAACTCCATGCACCATCAGGCTGTGAGGAGCTGCGGACGGCGTTTCAATGTCTCGGCTACTGCCCCCGACGGCGTTATCGAGGCCATAGAGAGTGCCGAGTTCAAGCCGATAATGGGCGTGCAGTGGCATCCTGAATGGCTCGGAGACGACGGCCTGCCGCTGTTCCGTTGGCTTGTCGGCGAGGCGCAGACGTTCATGCACGCTAAGAAAATACATCGGCGGAGGCTTATTTTAGACACGCATTGCGACACGCCGATGTTCTTCCCTCAAGGCATTCATTTCGACCGGCGCGACCCGCGCATACTCGTTGACCTGCACAAGATGGCCGACGGGCGGCAGGACGCTGTTATCATGGCGGCCTATCTGCCGCAGCCTAAGTCCGGAGAGGCGTTCGCCGACAAGGTGGAGCCGGGGATTGACAGCCCTAAAGCATACGCCGACCATATCTTTGACACGCTTGAAGGCATCATAAGGGACAACGAAAGCTATATCGGCAAAGCCGTTTCGCCCGCCGAGCTGTATGAAAACAAGCACGCCGGATACCGGAGTATCATGTTCGGGATAGAGAACGGGCTCGCCCTTGAGCACGACTTGGCCAACGTGGATCACTTCGCGGGGCGCGGAGTGGTGTATATCACGCTCTGCCACAACGGTGACAACGACATCTGCGACAGTGCCCGCGGCTCGGCTACGCACGGCGGTGTGAGCGAGTTCGGCGCCGAAGTGATAGGCGAGATGAACCGTCTGGGCGTGATGGTTGACATGAGTCACGCCTCGGAAAAGAGTTTTTACGACGCGCTCGACATCAGCACGCAGCCCATAGTGTGCAGTCACAGTAATTGCAAGGCTCTATGCGACGTGCCGCGCAACATCACAGATGACCAGATGCGTGCCCTTGCCGCGAAGGGCGGGGTGATGCACGTCACGCTATACCACGGCTTCTTGCGCAACGACGAGCAAGAGGCCACCGTCCTTGACGCCATAGCTCATCTTGAGCACGCGGCCCGCGTGATGGGCATAGAGCACGTTGGTATAGGCACCGACTTTGACGGTGACGGCGGCATACGAGGCTTTGCGGACTCGTCGGAGATGATAAACTTCACAATGAACCTGCTCCGCCGCCATTACCGCGAGGAGGACATTGCCCGCATCTGGGGCGGCAACTGGCTTAGGGTGATGGCCGAAGTACAGGGGAAATGAACCTTACGATAATTCGACAGGAGTTAAGGAGTTATGCAGTTAAGGAGTTAAGACAAATGACTTGCCAAGTGAAGAGTGAAAAACGAATAGTGAATAATTCATTACTTGAACAATCAAACAGTGATTATTCATTTTTCATTATTGATTATTCATTCAACAAAGCATTTGTCTTAACTCCTTAACTGCATAACTCCTTAACTCCTTCACCATTTAATATTATGTGTAAAAAATGAAAACCAACATCTTTTTTCTTTCTCTCTTGCTGCTTCTTGCAGCCTGTAACAGTAACAAGAAGGCGGCCGACGGCGGCGGTGAAGGCTTTGCCCAAGAGCCCGTAGGACCGTCGTTCAACGCCGACAGCGCGTATGTTTATTGCAAAACGCAGTGCGACTTCGGCCCGCGCACGATGAACAGCGAGGCTCACGACAGGTGTGGCGACTGGATAATGGCGAAGTTCAGACAGTTCGGCCTTACCGTTACTCCACAGCGCGTGACGCTCAACGGCTATGACGGCACGCCGCTGCGGAGCACCAACATCATAGCCTCTTACCGTCCAGAACTGGCCGAGCGCATACTGCTCTGCGCCCACTGGGACACCCGTCCCTGGGCCGACAACGACCCAGACAGTGCCAACTGGCGCAAGCCTGTGGTCGGGGCGAACGACGGAGCCAGTGGCGTGGCCGTGCTTTTGGAAGTGGCGCGGCTGCTCGGCAGCGATACCACTAAGCTCGCCGTGGGTGTGGATTTTGTTTGTTTCGACGCCGAAGACTGGGGCGTGCCGCGCTGGAGCGATGCCACAGACAACGGCGACTCTTGGGCCTTGGGTGCGCAACACTGGTCGGCCAACCCTCATAAGCAGGGCTACAAGGCCAAATTCGGCATTCTTTTAGACATGGTGGGCGGCCAGGGCGCGCAGTTCTGGCGCGAGGGAATGTCGATGCAGTATGCCCCCGACTTGGTGAAGCGCGTCTGGGCGGCGGCCGAGACAGTGGGCTTTGGCAGTTATTTCATCAACCGTGACGGCGGTTATGTCACCGACGACCACGTTCCCGTGAACGAGAAAGCCAAGATACCGACGATAGACATCATACCGTTTTACCCCGACTGCCAGGCGAGCAGCTTCGGCCCGACGTGGCACACGGTCAACGATACGATGGAGAACATCGACAAAGCCACGCTCGGCGCGGTAGGCCAGACGGTCGTGCAAGTACTGTATTCAGAGAAGTAATATTTGTTGTAAAACATGAGAAGCCGCCTTCCACTGTGTGAAAGGTGGCTTTTTACGTTGTCATTAGGCATTAATTGCAATGCAAAAGAGGGTGTATCAAAATTCAGGTACACCCTCTTTTCATATCCAGTTGTGCCGAAAGTCTTTAAGCATTTAATG
>CALUGX010000078.1 GCA_944320285.1 uncultured Prevotella sp.
GAAGATACATCCGCAATTTCATGCACGGTAAGTGCCAAAGACGGTAAAGCGAAGTCAATCAATGTGTCCTTGATGAGAAATACTAAAATTTGTCTTGATACAGGCGAACTTGAACTTGACACTTCGGCCATCGGAACAGAACGTCTTTATCCACACAATTTTTATGTTCCCACTTATAAAGGAATAATCCATGAAATAGATTTGTGTTTAGGTGCTGCTTCTAAAACTTATGATTTAAAAACAACGTCTGCATTGCGATGCTTTTTATCTGTCTTTGGCGACATCGCAGTTATGACAACAAATCAATTAAAATCCAATTATGCTCCTAATAGCTGTGGTGTTTATCCAATTTCAGAAATAACAAATGAGTTGGCTAAAACACCTTTGGTTGATGATATGAACAAGGTCTTAAAAAAGTACAACTTAATAATACAAAGCATTTGCTGTGAGAATGGATTGATAGAGACTTACCCAAAAGAAGTTATGACATCACGAAATATATCTAAAAAATTAGATGTACCCGACAATGTTGTTGAGGCAGTTATAATCTTTGATATAACGCAACTGCAAGATTGTTTATTAAAGCAAAATAACAAATAGCATTTATGAGAGTTTTATTTGTTTTTATTTTGATAATTTTCTGTAGTTGCCACGGTGACTATGCAGATTTAGGTAACGGGTATATTTGGATAGAAGACTCCATAGGTAAAAGCATAAATGAAGAGACTGGGCAATTTGAATTTGTAATTTATCCGAGAACTGTTGATTATAATGTTGATGAGTTTTATATTATCGCCCACCAAATCATGACAGATCCTGATACAGGAATGCCGATTATCGATGTATTGGTAGATCGAATTACTTGTGCGAAAGGAAAAGAAGCCGATTCTCTAAGAACGTTATTTAACAAAATGATGGAGATACAAGATTGCTATTGGATCATTGATAAAAATACTCATAAAGTGTTAGGACCTATGAGAAAATCTGAATTTTACAAGATGAAGAACAAACTCAGAATTAATATGGATTTGGAGTCAACATCGTTTGATTGACATTATGAATGTCCGCAAAGCCCCATTTATCAGTAGTTAAAAGGATTTAACGTTCCCTGCGGTCGTTAAAGAGTAAAGACATTCGCCTTGTTGTAAAAGTCAAATAAAAAGCGGATAGGATGATTGCGAACATTCATTTTAATAAAGTCTGCGCTTCTGTGCTGTTATTTCGCAAAAAATTAGTAAGTTTGCAACTCATAAAAGCGAAATATAGAGAAAGAAAAGTATAATGGGAAAAATAATACTTACCGGCGACCGCCCTACGGGGCGTCTGCACTTGGGACATTACGTAGGGTCATTGCGTCGTCGCGTCGAACTTCAGAACGAGGGCGATTTCGACCGTATGTTCGTGTTCATAGCTGACGTACAGGCGTTGACAGACAATGCTGATAATCCTGAGAAAGTAAGGCAGAATATAATAGAGGTGGCTCTCGACTATCTCTCGGCTGGACTTGACCCGCAGAAGGTGACGCTCTTTGTGCAGTCGATGATACCGGAACTGGCGGAGCTTACCGTTTATTACATGAACTTGGTAACTGTGTCGCGCTTGCAACGTAACCCTACGGTGAAAACGGAAATACAGATGCGCAATTTCGAGGCGAGCATCCCCGTTGGCTTCTTTACTTACCCAATAAGCCAGGCTGCGGACATAACGGCGTTCAAGGCCACGACCGTGCCGGCGGGTGAGGACCAGGAGCCGATGCTCGAACAGACGCGCGAGATTGTGAAACGCTTTAATTACATATACGGTGACGTATTGGTGGAGCCGAAAATCATGTTGCCTACCAATGCCGTGTGCTGCCGTCTGCCGGGAACCGACGGCAAGGCAAAGATGAGCAAGAGCCTTGGCAATTGCATCTATCTCTCTGATACGTCAAAGGAGATGCAGCAAAAAGTTAAGAGTATGTACACAGACCCCGGACACTTGCGCGTTGAAGACCCCGGTAAAGTGGAAGGCAACACAGTGTTTACTTATCTCGATGCTTTCAGCACGGCTGATGATTTCGCCGAGTTCTGGCCGGAATACAAGAACCTTGACGAGCTGAAAGACCACTATCGCCGTGGCGGTTTGGGTGACATGAAGTGCAAGAAGTTCCTTATCAAGGTACTCGACCGCCAATTTGAGCCTATCCGTCAGCGTCGCCACGAGTTCGAGCAGGACATTCCCGAAGTGTATAACATATTGAAGCGCGGCTCGGAGGCCGCCCGTGAGGTTGCGGCGCAGACCCTGCATGATGTTCGCGAGGCGATGAAAATCAACTATTTCGATGATATTGAACTGATACGCCAGCAGGCCGAGAAATACAGGCAGAACGGATAGCTACGCCTGTTTGCATTTAGCATAAAGGCATCCTTGCACTCTTTTACGCAGGGATGCCTTTTTTAATGTTATGTTTTTTCGTGAAAGTATGGCTATGTGTCAGAATACAACCTTCTTTGTGGTTCCGTCTTCTTGCCTTATGATGTATATGCCTTCCTGTGGCGTGTCAGTCTTCTTGCCATCAAGGGTGTAGTACGTTGTTGCGCCGTCTGCATTGTCAATTACTGCGCCCTGTATTCCTGTTGGTTCGTATTCGTATAGGTCATACACGTCCCAACCTGTAGTCCTGTAAGCGTCTATTGAACCCTTGGGCACGTACACTTTTGCGTCGTAGCCCATCATGTAAGCTCCCGGCTCAGGCGGAACGGTACCTTGAAGGTACAGGCTGATGTTGCGTGGGTAGAAACAGTTGTCTCCGATTTTCGTTACCGAGGCAGGCAGAGTCACCGTTGTCAGTTCGCAATAGGCGAAAGCAGCATCGCCGATGGTTTCCAGCGTGGCAGGGAACTCTATCTCTGTAATGGCGTAGCATGACATGAACGCCTCCTTGCCGATGCTGGTCAACGAGGCCGGCAGTTCTACCGCCTGTAGGAACTGGCAGTCTTGTAGTGCGTGGTTGCCTATCTTTGTGGCCGACTTCGGCAGCTTGATGCTCTTGAGCTTCTCGAGGCTGTAAAACATATAGTCGCCGATTTCGTTGTCGGCAGTAAAGTGCTCTTCGTCAAGCGTGAAGTATGCTTGTCCGCCGCTTACGATTTTCGCTTCAGAGATGTCCAGGCTTTCGAGATTGTAGAGATCTCCTAAGTCCCTGATGAGGAAAATGTCGTCACCGTTCAGTTCGCCGGTAATTTTCAGCTCGGTGGTTGCAGACTTCTTGTCATCCGTAGTTATGATGCTTGACAGTGTGCCCGCCTGCGTCAGGTTGATAACGGTCTGTTCGGCATTGGCGAGCGCAGGGCACGCCATGATTGCGATGCAGAGTAATGTGTGTTTGATGTTTGTCATAACTTTTTGTTGTTTTTTAGGTTGATTAAAATGTTCGTGTAAATTTTTGCATAATCATTTTTAAGACAAAAGTAATGAAACTTTGCCTATAATTAGCCTGGGGGGGGTAAAATATGTTAAACATATTGATGAAGTGTTAAACTAGTACACTTTTTTGTAAATTATGTTGTGCTGATACCGTTATGGGGGTTAACAGTTATCGGGATATGTTTGTCGCTTTTTGTTTTTTGCGTGTTGAGTTCAGATGGAATAACGGCCGATATGGAATTTAGTGGCCTTATAATTTGTATCTTCGATAAAATAGATTAACTTTGCAAGTGGTTTCCAGTCCGTCAAGGATAACGGACATATAAATAAGAAAATACCTTAATTATATATAAGCAATGGACAACAACAATACCAATCAGGGGCAGCTGCAAATAGAGCTGCCGCAGGACGTGGCACAGGGCCAGTATGCCAACTTTGCCATAATCACCCATTCAAGTTCAGACTTTGTGCTCGATTTCGCCCGCATACTGCCCGGCGTGCCCAAGGCAATGGTCAAGTCGCGCGTGATACTTGCTCCGGAGCACGCCAAACGTCTGCTTATGGCGTTGAAAGACAACATCGTAAGATACGAAAACTCTTTCGGAACAATCAAACTGCCACAACCGGAAAAGGGAACCATAGCACCTTTCAATATCAACAAGGGCGAGGCTTGATGCTTTCGGTCTGGTAGTATGCGGTATGTGGAAGGGCGTATTTTGATCTTCCACATACCGCATATCTCATTGCATTGGCGTTTTGTTTGTATATCTTTGCGTGCTTTGTGCAGTGTTGAAACCCTATTTAGAGTTTCTTCAAAGTTAATTTATATTAATAAAGTGTATTTTGTTTAAAAATACGCACTTGTTGGCCTGTTTGGATTTTTATAATTAGGTAATTTGAATAATTATTCGTACCTTTGCAGCCCAAAATGGTCTGTGTCATCAGACTGTACATAAAATGCGAAAAATAACAAATAAAATATATAACTAAAAATTAACAACAATGCCTACAATTCAACAATTGGTTAGAAAAGGTAGAAAGGTGCTTGTTGACAAGAGCAAATCGCCGGCGTTGGACTCATGTCCTCAGCGTCGTGGCGTTTGTGTTCGTGTGTACACAACAACCCCGAAGAAACCTAATTCGGCAATGCGTAAAGTTGCCCGTGTTCGTTTGACAAACCAGAAGGAAGTCAACTCTTACATACCCGGAGAGGGGCACAACCTTCAGGAACACTCTATCGTTCTCGTGCGTGGCGGTCGTGTTAAGGACCTTCCCGGTGTACGTTACCACATTGTTCGTGGAACGCTGGATACAGCCGGAGTTGCAAACCGCACACAGCGCCGTTCAAAGTATGGCGCAAAGCGTCCCAAGGCAAAGAAATAATTGCTACATTAAGTCATAGGACAACATAACAGACATTTTATCAACGTTTTGCTGGAGATTTGTTATAAAGGTTGAGTAAGTGTTTCCGGAGGGAAAACTGAAGAACAAGTGAACAGCCCCATGCAGAATTAATTTCAAAGAAATGAGAAAAGCAAAACCAAAGAAGCGTGTGATCCTTCCGGATCCCGTTTACAACGACCAGAAGGTCTCGAAGTTTGTGAACCACTTGATGTATGACGGAAAGAAGAATACATCATACGAAATTTTCTACAAAGCATTGGATACCGTAAAGGAGAAGATGGCTAACGAGGAAAAGTCTGCCCTCGAAATATGGAAGTCTGCCCTTGACAACATCACTCCGCAGGTTGAGGTGAAAAGCCGCCGTATAGGTGGAGCTACATTCCAAGTGCCTACGGAAATACGTCCGGACCGTAAGGAGAGCATCTCGATGAAGAACATGATTAACTTCGCTCGCAAGCGTGGCGGTAAGACTATGGCCGACAAACTTGCAGCCGAGATTATGGACGCTTACAACAACCAGGGCGGCGCTTTCAAGCGTAAGGAGGATATGCACCGTATGGCTGAGGCTAACCGCGCATTCGCTCACTTCAGGTTTTAATAAATAGTTAGGTAAAAAGAAACATGGCAAAGCAAGATTTACATTTGACCCGCAATATCGGCATTATGGCCCACATCGATGCCGGCAAGACTACGACTTCTGAGCGTATTCTTTATTATACGGGTAAAACCCATAAAATCGGTGAGGTGCACGATGGCGCTGCAACGATGGACTGGATGGCGCAGGAGCAGGAGCGTGGTATCACCATCACCTCTGCTGCAACAACCTGCTATTGGCACTATGACAATAAGCAGTTCAAGATTAACTTGATTGACACTCCGGGACACGTTGACTTTACCGCCGAGGTTGAGCGTTCACTGCGCGTGCTTGACGGTGCTGTGGCTACATATTGTGCCGTTGGCGGCGTTCAGCCCCAGTCTGAGACAGTGTGGCGCCAGGCAGACAAGTATAACGTGCCTCGTTTGGGTTATGTAAACAAGATGGACCGTTCTGGTGCCGACTATTATGACGTACTCCGTCAGATGAAAGAAGTGCTCGGTGCAAATCCTGTTTCGCTTGTCATACCTATCGGTAGCGAGGAAACTTTCAAGGGGCTTGTTGACCTCATCAAGATGAAGGCCATAGTCTGGCACGATGAGACGCAGGGTGCGGAATTTGAGATAGACGACATCCCGGCAGACATGAAGGATGAGGCTGAAGAGTGGAGAGGCAAGCTCCTCGAAGCTGCCGCCGAGTTCGATGAGGCGTTGATGGAGAAATATTTTGACGACCCCAACTCAATCACTGAAGAGGAAATCATCGCTGCAATCCGTAAGGGAACTTTGTCAATGCAGTGCACTCCTATGCTCTGCGGTTCTTCATTCAAGAATAAAGGTGTGCAGACTTTGCTTGACTATGTTTGTGCATTCTTGCCTTCACCGCTTGACACTCCGAATATCGTTGGTACCAACCCCAACACCGGTGAGGAAGAAGACCGCAAACCGTCAGAGGACGCTCCTACATCGGCACTTGCGTTCAAGATCGCAACAGACCCGTATGTAGGCCGTCTCGTGTTCTTCCGTGTGTATTCGGGCAAGGTTGAGGCCGGCTCTTACGTTTACAACACACGTTCAGGGAAGAAGGAGCGCGTAAGCCGCTTGTTCCAAATGAACTCTAACAAGCAGATCCAGATGGATGTCATCGACGCCGGTGACATAGGCGCAGGTGTTGGTTTTAAGGACATCCGCACAGGTGATACTCTCTGCGATGAGGCTCACCCGATTGTGCTTGAGTCAATCACGTTCCCCGATCCCGTTATCGGTATCGCCGTTGAGCCGAAGAGCCAGGCAGACGTAGACAAGCTTGGTATCGGTCTTGCTAAACTTGCAGAGGAGGATCCTACTTTCACCGTACATACTGACGAGCAGAGCGGTCAGACCGTTATTTCGGGTATGGGCGAGCTTCATCTCGACATCATCCTCGACCGTTTGAAGAGAGAGTTCAAGGTTGAATGTAACCAAGGTAAGCCCCAGGTTAACTATAAGGAAGCAATCACTAAAACCGTCAATCTGCGTGAGGTTTACAAGAAGCAGAGCGGTGGACGTGGTAAGTTCGCAGACATTATCGTCAACGTCGGTCCTATCGACGAGGATTACAAGGAAGGTGGACTGCAATTCATCAATGAAGTTAAGGGTGGTAATATTCCTAAGGAATTCATTCCTTCTGTACAGAAGGGCTTTGAGACCGCAATGAAGAGCGGTGTGCTCGGTGGTTATCCTATGGACAGCCTGAAGGTAACGCTCCTCGACGGTTCGTTCCACCCCGTAGACTCAGACCAGTTGTCATTTGAGATTGCGGCAATCAATGCTTATAAGAATGCTTGCGTGAAAGCCGGTCCGGTGCTTATGGAACCAATCATGAAGCTCGAAGTGGTTACACCTGAGGAGAATATGGGTGACGTAATCGGCGACCTCAATAAGCGTCGTGGCCAAGTTGAAGGCATGGATGAGACCCGTAGCGGTGCTCGTATAATCAGGGCAATGGTTCCGCTGGCTGAAATGTTCGGTTATGTTACAGCACTCCGTACAATTACTTCAGGCCGCGCAACAAGCTCTATGGAGTACGACCATCACGCTCCTGTATCGAGCACGATTGCAAAGACAGTGCTTGAGGAAATCAAAGGTCGTGTAGACTTGGTTTAATTATGCAAATCAAAAGTGAACGGGCTGCCCGTTAGCGAATGACTCTTAACGGGTATGCCTATTCTCTTGTAATATTCAAAAACAATAATAAAAAGTATGAGTCAGAAAATCAGAATCAAGCTGAAATCTTACGATCATAAGCTCGTAGACAAGTCGGCAGAGAAAATCGTAAAGGCTGTTAAGGCCACAGGTGCCATCGTAAGTGGTCCAATACCATTGCCCACACACAAACGCATCTACACCGTTAACCGTAGTACGTTTGTAAACAAGAAAGCTCGTGAGCAGTTCCAGCTTTGCGACTACAAGCGTCTTATAGACATTTACAGCTCTACGGCTAAAACTGTTGATGCTCTCATGAAACTTGAGTTGCCTAGCGGTGTTGAGGTTGAGATTAAAGTATAGTTTAATTTTTAATATAAATTGAAATGCCAGGATTAATTGGAAGAAAAATCGGAATGACATCCGTTTTCAGTGCCGACGGCAAGAATGTGCCGT
>CALUGX010000079.1 GCA_944320285.1 uncultured Prevotella sp.
ACGCTGCGCTCGAATATCATCTCGCCCTCGTTAAATTCGTCCATCAGTCCCTGGGCCTCGGTTGCCGGCGTCTCGTCTTCGTAGCAACCGGCCAGTACATTGTCCGTGGTTCCGAGCCGTCCGCCCGGATACCACTCCTCGGCCGTGAACACGCCCTGCGCCGTGCCTACGTAGTTCGCGTCGGTCTCAACGCTTAGTCTCTGCACGTCGTCGTCGGTGCAGGCCGACAGTGCGAACATGGCCGACGCCATGATGAAAGGATAAATAATGTGTTTCATGCGGTAAAGTCTTAGTTATTGTATTGAAATCCACTGCGATGCAGCCTCAAGCTGCGTGTTCAGGGCATCGACGGCTTCCATTGCGTCGCCGGCCTGCCGGTGGCCCGGATTGTCAACGAAAGCGATGCCGCTGTTGACGCAGGCAGTCAGCTTCGCG
Source organism: uncultured Prevotella sp. (assembly GCA_944320285.1). Taxonomy (GTDB): domain Bacteria; phylum Bacteroidota; class Bacteroidia; order Bacteroidales; family Bacteroidaceae; genus Prevotella. Next base: position 436 of record CALUGX010000079.1, read on the forward strand.
ATGGCGTCGTCAAGCGCGTTCTGTAAGTCGTCAACTCCCTCGTAACCGTTGTTGCGCAGGAATGTCATGATTGAGTTGGCGTTGGGCGACGTTTGGTCGATGTTGCCGTAGAGACTGTTCTTTATGCTATAGATGTTGTCGCGGTAGTCGATGTACGACCTTTTGCTGTACGGTGACTCGATGTAGTCGATGGCGTCAGGCTCGTTCGGGTCGAGCGAAGGCTGCCCCGTGGCCACTCGGTAAGCCTGTCCGATTTTCTGGCTTGCCACCTCGTTTGCGATGTTTCCACATCCCGAAGCGCCCACGAGGGTAACCAACGCTGCCGTGATGGATGCGTATGAACTGCCGTCGGTGCCCGCAAGGAGCATATCCGCGCCGTAGTAGTAGCCGTTATTGTCAAGCGCATGGGTCCTGACACCAAGTTCGGCAACACGTGCGGCGTGTACGGGGTCGGCTTGCAAGCCAAGCCATGACACCTCAAGGCGGTAGCAGTTGTCGCGCACGTCGCCGGCTACCGCCACGAGGAAGGCCAGCTCGTCAGCGCAGCGCACTTGCACGTTGGCGAAGCTCGGATGGTCTTCGTATCCGTCAAAGACCGCAGCCTTGCGCGGAGCGCCATCGCGATAGAGCACGAACTCAAGTCCGTGGAAGCCTAATGCGGTGTCGAAGTTGGCATTGTTCTGGTTTACGAACGCAATAGGATCGTCGCTGTACAGGCCTGCAACCATCGTAGAGTTGGACAGGAAGTCGGCCATCTGGCCCTGGTCGAGCGGCCAGGAGTCCATGTGCGGGTCGATGTTGAAGTCCGTGGCGGCACCGAAAAGGAATGCTTCGCTCTTCTCCCAATACTCGCGCGCAGCCTTAAAAGCGTCGCAAGCGGCTTCTACGTCACTGTCGGTAAGTGTCCCTGCCGTGTGCTTCTGCTGCATATTGACAGCCTGCTGGTACAGTTCGTCGGCACTTGAGGCCAGATTGCTGTACGTTGGGAACACCACGTTGTTGATGTATTGGTTGGCAACTTCCCACATTTCAGACTGCACCCCGCTCCATTGGTTTGCGATTGTAGGGTTCTCCTTGTCGCCTCCTATGGCGGGAGAGTCGTCGTCGCTGCACGCCGTGAGCGACGTTACGGCCAGCGCGCCGGTAACGAGCAGCGCCAGCAAGTTTGTTTTTCTTTTCATCTTTGTTGCTTTTTTATTATGGTTATGTAGCTTTCATTGCATGGCGGGCCGCCGTTAGAGGAAGAAGCCCTCGTAAGCCACGCCGATGTTCAGGGCCGGTTCGTCGTTGTACTGGCTCTTGAAGAAGCGGTGGTTGTACTCCGCCTTAACCACAATCTGCGGTATGGGATAGTAGTTGAGGCCGGCTGCAACGATGTTCTTGTTCGTGTAAGTGTTCGTTGCGTTGTGTACGTAAGAGTCGTAATATTCGTAGTGGCCGAAGATGTAGAGCTTCTGACCCGTGCGGCGCAACTTGTGTATCTGTGAGAATATGTCGTAACCCGCCTCCACGCTTACCGCCACGGCGTGCGAGCCGAAAGCCGTCTTGCGATAAGGCGACGTGCCCGACGACTGGTTGGCTTTGATTGCGCTTATCGCCGAGGCGTCGCTCACATAGCCGTAGTCGGCGTAGCCGCGCGCAATCCAGTTGTGCGCGTTATACGTGAAGTCAAACGAGCCGAGCCAAACGTTGCCTTCCACGTCCTTGTAGCGGTTGCCGTCGCTTTCTAAGTCGTGCGGAAAGGTGTTGTGCATGGCTTTGCCGTAATATCCGCTGAGGCCTAAGCGCAGACCGGGCACGGTGTAGTTGTCGATGCGGGCCAGCACGCCGAACTTGTTGGCCACCTCAAACTCCCACGGGCTTTGTGCCCCCTTGCCTATCCAGTAGGTGCGGTCGAAGAGCATGGCGTCGAGCCCTCCCGTCAGCTGCAACTCGTAACGGAAGTCGCCGGCGCGTCCGAAGAATGACACGCCCGTCTGATGCCATGTGCTTGGAATTATGGTGCGTTCGCCTTCGGGACGGTAGACGGTGAAGAAGTTGAGCGGTTCGTGGTGGGCGTTGGTAAGTCCGAAGGGCAGCACTATGTGCCCCAAGCGGATGTTGGCCCACTTAGCAAACGACTTTTGTATCCAGAACTGTTCCAGCTCCACTTCGCCACCCTTTTCGGTCTCGGCCTCCCATTCGCCGCCTTCCTCGGCCTCCTTCTCTATTGCGCCGCCGCTGCCGCCGTGCTCAAACTCGATTTCCATGCCCACGCTCCAGCCCTTGCCGAAGTCGTAACCCAGGTAAACCACAGCGTGAGGAATGTCGAAACGCCCGTGCGAGGGGTCGTCTTTGTAATACGAAGGGTTAGCGTAGCGGAAGGGGTTGTCACTGTAAAAGTTGCGCGAATACGCGATTTCGCCGTATCCGCCTATGCTCAGGCGGTTGCCCTTGGCGTGAGTGTAAACGCTGTCGGCTGTCGAAACCTGTGCCTGCGCCGTGCCTGTAGCCATGCAGCAGGCCACGGCGCAAAGTGAAAACATTGTCTTAAGCTTATCCATATACATTGTTTTTAAGTTATTGCGCATCTTTATAGATGAATGTCCGCAAAGCTCCCGTTCATCGGTAGTTAAAGCAGTTAAAGCAGTTTTTTCGTTTCACTCAAATGAATTTAGCCCGCTGCGCGGGCTTAGTGGTTAAAGACATTTGCTTAGTTTATTTCTTTATAACTGACAATGGTCGGATAATTGCGGATAGTCATTTTGTTATTTGCAGTGCAAAGGTAGCTGAAACTTAAAATGTTAGCAATACTTAAAAATAGGTAAAAATCATGTAGTGTAAGTAGTGCCGTCTCTAACAACAAAAGGGGATGCCGCCGCAGGTCGCCGCCGTGCGTTTTGTTCTGAATGCGAAATGTGTTGTCCCGAAATTCCAAAAGCCGCATTTCCGCAGGTTTAAGCAGGCAATGACATCCCCCGGAATAGGTAACTGCGGCGGATACCTATATTTGGTTATGCGACGGTCTGCCGTCAGTTTGTATATGGCTGACTGTCAACGCTTTCCAAAAGGGCACTAAACGCTTTCCGAAAGGGCATCTTTCGGAGTGCGAAAGGTGTCCTTTTGGAAAGCGTTTAGTGCCCTTTTACAACACGGAAGTGTACGTCTTGATTTTGCGTTTGTCTTACGGCAATTTGACAATCCATTCTACCTGTACTATTATTTAAATAAATATGAATTCTGCTCGGCGTAATTTTCTCACTTTCATAAAAAGTAAAACTATTTTTCTTTTATTTCACTTAATCGAAATTTTACACTATCTTTGCAATAACATTTCACGCCGGTGGGCCAAAAGCAACACGTGAGGCCTGTGAAGCGCGGCGGATGCGGCGCAATGACAAGGGTTGTGGAATGTACATGGGATATAAAGGCGTTTGTCTACGCTATGTCCTTGGCGCACTGGAATCTCGCAAATTCACGGTTATCAGTCAAGAACATTGCAACGGCGGATGTCCGCGTGATGTGTATGCCTATACACATCTGGTATCACCGTAGGTGCATGGCAGTGTCAGGCCATGCACCTGAAGGTGGTGTCTCAGATGCGTTTTTTCATACCGGCGTGGAGCTGCACGTTGTCCGTTCTACTGATAAAGGCAATGCGAGAGCCTCAGTGCGTGGAACGACAGCGGGCAAGTTTTCCACGCTTTTTTTTCCACATGACAACTTTTTGTTTACATATTTGCGCTTGGCAGGGAAAACACAAGCGCGCAACTTTTTAGCGAATGGCGCATACGGGAATTAAATTGCACTTGGGCGTCTACGGAGAGTTGTACGTCATCGACCTCGGCAACATACTTTACCTTGAAGCCGATGATCATTACACCCACGTACATTATACGTCGGGCACGCATTTCATGGTGCCTTTCGGGATGGCCAAGGTTGAGGCAGCCGTGGCCGGCAGGCTTGGCGACGACAGGTTCATCATCCGTCTCGGCCGAAAGTACATGGTTAACACGAGGCGCATCTTCCACATCAACACCATAAAACAGGTGGCAGTGCTGGCCGACGACCACGGCGCGAGCATAACCCTCCACCTGCCCAAACACGTGCTGCGCGCGCTCATCGACACTCTTGGCGGCGTTGACGGGGACGGGCGCTCCTGAGAAGTTGCCGGGCTTTAGCGTGGGGCAGGTATGTGAAAACGGCCTTTGCAGGGACGAAGCTTGGGATGTGCTGTGTCATCTTATGTCGGACTCATATTATTTAAGATGTGTAAACCAATCGGCTATAACGGTGTTCTGTTCACGAAAAGAATGGCGTGGTTCACGAATAACGTGATAAAACAACTGTGAAAAGACAAACATTCATCGTAATTTTGGACGTAAAAACAATCGCCGCACACCGCGTACTAACATCCCACAACCCAGTGGCGTGGCGGCGGTTGTAGAGACGGACAATGATAATTAAAGTATAACAGAACTAAAACATTGGTAATTATGAGAAAGAATGTACTCGTTTCCATTCTTGCGATGACCTCTGCCACCCCGTTGACGGCACTTGCCAACGCAAACTTGGACAACATCAAGGCCGATGAAAGCTCTTGGGGCATTGAGTCCTCAACCACCGTCGGCATTGAGAACGGGCTGCTCGTGTCTACCGACGGCACGCCCGTATCCCAGGAGATAGGTTCGCTTGTACCCGGAAAATACAAGCTGACGGGCGACCTGACGAACGCCAAAATCCTTTACAACGGGCAGGAGCTTGACGCCAACTCGCAGTTTGAGCTGAAGGCAACGACCGACGTTACCATCACAATACAGGCTGTGGTGACGGGGCAACAGTACTCTGCCGGCAATCTGAAGCTTGAGCTTGTGTATGACTTCAGTGCCAGCCGTGAGTCATTAAGCCAGGCCATCGCCGAGGTGACCAATCTTATTTATGATGGCGATAGCAAGGACGAGAGCCTAATCTCGGAAGCCAGCGCTATTGCTGCCGAAATAAACAAGCTGGTCAACGAGGACGGCACGGACGCCCACGCTGTGTACGACCTGTACGTAAGCACCAAGTTGTATGAAGGCGTTGAGAACTCCACGCTGATGACCCGTATCAATGAGCTTAGGGATAAAGTGACGGCAGCGGCGTCGAACGCCGGGGCTTACGATAATGCCGTGAAACGCATAAAAGAAAAGGAAGAACTACTTAATACTACCTACGGCAAGATACAAGAAATAGTTGATACGGACACCAAGACCTACGCCGAGAGCCTTGCGAAAGGCCCGAAGGCGGAGGCCGACGCCTTGATCAGTGCATACAAGAAGGAAGCTGAGGAAGCCTTCAAGGCAGGCACGGCGGGCACAGTCTGCACGGAGGAAAGGAACGACAAGTTCGCTGAGGATGTAGACGGAAAAGTCAAGGAAATCTCTGACGCCATAGCCGCGGCACAGCTCAACCAGCCCGCCTACAACCAGGTTAACGATAGGATAGAGGAATTGAGGGCAGCCATCGTCAAGGCACAGCAAGACCTCAACACGCTCATGCAGGGTGACGAGACTCATCCCGACGTGTTCAATGAGTTGCTCAACGAGGCCATAAGCGAGATTACGGCTGTTTCAATTGATGTGAACGCAGTGATGGCTGCCAACGGCACGGAAGAAAACCACAACAATGCAGCCGAAAACCTGAATGCAAACCTGACACAGCTTACCGAGTGTGAGACAACGCTGAGCGGACTTGTTGACAAATACACGAAGAAGGTAAACACCATCAAGGCCAACTATGCCGACGCAACGGCTAAGGTCGCAGCGCTTGAGGAAAGCCTGAAGCCGCTCACCGAAATAGCTGACGTGGCCGAGAAGTTCAGCGAGGAAATCAGCAAGATACAGTCTGACATCACTACGCTGAAGGCTGACATCGAGACCGCTTACGGTGACTACTCTATCGAGACAACCGGCTTCGATGAAAGAATAACGGCTGTTGAAACCTCCATTAATACCTTGAGGGACAACTCCGCAGATGCTGTTGCCAACTACGAGGCTTACACCCGCGTACAGGAAAGCATTGCCGCAGTGCAGGAGTCGTTCGACAAGGCTAAGGCAGAAGTGGCAAAGCTGGCTTCTGAAGACGGCAAGTACAAGGCCGAAGGTAAGTACACCACGACTGAAACTGACCTGCAAGGCGAAATAGACGACGCCCTCGCTAAAGCCAAGACAGCATACGATGGCGGCACTTGCGTTACTTGGGAGACCAACAACAGTGCCAACATCACTGCAACCGGCAACAAAGTTACCACATACCAGGCCGATGCCGAGGCTGCGCTTGCTGCTTACGAGACGGCAACAGGCAAAATAGCTGAATACACGACGGCCGTGGAAGGCCTTGAAGACGTTGTTGACAACGGCCTCGTAACCGTACAGGACCAGCCCGGAAAGACTTACGGCGGCATCCTTGCCGAGTGGAACGCTGCCCTGAACAAGGCCAACACGGACCTTACTACGGCTTTGGGCAAGAATGACGCAGACCACGTTAAGGGCCTGACAGACCTCGCCGCAAGCCTTGAGGCCATGACCATTACCGCTGACGCAGAGACTCTTAAGAGTACATACGGTGACGACAAGACAGCGTATGAAGAAAACGTAGTGGAGGAGGCTGTTAATAAAATGCTTGCTTATGCCAAGACCCTCGTTGACAACGCAACGAAATCGCTTGGCGCAAGGGATAGCTACACAGCTACCGACCTCGGCCTTAGTCTTGATAAAGTGCTTGAGGACTATGACAATATAATGAAAGCTCTTGATGGCCAGTCTACTGAAATCAAGGCTGCGGAGACTAATCCCGACAAGACGGCGGCTATGGCCACGCTTAACGAGGTGAACAACGCGCTGACAGAAATCAACGGAAACATTGACAAGTTCAAAGCTAATGTAGAGGCCATAGAGAAGAAGGTTACGGCCAACAACACCCAGAAGACCACGGCTGACGAGGCTGTTGCCGACGTTGAGGAACTGCTCAACGGCAACGGAACTGACGTTAAGGGCGTTGCAGAGCTTAACGAGGACGCATCAAGAGACCAGGAGTTTGCTGACCTCATCGCGCCTGTTACTGCGAAAATCAATACCTTGAAGGACGAAATTGCCGCTTCTTACGCTGCTGAGACACTTGTTGCCGACTGGGAAGACGTCACTGTTGACGATGAAACCACCGAAGGCTATGCAAGTCGCCTCGAGGCAATAGAGAAGGAAGTAAACGACTTGCGCGACAAGGCCGAGGCTTC
>CALUGX010000080.1 GCA_944320285.1 uncultured Prevotella sp.
AACTCGCCCCACGAAGTGTGTATATGGCAGAACGTCTCGCCTTCCTTGTAATGCTGGCCGATGTACGGTTCAAGGCAAGGAGTGCCTTCGCTGCCACCCTCGAAGTCGAAGAACACCTGGCCTTTGCACGGCGAGACGATGGCGTCAGCTTTCGCGTGCTTGAACGCTGCGATTTCCGCCGGGGTGAGCGTAGCTCCGAGTTTGGCGTCCTTTGCTTTCTGGAGGTCGGCCAGGAAGCGTTTTTTCGCTGCTCCGCTCTTGTAGTCTCGGTACTGCTCCGGGTGCATTGCAAGCTCGAACAGCTCCTCGTCGTCCTGTCCGTATGCCCATCCGTTCTCGTCCATTTCCTTGCGGAAATTGTCGAGGGCGTCTGAAATCAGCGTGTGCGGGTCGGCGTCGGTGAACTCGCGTCCTTGCTGTTTGGCCAGTTCTATGATTTCCGGGTCGATTTCACCAGGTATTTTTCCGCTCTTGCCGAGTATCATTCCCCACATCGAGTCATCCATCATCACGAAGCGACCCTTGCCCTGCGCCATAGTCAGGAGGTTCAGGAGGGCGATGTTCTTGACATATTGTGAGAACGGGGTGACAAGTGGTGGATAGCCCACACGCGGCCACACGTAAGCCACTTCGTCAAAGAGTTTGACGAGCATTTCGTCAGTTGAGTATTCAGGTTTGCCTTTGCTCTTGAGTATTGAGTTGATAGAGCGGTGCACACCGGCCAAGTCCGCCATCATGCTTCCCATCATTCCGCCGGGCAGTCCGCAACCAAGCAACAGTGAACTCATCAGCTTGTTGCCTGGATTGATGAAGTAACCGAGCCAGTCGTCGATGAACTCCTGCGTCAGCGTGCGTGCCTGCATATAGGCGTTCATGTTGATTTCGGCCACCTCGAAGCCTTCGTTTTTCAGCATACTCTGCACCGAGATGATGTCCGGGTGCACCTTTCCCCACGACAGAGGCTCTATTGCCGTGTCGATAACGTCGCCTCCGTTGTTGCACACTTCGAGGATTGAAGCCATTGAAAGGCCCGGCCCTGAGTGGCCGTGATATTGTATTATGATGTCCGGATGTTTCGTTTTAATGGCTTTTGTCAGCTTGCCGAGCATGGCGGGCTGGCCTATGCCGGCCATGTCTTTGAGGCAAATCTCCTCCGCTCCGGCTGCTATTAGCTGGTCGGCTATGTCGCTGTAATACTCTACGGTGTGTATGGGTGATGTCGTGATGCAGAGTGTTGCCTGCGGCGTCATGCCTGCTTCGTTGGCCCATTTGATGCTGGGGATTATGTTGCGCACGTCGTTAAGGCCGCAGAATATGCGTGGAATGTCAACGCCCTGGGCGTGCTTCACCTTGTACATCAGGCGGCGCACGTCGTCAGGCACGGGATACATACGCAGGGCATTGAGGCCGCGGTCGAGCATATGGGTCTTTATGCCCACCTCGTTGAACGGCTTGCAGAAGGCACGCACGGCGTCGTTGGGGTTCTCGCCGGCAAGCAGGTTCACTTGTTCAAAGGCTCCGCCGTTGGTCTCGACGCGGGAGAAACAGCCCATGTCGATGATTGCCGGGGCTACGCGCTCAAGCTGGTCTTTGAGTGGTTGGAACTTGCCTGAAGACTGCCACATGTCACGATAGACTAAGCTAAACTGGATTTTCTTTTTCATAATTAGATTTTTTTGGTTGCACGTCACCCTCGCGAGGTGCGTAGATGTTTCAGAACTTGGTTGCAAAAATAGGAATTTTTCCTAACTAAAAAACTTTATACGGGAAAAATAACGTGGCTTTAGCCGAATAAAATAAATTTTAACTAAAATACGCTTGACAATGCATTGTTTTGCAACGCCTACCTCACAAACAGGGGCTTTGCGGGCGGTTTCGATTTGTAAGCAGCAGGCACGTGTCACGCTATGACATGACTCCCTTTGCAAAAGGATGCCTTTCAGCGTCTGAAAGGTGCCTTTTCACGATGTAAAAGGTGTCCTTTTGCATTGCGGAAGATGTCTTTCCGGAATTTCGTTGGATTTTGCTTTTACGGTTACGGATTGACATCCACCGGCGTATGACGTCCGTCAGAAGTGGAAACCGAGGTTTACGTAGAAGTAAGGACGCTCCGTATGGCCCGAATATCCGAGCGTTGCGCCTATCGGCCCGAACATACTGTCATAGAAATAAGCCGCTTCGCAGCCGAACATGGGGCCGTGCTCGAACAGTCGGCGTAGTTTGTCACCACGCTGTCCGAGCGAGAGTAAAGCCGTGACATAGTTGTTGTCGCCCATGCGTTGTTGCGCCTTTATCTGAAAGGCGAGCAGGGCGTCTTCGGTGAATTCTATGTGGCCGATGCCGGCGAAGGGCAACTGGTGCTCAAGGTAGAGGCCGTGGAACATTCCGCCCACGGCGTTGCGCATAATCAACGGCACGTCGCCGCCCGACAGCATACGCCCGTAGAGCATCGGTTGCATGGTGAAACGGCTGTTCATCGAGAACGACATACGCCACAAGAAGTCGAGCACGCTGATGCCGGTGTGCCCCTTCCATCCGATGAAATTGTCAGTGTTATAGCTGAAACCGGCATTGAACCTTGCGCCGCGTGTGGTGAAGAACCATCGATCTTCGGAGTCATAGCTCAGGTTGAAGGCGTAGCTGTATATGTGTTCGTCGTGCAGTTGTTGCTGTGCCGCTTGTTGTCCGATGAGTATGTCGTGGAAGTCGTAGAAGTCGGCGCGCACGTTAATGTCGCACGAGAAGTTGCGGATGTTGAACTTCAACGCCTGCAAATTCACCGAGTGTTGATTGTAAGTGAAGTTGTAACCGCGCCGGCCGTCCTCGTAGATGTTGATGTCGTCGTGCCTGAAAACATACGACAGGCCTATCTTGCCGTAGTGCAACGGCGAGATGGCTGCGTCTAACCGAGCCATCATTCTTTTGCCAAGACGCCCCGTGAACTCAAGCACCACGGGTGTCTTCGTGTTGAGGCGGTGCGACATATTGGCTTGCAGGGCCACCATTTCCTCGGTGTCGAAGCGCACGCCGAGGTTGATTCTTGTAGTCTTCCGTGAGTCGGCGGTAATCCTTAACAGGTATCCGTCGCTGCTTTTGCTGACGTTGTAGCCAACGTTTGTGTACAAAAGCACCGTGCCGAGGGCCGTCAACGCCTCTTCGATGCGTTTTACCGACACTGTGTCGCCGCGCGTCAAGCCATATTTAGAGGCGATGTATTTACTGTCAGTCTCGGCTATGTGGTCAAAACATACGGAGTCAATCTTGAACACCAATGTCTCGCTTGACGGCACCGTCCGCCGCCTTATAACCTGGGCCTGGCCGTCGGCCAAGCCCAACGAGCGCCGTAGGGCCACGAGCTTGTCCCACTGTTTCATGGCAGCCTGTTCGCCGCGTGTTATGAGAGTGTCTATGGCGGTGCGGTTAAAACTTGCCGACGAGTAGCCTTTGACGTCAACCTTGATGGGGATGTCGGTCATCGCCCAGTTTTCCTCAAACTTGTTCTTACAGTTCAAATCCACGATTTGCAGCAGTATGTCAGGCCCGCTTTTCAGCTCGTCGGCAGTGCGCGGGTCGCTCTGCACAGACACTCCGATTATCACGTCGGCACCCATCCGTTTTGCCACGTCTGCCGGATAGTTGTTGCGCAGCCCCCCGTCAACGAGCACCATGTCCTTTTTATGTAATTGAGAATTTGCAGTTGATAATTGGGTATTATGATTACTGCCGTTGATTTCGGCATCTTTCTCATTCATTTCAAGGTAATCATAATTCTCAATTCCCAATTCTTCATTCTCAATTTGCGAACTTATCCTCACCGGCGTGAATACTCCCGGTATGGCCATGCTTGCCCTCATTGCCGTAGCGAGGTAGCCGTTGTGGAACACGTATTCCGTGTTATCCACGATGTTTGTGGCCACGCAAGCGAACGGGATTGGCAGTTTGGCGAAGTCGATGGAGTCATGCCAGCCCACGGTGAGGCGCGTGAAGAGGCGTGAAAGGTTGCTGCCGGTTATCAGACCGCCGGAAGCAGCACGTTTTTTCCCGGCTATCGTCAGCGGTCGCGACAGTATGTAAGTGTTTTGAAGTTCGCGTTCGGCAAGACTTTGACTTCTCACGTCAACGCGGTCTGACAGCAGCACGTTCCAGTCTTGCACGTTTACGAGCGAGTCTAAAGTCTCTGCGTCGTAACCGAGAGAATACAATCCGCCTATCAGTGCGCCCATTGACGTGCCGGTGATGATGTCAACGGGGATGCCGGCACGCTCCAAAACGCGCAGCACTCCGATATGAGCCATACCCTTGGCACCGCCTCCGCTCAGCACGACGGCAATCTTAGGGCGATGTGTAGGGGTAACGCTGTCAGGACGGGTCGCTACAGTATCACTAAAAACCCGACCCAACTCTCCCGAAGGGAGTGGGCTTGAATGCCTTGTGTCTGGCGCAAATCCTTCCATAAAAAAAGTAGGTTGAATGGTCTTGTCAGGCGTTGCCGATAGCAAAGGCAACGCCATTATTAATAAGGTAAGGCACAGGGCGAGGCGCAAAAAGGCACGGGTACAGAGGCCATTCCATACGGAACAGTCTTTACAGCAAGTGTTTTTACTGGCTATCTTGCGTCTTTCCATTGCTAAAAAAGCATATCAAGCTCCCTCCCTTTGGGAGGGTTGGGGGGGTGTTAGTGGTTATTGTCTGCTTGTCGACCATCTCATTCGTGCCTCGCAAACCGCTCTTCAGCCAGGCGTTCATACTTTGTGCCGGGCCGTCCGTAGTTGGCGTAGGGATAGATGCTTATTCCGCCGCGCGGCGTGAACAGCCCCGTCACCTCTATGTATTTTGGGTCCATCAGGCGGATTAGGTCTTTCATTATGATGTTAACACAGTCTTCATGGAAGTCGCCGTGGTTGCGGAAACTGAAAAGGTATAGTTTCAGGCTCTTGCTTTCCACCATCTTGACGTCCGGGACGTAACTGATGCGTATCTCGGCGAAGTCGGGTTGTCCTGTGATCGGGCACAGTGATGTGAACTCCGGGCAGTTGAAGCGCACCCAGTAGTCGTTTCCCCGGTGTTTGTTAACGAATGTTTCGAGCACGTCAGGGGCGTAGTCCGTGCGGTATTCCGTATTTCGGCCGAGGCTTTTCAGCCCCTCGTCTTTCCTTGTATCGTTGTTTGTCATGACAGTTTAAATACTTTCCAGATGTTGTAACTTATGCCTTCGTCATATACGTCTTCGCCTTCGTGCTCTTTCGTTTTGCGCACAATGCGCACCGTCAGGGGCAGGACGATGATTTCATAGAGCGTCTTGAGCACCACCTGTGATATTATCAAAGACACCATCTCGCCTGCGGGAACTATGCCCGACAGGGCCAACGGGAAGAACACCAGCGAGTCGGCGGTCTCTCCGAAAAGTGTGCTCACCACTGCACGCACGGAAAAGTGTCGCCCGTGTGACGATATTTTCATGCGGCTCATCACGTAAGCATTGATGAAAGAGCCGGCGAGAAAGGCCACGAACGAGGCTGCGGCTATGCGCGGGGCAAGGCCGAACACGGCATGGAAGCCCTCGTCGTTATGCCAGTAAGGAGCACCGGGAATGGCGTCGGCCAATGCTCCGAAGGTGACGAAGATAAGGTTCATGGCGAATCCTAACCATATCAGAAGCCTCGCTTTGCGGAAGCCCCACACCTCGCACACGCAGTCGTTGATGATGTAGGACACGGGGAAGACGAGCAGTCCGCCCGTGATGTTCATTGCTCCGAAGGAGATTTGCTTTGTTTCCAGCACGTTAGCCGTTATCAGGCAAACGCAAAACAGTATGCTGAAAAGCATGAACAGCACACTGACTTGTTGTCTACGTTGTTCCATTTCCTTGTTTTTAAAGAGGTTTACCAAGCACTCTGTGAATAAAATCCGGATGCAAAATTACTGCAATTTCTCGTATTTCTTACAGCTTGGTGGCATCTTTTTTACGCTCCGGCATAACTTGTTGATTGACAGGGAATTACGAGATGCGTTGCAAAAGGGCTCAAATTGCGTTGCAAAAGGGCACCAAACAGCGTGCAAAAGATGCCCTTTTACACGCTGTTTGGTGCCCTTTTGCATTTCCGGCGGTTTGCTTTTAGATAAAAAACGTCAATATATCGATATTTCAGATGATTTTGTTTGCCTTGTCGGTGTTAAGTGATAACTTTGCGTTAAATATTAATCAAAAACAGGATAAACGATGAAAAAGACTTTAACCGTCGCAGCCCTTGCCCTCGGCTTGTTGCCGGTGAAGGCGCAGGACGCGGCTTACAAAATCACGGGCAGCGTGCCACAGGAAGTTAAGAAAGTGACTCTTTATTCATATTCGTCACGCGAAGCAATCGACAGTGTGGCCGTTGCCGGCGGCAAGTTCACACTCGACGGCACACGTCCGCTCAACGACATACTGATAGTTGACATGGACGGCGACGGCCTGATGCTGTTCAACGACGGCACGCCGGTGAGTTATGCTGCCGTGGGCGGAACGCTCGAAGGGTCTGAACTGAACAAAAAACTTTATGCCTGCCACGCCTATCTGTCGCGCAACTCTGCCACGCTCGACTCGCTGTATGTTGAATTTGATAAGGCGTTAAAGGGTGGAACCGAGGCTGACAAGGCCAAAGCCAAGGAGCTTTCGGGCAAGTTCGACAATCTTAGGAGGCAGGCTTTGACAGATGAAATAGCCGTGATAAAGGAGAACAAGGATAATCTGATACCGGCAGCGATGTTGGGCGGCATCTGCTATTCACTCGACTACAACCAACTGAAGGAGCTGTTGCCTGAAACTGCTCCTTACTACAACCACCCCGCCGTGGCGCCGGCTAAGGCGCAGCTCGCCTCACTTGAAAAGCGCAAACCCGGCACAATGTTCACCGACCTGACGATGAACGACACGGAGGGAAAAGCTCGCCGGTTGAGTGAGTGGTGCGGAAAAGGTAATTATGTATTGGTTGATTTCTGGGCGAGCTGGTGCGGCCCGTGCCGCCAAGAGATGCCTAACGTGGTGGCAAACTATAAGAAATATCACGCAAAGGGCTTCGAGGTGGTAGGCGTCTCGTTCGACAAAGACTGTGAAGCGTGGAAGGCTGCAATCAGACAGATAGGCATGGAATGGCCTAACATCAGCGACCTGAAGGCCTGGCAGTCGGCCGCAGTCACCGTCTACGGCATCAAGGCCATACCAGCCAACATCCTCCTTGACGGCGAAGGCAAGATTGTCGCCACTGACCTTCGCGGCGGAGCACTCGCTGAGAAGCTGAAAGAGGTATATGGATTTTAATGCTTTTCCGATTTAGGAGTTAAGGAGTTAAAGAAGTTAAGGAGTTAAGACATTAGCTTTGTTGTGGCATTTCAATTTTACCAACAAGGCATTTGTCTTAACTCCTTAACTTCTTTAACTCCTTAACTCCTAAAGAAACGTTATCCTACCGTTATCTGCCTAACCACGTTCTGCTCCTCTTTCTTTATTTTGGGAAGCACAACTGTGAGCACGCCGTCGGCAACTTTGGCCGAGATGTTGTTGCGGTCAACGTCGTCGGGAAGGATGAGCGTCTGCTCAAACTTTGAGTAAGCGAACTCACGGCGCAGGTAATGCGCTTTCTTGTTATCCTCGTTGTGCTCCTTCTTGCTTTCCAT
>CALUGX010000081.1 GCA_944320285.1 uncultured Prevotella sp.
ACCGCCAGCCAGGGCGAAGCCATCATGGCTCACCGCTTCAAGGAGTACCAACCTTACAAGGGAGACATCACCCGCCGCATAAACGGAAGCATGATAGCAATGGAGACCGGAACGGCCTACGCATACTCTATCGACAAGCTGCAAGACCGTGGAAAATTCTTCATAGACCCAGGCGAGGAAGTCTACGCCGGCGAAGTGGTAGGCGAGCACGTACACGACAACGACCTCGTGGTAAACGTGACGAAGGCTAAACAGCTCACGAACACGCGCGCCAGCGGCTCCGACGACAAGGCCCGCATCGTGCCGCGAACCATTCTCTCACTCGAAGAAGCCCTCGAATACATCAAGGAAGACGAGCTTGTGGAGGTAACGCCGAAGTCGATGCGTATGCGCAAAATCATCCTCGACCACAACGAACGCAAGCGCGCCAACAAGCAGTAAGCGCTCTTCATATAATTAAGAATTAAGAGCCTGGAAAGTTAATAGTTAAGAGTTAAGAATCAAGAAAAATACCTTTTGCCAACAAAGCATATTTTCTTAATTCTTAACTCTTAACTATTAATTTATCTGCTCCTAATTCTTATTTTTTTTGTTTTGTTCTTTATTTTCACAGTAAAATAGTACCTTTGCAGGTAAATGGGCGGTATGCCCTTTTCAAGACATAACGGATAAAGAAGCGCAATGCTTTTCTCGATGATGAAAACGTAGGAAATTTTCATGACAAGAGAGATGAAGGCAGGGTGGTTCTCACGCTCGGCGTGGGGCGCAATGGCTATATCTCTCTTACAGGTTTTCCTACGACCTTCATCATAGACATGGCATTTTTAAGCTCCACGCTTCATGTCCATAAGTAAGCAAGAAGCCCTCCGGAGCCTGGGGTTAAGGTTAAACTATTGACAAAAACTATGCTATATTCGCTTATCAGGCGGTTGTCGGCGTCACTGACAGTCTCCCGCGCCGTCCCTAACGGAAGTCACCGCTACCGCGGGAGGTACCATGACGGGCGTGCAGAATATTACTATGACGAGGCGGCCGACGGCAGGATATACAACGGAACATTCAAGTTCACACGCAAATATGCCGACATCGCGTTAGGCAAAGTGGTTGAGACCGCCAGCGGATGCTTTGCCTCCGGGAAGAAGGAAGGCAAGTGGACGTTTGTCAGAAAAGCGTATGGAATAAAGCGAGAGCTTACCGCAGAATACGCCGGCGGAAAACTCACGGGACCGTATTCATACAAATCAATATGCAGCTCAGGCACTGCCGCCTTCAATACCGGAGTCACAAAGATACGCATGAGAGCTGAAGACAACCACCCTGTCAGTGACATTGAGTGCGACCTTGACGGCGAACGGCTCACAGGCGAATACGACGCCGAGGGACGCCCCGACGGTAATTGGACCCTGCTTCCGGCCAAGCACGGTGACACAAATACATACCACGAAGATTGGGAGCACGGCGTATGCACATCGTCTTACGCCTACGATAACTCTGTGGGCAGGAAATCTGAGACTAAACACTTTATCACCGACCTCGTGGCAAGCCTTGTCAGGCGCGACTGCACGCCGTTGGAAAAAATCATAACAAAGGGGTCTTCAACGCTGACGCTCTGACTTTCACGCCGGCATAAGACACAACGTATGCAACCATACACAAATCACTATATATCAACAAATTATGTCCAATGATGCAAAAGGGCACCTTCCGCGCTACGGAAGGTGCCCTTTTAGTGTCTGATTTGCGCCCTTTTACAATCTAAAAGGATACCTCTTGCTAAACAACACGGTAACGGCTATTTTACAGTTTTACCTTTTTAGCACTTTACCTTTTAAATAATTATAGTTAACTTTGCGCCCCAAGAACAATGGATAAGCGTAACAAACAGATATTAAAGATAGCCCTGCCCTCGATTGTGAGCAACATCACGGTGCCGCTCTTGGGACTGGTTGACGTGGCCATAGTGGGCCATCTCGGAGCAGCGGCATACATAGGGGCCATAGCTGTGGGCGGAATGACGTTCAACGTGATATACTGGATATTCGGCTTCCTGCGCATGGGGACAAGCGGAATGACATCGCAGGCACTCGGACGGCGCGACCTTGCCGAGACCACCCGCCTGCTGGTGCGCTCCGTGGGCATAGCCTTCGCCGTAGCGGCGGTGCTAATTGTCCTGCAAGAACCGCTGCGCCAGGCTTCGCTGTCGATAATGCAGCCCACGGCGGAAGTTGGCACGCTGGCCTCAACTTACTTCAGCATACTCATTTACGGCGCGCCGGCCATGCTGGGACTGTTCAGTCTTTCGGGCTGGTTCATCGGTATGCAGAACTCCCGCGCGCCGATGGCGGTGGCCATAGTGCAAAACATCGTAAACATCGCGGCAAGCACGATACTCGTCTTCGGGTTCGGCATGAAGGTGGAAGGGGTGGCTCTCGGCACCCTGACAGCCCAATACGCAGGTTTCATCATGGCCCTGATGATGTGCGTCAAGGGCTACGGACGGCTGCGCCGCCACTTCACCTGGCAGGGCGTTTGGCGGCGTGCTGCCATGCGCCACTTCTTCAGCGTCAACCGCGACATTTTCCTCCGTACGCTCTGCATGGTGTCCGTCATGCTGTTCTTCACGTCAGCGGGGTCGTGGCAGGGCGAGGTGGTGCTGGCCGTCAACACGCTGCTGATGCAGTTTTACCTGCTCTTTTCATACGTAATGGACGGTTTCGCCTACGCCGGCGAAGCCCTTTCAGGCAGGTATTACGGGGCACGCAACCGCACAGCCCTGCGTTCCACGGTGAAGCACTTGTTCATTTGGGGGCTGCTGATGGCCGCCGGCTTCACCCTCGTTTACGGTCTTGGGGGCGACGCTTTCCTGTCTCTGCTAACCGACGAGCCGTCGGTCGTGGCGGCGTCGCACACCTATTACTACTGGGCCTTGGCCATTCCGCTGGCAGGCATGGCCGCTTTCGTGTGGGACGGCGTGTTCATAGGCTGCACGATGACACGCGGAATGCTCGTCTCCATGTTCCTCGCCGCAGTGACGTTCTTCACGCTTTATTACGCGCTGCGCGGCAGCCTGGCCAACCACGGGTTGTGGGCGGCATTCATAGCGTACATGGCCGTGCGCGGACTGGCGCAGACTTTCATCTTCAGGAAGACACGGCTGACTGCGGCGAAAGGCTGAAATTATCTTAAAATAACAGCGAAAACACACTCCGGCGCGCAGTATCCGGCACAGTTACCGACCATTATAAAATGGGCCGTAAGACACGACCCGGCATGAAACATGGGAACGGAAGAACTGGTAAAGAGATGCAAAGAAGGCGAGCGCGGCGCACAGGCCGTGCTTTACAGCACGTATTCAGGCAAGATGCTTGCCATGATACGCCGCATCGCCGGCACCGACAATGCCGCCGAAGACTTGCTCCACGACGGCTTCATTGTCATCTTCGCAGCCATCGGCACACTCCGCAATCCTGACAACTTAGAACATTGGATGGGCAGGATTATGACAAACCTCGCCCTGAAATACGTGCAAAGCCGAAAAGATGAAGTAGGCTTGGAACAGGCACAAAATATCTCATGCCATGAAAGCGACACCCCCGGAAACGACGAAATACAGATAGATGACATCCTGAAAATGATAGACAGCCTGCCCGACGGATACAGGCACATTTTTAAAATGTCTGTGCTTGAAGGCCTTTCACACGCCGAAATAGCCGGGATTTTGGGCATAAGGGAACGCTCATCGTCGTCACAGCTGATGCGGGCGAGGCGCAAGTTGCAAAAGATGATAAATGACTACCGCTCCCGCCTCGGCCTCATCGCGCTACTCTTGGCTGCGACATTCACCGCCGTAATACACAACCTAAAGCGCGGCGAACGTCCG
This sequence comes from uncultured Prevotella sp., assembly GCA_944320285.1. Classification (GTDB taxonomy): domain Bacteria; phylum Bacteroidota; class Bacteroidia; order Bacteroidales; family Bacteroidaceae; genus Prevotella. The sequence goes on from CALUGX010000081.1 coordinate 3,881, forward strand.
CACAAGCTGGGAAAGGCATTCGCGGAAAGGCTCACGACACCCAGAAAGACCGCGGAAGACGGCAAAGCGTCCACCACACGGAAACAAGACGGACAGCCGGCTGTGGCATACGCGACGCCCACATACGCACAGCCGCACGCAGAAGACAGTCTGCGGCAAGGCGGCAGAACACTGACAGCCGCCATGACAGACAGCACGGCAATTCCGAACAACATCATACCGGACAGCATCATAATACCGTCAACACCATTGTCCGATGCCCTTTATGCCGCAAAAGGTGACGTCGCCGACAATGGAACGACTGCGGACAACGGCCACGGCTGGCTCTTAAGTATAGTCTTGATGGCCGGTCAAGCGTCTGACGGCTTATTTCCTACGGTACTGAGCGTTGTGAGCCATACTGCGGGAAGCGGCACAAGACTGGACATTGAGACATGGCAGGAACTGACACACTACCTGACTTACGACGTCGGCGACAACCTCAACCCTCTTGAAAGGGAAGCCCTGCTGCGCATAGCGGCGATACACGACGGGAAGATTTACACAAAACGGACATACGAGAAGCCGCTGCAAATAGGCATTGACTTCAGTAAACGGCTGTCAGACCGCTGGAGCTTGGACTTCGGCCTGCGCCTTACACGCCACACAACGAGGCTGCTCACAGGCGAAAGCGATACCACGTGCATCGACGAAAGGCTACGGACAATGTTCATCGGGATGCCCGTAAGTGCCACATATTCATTTTGGAACAAAGGCGGTTGGACGCTTTACGGCACGGCTGGCATGGCTCTCGACATTCCGTTCTACGCCCGGTCAAGCATTAATTACAACTTTGACAACGCCGTGATTTACCACCGCAGCGAGCGTCCGGAGCTGCCGCGCTGGCAATGGTCGGTAGGCCTCGGCGTGGGCATTGGCTACGAAATAGCGCCCAACCTGCAACTATACGTAAGTCCGAAGCTGACGTGGTACATCCCAAACGGAAGCCGGACTACAACCCAATGGCAAGATAAGCCTTGGCAACTGTCACTGCCTTTCGGCCTAAGGATATTGCTCAAATGAGGCGTTTCCTGATTTCTTCAATCAAGCAATATGTCTCCCGCAGGGACGGAAGGGATGATAAATTCCTGCACCGGCGCCCCTCGACGAGCGTCACAAAAGTCTTTATTTCAGAGAAATAGCCTTGCGTGTAAACCTGGTTGTTCACCAACGTCGGCGTAAAACCGTCGCTACGGAACAACGTCTTTTGAACGACGGCACCGCCTAAAGCCTTCTCCAGGGGGACACCAAGCAAGGAGAAGCCGTGCGGACTGTAACGTAACGCCTCGCCGCCGCTGACGCGAAACTCTCCCTTCGCGGTGTTGACTGACAATTCATCAACAGGCTTCAACCATGAATAGTTAGTCGATAATTCCATAATACCTGAAAAACCGGAGTGCTCAAGGAGCAGAAGCAACGTTAACCCGCCGTCATCCGACACAATCCGTTGAAACCCTTTAACGACCGGAAGGCCAAATAAATGGCACACAAGGTCTAACGGATGGATGAAAAGTTCGAGCAAAGGGTCGCCTTCAGGATACCTTCCCGTAGCATAAACATACCTGTAAGACAACGGCGGAAACGACGCAAGACGCTTGCGCAACAACACGACTGACGGAGAATAACGCTTCTGCAAGCCGACAAGAGCTAACGCTCCGCCTGCCCTTTGCTCTATGGCAGACAGTTCACAGAGTTGCCCGGATGTCTCAAACGGCGGTTTTTCGATGAACAAAGACTTGCCAGCGGATAACACCCTCTTGGCTATTTCATAATGCGCGCGCCGCCCGACGGAGACGAACACACCCTTGACCGCCTCGTCCGCCAAGACTTCGCCAAGCTCCACCGTAGCCCTAACACCCCTGTACTTGCGTTCTATCAGGGGCAGTTTACGCCTGTCACGACAACAGATATACGTCAACGGGATATGCAAATAGTCAATTACCGGATAAAGATTTTGCACGCTGTGGCCGCCAACGCCTACGAAAGCGTAGCCACAACGGAACTCTTCGCTGAGACGCCTCATGTTCATGATGCGCCGGTAACGGGAAAAGAGGTTTTCCATCATGCTGTTTTACTGTTTGCGTTTGAAATAATCATTATATGTCATACGGCTGTCTCCGCACCACCGGTATTCACCGTAAAAACGCTCGATGGCACGCTTTGGCAGCACGCGCTCAAGGCTCCGAAGCAGTATGACGTCAAACTTACGGTGGTAATTAATCCAACATTGGTTGCAGCTGTGCGAGTAGCGGCGTTGCTTCATGATTGTTGCCGCCGAATTAAAAATGTCGTCGAGCGACCGCTCATGAATGTTGCCAAGCACCACACCTAAGTTCTGACAAAGCGGCACATCACCGTTTGAATGCACCACTAACTCGTTAAATATGCTGTGGCACCTCAACTGCAGGCCGCCATTACGCCACTGCGCGTATAAGGCGACATAATCGAAATTCTCATCGGTGCCGTGTATGGAAGCGGGAACATTCCCCATAAACTCCTCAACACCGCCGCCCAACAGCCCGGCATCGGTGTCGAAGAAGTTCATCGTGCCGTAAACGCCTATACGCACGTCTACGCCGTAACGTCTGGCCACGCCTATCACATGATCCATGTCACGAAAACCGTTCCACGGGGAGAGACAAAACATCAGAGACACGGGCACGACATCCCTGCACGCCTCAAGCACACGGATAACGCGGTCGTAACCGTCAACGCCGCGCATACGCCTGTAAGCACGGCGGTCGCCGTCAAGCGACAGATACAGATGGGCGGGACGGTATCTTGACACGGCGTCAATGACGCGGCGCGGAGCGAGACAATTAGACAAAAGGGTGTAACGGCGGTGGTGACGGCTGAACCAATCAAATATCTCGCCGGCCTGCGGATGCAGGACAAACTCGCCCCCTTCAAGCCCTACTTCAGTGTAAGGCGTAACGCAACGGCTGCCCATCAGCTCCACAATGTCACCCAATGTGAGGCTCTCACGCGGCTTTTCCCATATATGGCAATGCCTGCAACGCGACTGGCACTGCGTGGTTGTATAAATCATCAGCGACGACAGCCGCTTGTGGGCGGGACGCAACAAGTTGTTGAGAAACAGGCTCCCGCTTCTCAAATAATCCGTGTAACTGTACATTTTTCCAATCCTTTGGTTTTACGAGTATTCTTCCGGTGTACCCGATTAAATGATCGACTCACACGAAGAATACTGCATCCACAAGACTGGGAATGTGATAAATACGTGAATGTGCTACAAATCTAAGACATAACGCATACTTCAGAGGACTAAAGCGGAAACATTGAGGGCACAGAAGATGTCAGACCGTCTTTTCAAAGGCTATGCGCCCGCCGCGCGGGCCGTAGCTTACAGTGCCACAGCGGGCGTAACCGAGGGCGGCGAAGAGGCCGAGCATCTCGGCGTTGTTATGATTGGTGTCAACACGAATACTGCCAACGCCCCGGCTACGGGCCACACCTTCGGCCCTGAGCATCATCTCACGGGCCAATCCCCGGCCGCGGAAGGCGGCGGCAACGGCCAGGCGGTGAATTACGACATACTGCCCCGCAGTGAGCCAACGGCCACTGAGCGCGGCATAAACGGGCTCGGCTTCAGGCGTGACATAGGCGTAAGCGGCCACCTC
>CALUGX010000082.1 GCA_944320285.1 uncultured Prevotella sp.
GACGACATATACATCGAGGCTATGCACAACTACGTTTGCGAGGACGGCGAACTGCTCTACGACAAGGTTTGGCAGGCCGGCACGGTGCTTCTCTCCACCATACGCAGCGTCGGTGTGATGGGCGACGAGCGCACTTACGAACACCCTGTGGCCCTGCGCGCCGTCACCAGCACCGATGCTATGACGGCCGACTGGGCACACCTGCCTTACGACTTCATGGCCAAGGTGTCAAACGAGATAATAAATAAGGTGAAGGGAGTCAACCGCGTATGTTATGATATCTCTTCAAAACCGCCATCGACGATAGAGTGGGAGTGACGCATTAGCCGCTTCCGCTATATGCGATTTATCGTTAATGGCCTGCTGCAGCATTGCTGTGCAGGCCATTAACTGTATGTAGGTTCGGTGTAATTCGGTCGTGAAATGCCTGTAAAGACCGGGCGGCCGTGTGTCTGCAAACCGTGCCGCTGTCACGCCCGACCGTAGGCGCGTATTTAAATCATAGCCTTTAAGCGTCCGGTTTTTATTTCTTTAACAAAAGTTTTACCCTTACCCGTTGAACTTTTTGTTATTTTTGCAAAAACTTGCCTTGAGCTTTTGATAATTTACTAAATAACAAATTAAATTTTCATTACATGGTTAAACGTAAACTACTAAGATGGGGCACTCTGTGCCTCATGGCTCTTGTCTCGTGTGGGGCATGGGCGCAGAAAATCCAAGAGAGGGAACTCTTCTCAACAGACTTCTCTGACTGGACGGAAAGGGATGCATCTACTACGGCGGTCGTAGCCAATACCTCCACGACGAAGTATAGCCGTGAGACGCTATCATTTACGGTGTATAACACCAAGGTGGGACAAAGTGCCGAGACCGTAATAGGTAGTGGCCAATGGAGCAAATTTGAAGGTTATCCCATTACGGGTGGCACCTTGCAAGCCGCTAAATCGGAAGCGTACATCGAGACATCATCGTTGGCTTCAGTCACTAAGGTTACGTTTGCCCACGGTGCTACTGGTGGCAACCGTGGTTGGGGACTTCAAGTCAAGGGTGACGGCGACGCTGATTGGGTAACTATTTCATCAGCAGTTGCCGACCCGGCAGCATACGATGAGGTTACGGTTAACGTCAACCGCACCAACTGTCAGCTGAGGTTTTATAACCTTGACACCAGTCAGAACGCCTATATGTTCAATCTCTCAATCAGCGGCAATGTAGACCTGTCAAAGTATCCCATGCTCGGCTCGTTCACGTTCAACGGTGTTACTTATACAGCTGCAGACATCTTCGACGAGGTGGAGGCCGGCGTGCAGGAGGCTACAATAAAGATAGCAAGTGATGTAGCCATGCCTTCAGAGACCAATCCCGTGACAGACCTGACGTTTGACAACGGCGAGCAGGACGGCAACATTACTTACACCAAGCGGGAAGACGGCTCCACCGTGGTGTCAATCAAAGTTAAGGCCGGCGACCAGACGGTTACTTACAACGCCATATTCGCACTGAAACCGAAATACACTCTTACGTATTATAATACTGACGGAAGCGTCATCAGCAGCGACCAGCTGGTTGAGGAAGGCAAAACCATCGGCACTTTCACCAAGGGCGAGGCCGACGTTACAGTGCCCGAAGGCATGAAGTTCCGCGGATGGTTTGTCGAGACTTACGGCGGCGAGAAGTACACCACCGACTATGTTGTAACCTCCGACATCAACCTTTACGCCATTGCAACGAAGATTGAAGACGGCACAAACTCACGCTATGAGTTCGCCCTTAATGACAAGTTCTTCTATGACGAAGACCATGAGGCTATCAACGGTATTGGCGCGAAATTCCATGACACGACCCACGGATGGGACATGGGAGCAGGCGACAAGATCGAGCTCTTGGTAGGCGGCGACGCCACAATCCTTGTTTCTCTCTGCCGTTATACCAATACAACGGCCAAACTGCAAGTGGTAGGCACTGATGGTGAGACTGTGGTTAAGGAAATCAACGCATATAACGGCACCGACGGCTACACCGAGACTATTGAATACACCGGTCCTGCGGGCACTATCAGCCTTGTAGCCGACGGCACGGTTTACATCCATCGCATACTCGTGATGAATACCGGTGCCAACCCGATTGAGAAGAACGAACAGGGATATTACGTGGTAAATGCCGGAGACGGTGGCCATCTGCTCAACACTCTTGACATCGTTAATGCCCTGCCGGCAGACGAAGGCCGTGCTTACATCTTCCTGCCCGACGGCACTTACGACCTCGGCCACGAGGTGCTTACGGAGATTTCACGCGACAATGTGTCAATCATCGGTCAGAGCATGGAGGGCACAAAGGTTGTTAACGAGGCCCTTGAGGAGGGCATCGGCGTGTCGGCTACGTTCCTTGTGACGGCTAAGGGCACTTACTTCCAAGACCTTACGCTGCAAAACGCCTACGATTATTACCTGCCGGGCTTTGCCGGGCGTGCCGTAGTATTGCAGGACAAAGGCGACCACACCATCTGCAAGAACGTGCGTATGCTGTCTTATCAGGACACTTACTACTCAAACAACAATGCCCAGTTCTATTTTGAGGATTCTGACATTCACGGAACCGTTGACTTCATTTGCGGCGGAGGTGATGTATTCTTCAAGAACTGTACGCTCACTGTTGAGCCCCGCAGTGTCGACGGCAGTGGCGAGTGCACGCTGACGGCGCCTTCTACAGACGTAGCGGGCGGATGCAAGTGGGGGTACGTGTTCGACGGATGTACAATTAACAGCAAGGCCGAAAAGTTTAACTATGGCCGCGCTTGGAACGACCGTCCGCGTTGCGCTTATCTTAATACAACACTGTTGCAGCCTGAAAGGCTCAACTCTACCCGCTGGACTCTTGACGGTATGAACGTTCAGGCTGACAAGTTTGTCGAGTACAACACTAAGGACAAGGACGGCAACGTTGTTTCTCCGGCTTCTCTTGTTCTCACGTTCAAGAAAAACGACAAGGAGAACACTATGGAGACAATCCTCACGGCGGAGCAAGCTGCCGAGTATAACATTGATAATGTGTTTACCGACTGGGCTCCCGACGAGGAGGCAGCACAGAAGATGCTCGGCAAGCTCAAGGCTGACGGCTCACGCCTTATATGGGATGCCGTTGAGGGCGTAACGACATATGCAGTGTTCCGCGACGGAAAGTTCGTAGCTATGACGTCAACCAACGCTTACGACATAACCGAGGGCGACGCAGCCGACTACACCGTTCGTGCCGCAAATGCCAACGGAGGCTTCGGCCGCCCGGCAAGCACTGAATATACGTCAGGCATCAGCGGCGTTGAGGCCGAGGGCGACGCCGTGAGCACAGCTTATTACAGCATCGACGGCGTGCGTGTCAGTAATGCCTGCAAGGGTATTGTCATCAAGGTTGACACGATGAGCGACGGCACCGTAAAGACAACAAAGATAGTCAAGTAATATCACAATGTCACCGTGCAGCTCAATGTGCTGACAACCAACGGGTTGCACGGTGACATTACGAAGAGGGCCACATTCACCACTGTCACACACATCTATGCTTGTGACGGTGGTGAATGTGGCCCTTTTTGTGATGTCACCGTATAATGCCATGGCTTTCAACGCCTTACACCGCATTGTGACATTGTGACGTTTTAACCCAAATCGGTCATTATACTTTATCCGTGTTTCGTGCTGCCGTCAGGCAGGTTGTTTTCCGCTTTTGTCGAAGATGTAGCGGGCTACATCAAGAAAAAGCGGGAAACTTTGATACACCTTTTGTAAAAAGCCACCTTTTATCAGGCAAAAAGCCGTCTTTCATCTTGCGTTTAGCCATCTCTTGGAAAGGCGTTAATCGCAAATAACCGGGCGTTAGATTTCAGTCAGATTTTGTTTAAACCCAAATCGGTCGTTAGGCTTCACCCATATTTCGTGCTGTTGTCAGGCAGGTTGTTTTTCGCTTTTGTCGAAGATGTAGCGGGCTACATCGAGAAAAAACGTGAAACAAAATGACGGCGACAGTGCGGAAGACGGATGAAGAGCTGACGGATAAACGTAAATGTACAGTTGGCGGTCTAATGACCGGTTTGGGTTAAAGAATGACTAAAAAAGTTACTGCGGACATAAAATCCGATAACTACCGTTATAATCAGCAATAACTACCGTTATAATCGTCGATAAATACCGTTTAAAAAATGTTAAACACCAATCGGTGTTTTTTACCTTATATGAATGTCCGCAATTTGCCAACACCAACGTGAGGATGTATCATAATTCTGAAGTTATCAGTATTTAACAGGAGTTAGGCTCGTTCCACTCGCCGGAGTTAACGGACAATACGCTATGTTACAACAACTTAGCATTTGTCCGTTAACTCCAGCTAACTCCGACGCGAAGCGTCTAACTCCTATTAACTCCTTTTTGATACACCTCCATAAAATGATTGGTAAAGTGCGTACATTCATTTTACCTTATTAATACGAAAAGCCGCCGCGGACATCTCTCCGCGGCGGCTTTAACAGTTTAAGCCTTCAGTCCGTCAGGGTTACTTGTTGATGAACTTCCTGCCGTTCTGGATGAGTATGCCCTTCGTGTCCTTGCTTACGCGCTGGCCGGCGAGGTTGTAAACCGGGGCGTTCTCGTCAACTTCCTCTACCATCGGAGCGTTGATGCCTGTCCCAACGTGCTCTGTAACACTAATCAGGAAAATCTCGTTAGTATCTTCATCCAGTGTTCCGAGAATGCCTGTAACGTCATACGTTTTGTCATCAGAAGGCGTTTCGATGTCAAGTTTGAACTTGTCATATACCATTACCTTGCTTTTATTAGCCCCAACTGCATAGTCATTTGTGTGTTTGCCGTCAACTTCAGATGTGAACGTAACGTTTTTAACCAAAACAAGGTCGCACAAGTATTTGCCTGTAAGCAATTCTGCAACGTCGTTTATTTCCACAGGTTGTGCTTCTGTACCTGCTGTTATGGTTAATTTTTCGGCGTTTGTCTCATCCGTTTTGGCAAATTGTGGCAATCCTTTGTATGGACTATATTCGCAGATTACCGTACCGTTGATGATGTCATTCGCCTTCAATTCAAGTCCTGTATTGCGGAAATTGATTGAGCCGGAAGCATCGCGGACATAATATTCCGTTGTGTTAGAATAAGCGTTGACATATACCACTTGCGCGTCTTTCAGTGTCAACGAAACCAGCGTACCGCTTTCTTGTGCTTTTACGGCGGCAATATTCTCACAGGCAACAGGGAAAGTGTAAGTCTCGCTTACAATGTTGCTTGCACTGCCTTCTGCGTTGTAAGCAACGGCTTTGATTGTCTTAGTCTTGTCTATGGTTATCGGAGCTGTGTATGCGGTGCTTTCTTTTGTCGGGTTTTCGCCGTCTTCGGTATAGTAAATTGTGCATCCTTCACCAGCGCTGAGCGTAAGTGTCTGCGGTTCTGTATACATACCGCCTTTGATAGAGAAGGTAGGTGCTTCTACAGCCACTGTATAGGTAACTTCAATGCTCTTGATGTAAACGGCTTTTGCTGAACTATTTGTATAGTTCAGTTTGATTTCTCCTTCTGCTGAACCGGTAAAGTCTACGTCTGTTGCAGTCGTAGTTAAGGTGTACTGGTTGCCGAAAGGTTTTCCACCTACAGTTACATCAAGCGTGCCTTCAATGCTTGAAGCACCGCTTGTGTTCACTTTAATGGCAGTTATAGTTCCAGAAATGCCGTTGGTAGATAATGTTGCAGTTGCAATAGGGCTGCCAGAACTACCAATTTGAAGTCCCTTGCCGGTATCGCCGCCTTGGAAACCTAAATAGCCTTCACCTTTTTGCAAAGTCCATTCTAATGTCCAGTCAATACCATTGAGGTTTTGTGTAAACGGCTTGTCTACGGAAAACACTGCATTAGTGAAAGTGTACGAATAAGTGGCTGCATATGCAAATGAGCCGACCATTGCCAATAGGCAAGTTAAAGTTAAATGTAAAAATCTTTTCATAATCGTAAGTTTTAGTTAGTAATTTATGATACATTTACACCGCAAATATAGCGTTTTTTCGTTATCAGCAAAATGCTAAGGCGTTAAAATACGGTTAAGATGGGATAGGGGACAGTAAAGTGGAAACATCGGACAATTTGGCTTTGTCGTGTGGGGCATAAAATGACTCCGTGCGATATGTGCCTTTTTTATAACCCGTTGGCGGAATTATTTGCACTTATCGTGGCATCTACTTATGGTTTGTTACATTTTGATGGGTTTTATTTACGGTTTTCATGCGCTTTCGATTGGTTTGCAATAGGCGTCCTTTTATCGTGTAAAAGATAGTCTTTCACAAGACGAAAGACCATCTTTTGCAGACCGAAAGGGCACCGTTTAAAACTGTAACAATCGCCGTACATTTCAAAGTAATTCCTCAACGGTTTTTAGAAGATAAAAAGGCATATATCGCACGGTGAAAAGGCACGTTTTACAATGCGATATGCCACCTGTTAGAATTGATGCTTTCGCAGGCTTGGGTGTATCTCGTGTGGTGTAAAGCGTGGAACGTAATCCGGTTTAAAAAATATGGATGTCCGCAAAAGTTCCCATTTATCAGTAGTTAAATGAAGCCCCTTCCCAACCTCCCCAAGGGGAGGAGAAAAGACAAATGCCTTGTTGAAAAAGTCTGGTAAAAAGCGGCTAGGGTGATTGCGGACATTCATATAAAAAAGCGTGCCTCCGAATGCAGAGGCACGCTTTCCTGTCAGTTGTCTGATTTGATGTCATGGGCGTTTTACCACCAGCGCGGGTCGCCGGTCTGGTAGTCTTCGAGAGTTCCCTTTTGCAGGTGGAAGTCTGCATTTTCGGGGTCTGCGAAGAGCTTGTCTGACGCATAGTCGAGAATTTGTATGCCCTCAAATCCCTTCTCCTTCATAAAGTCGTTCGTGCAGAAGCTGTTTGTCACCGTCGGGTCGATAGACGAGCGCACGTTCTTCGTGGCGTCGTCGGCACTCTTTCCGAAGATACAGTTGGCCACGGTGAACGATGTCGGGCCGTAGCTTGCAGAGCCGAAGTCGATGAAGTAGTTGTTGTTACCGATGTTGTTGTAGAACGTACAGTTCGAGATGTTCAGAGCCTCCATGTTGGTGTTCTTGCTGTAGATGAACATCTTACCGTTCGGGGCTACGTTGTAGAACGTGCTGTTGGTGATGGTGATGTTCTTCACCGAACCTGCGCCGCTGCTTGCATCGATGTGGATGAACGAGTAGCCGCTGCACATATCGTGGCAGATGCAGTTGTCTACGATAAGGTTGTTGACAACCTTCGATGCACTGCCCTGCATCCTGAAGCAGGCGTTGGCCATGCCGGAGATGTTGCAGTCGGTGAACTTCACCTGGTCTACCGAGCATGAGTTGCTCTGGTTGATGAGGTAGTTGCCGCCCGCCTTCGGGTCTACGATGTTAAGATGCTCGAACGTGATGAAGTTGTG
>CALUGX010000083.1 GCA_944320285.1 uncultured Prevotella sp.
TCTACAAATATTCCACAGAAAACACGAAAAATGGCGTAAGTTGCTGATTATCAATATCAGCACTAATCTCTCCTAAAGATTAGATCCGAGTTCGATTCTCGGTGAGACCACTTTCCTCCTTTCTTTGCGGCGTGTCCGGCTCGTTCCGGCGCGCCTTTTTTTGTGAAAAGTTAAAATTAAGAGTGGAAAATCCATTTGCACGTAAGCCAAGGCCTGACGCATCCAATATTTCATGGTAATGGATTTTCCACTCTTACCTTTTAACTCTTCACTCTTAATTCTTCACTCATTTCATTCCCGCCTGTGCGAAGTGCCACACCACGATGCCCGCCGTCACCGACACGTTTAGCGAGTGCTTCGTGCCGAACTGCGGTATCTCCAAGCATCCGTCGCAGGCGTCAACGACCTCCTGCCTGACGCCCTTAACCTCGTTGCCCAGCACCACGGCATAGCTTCTGCCCGCCTCCGGGGTGAACGTGTCAAGCATCGTGCTGCCCTCGCACTGCTCCACGGCCATCACCGTGACGCCACGGCGTTGCAGCTCCATGACAGCCTCAAGCGCCGACGGACAGTAACGCCACGCCACACTGTCCTCCGCCCCCAGCGCCGTCTTGTGTATCTCGGCGTGCGGCGGCGTGGCCGTGATGCCGCACAGACAGACGGCCTCCACGCGGAAAGCGTCGCACGAGCGCAACACCGACCCCACGTTGTAGAGGCTGCGCACGTCGTCGAGCACGACGGTAAGCGGCAGCTTGTCGGCCGTCTTGAACTCGTCAACCGTCAGGCGGCCCATCTCAGTGACTTTAAGTTTTCGCATCGTTTTTTTAATATATATGTCCGCAAAACTCCCGGTCATCAGTAGTTAAAGTAGTTTTTTCGCTTTGCTCAAAGGAATTACACTCCCTGCGGTCGCTAAGGAGTTAAAGACATTTGCCTTGTTGGAAAAGTCCGGTAAAGCGGATAGGGTGATTGCGGACATTCATATTTTTTAATCTTATAGCTTAATTTTTCACCGAGTAAGCCACCGCATACACCCTGATTTGCTTGATCATGGCCAGCAGACCGTTGGAGCGTGTCGGCGAAAGGTGGTCTTTCAGCCCTATGCGGTCGATAAAATACAGGTCGGCGTCGATAATCTCCTGCGGCGTGTGGCCGCTGAGCACACGTATCAGCAGGGCGATGATGCCCTTTACGATGAGCGCGTCGCTCTCCGCCGTGAAGTAAAGCAGCCCGTCGCGGCAGTCGGCCTGCAGCCACACTCGGCTCTGGCAGCCGTCTATGAGGTTGTCCTCCGTCTTATATTTCACGTCGAGCGGTTGCAGCTCGTTGCCCAAATCAATCAGCAGTTGGTACTTGTCCATCCAGTCGGTGAAGTCGGCAAACTCCTCTATCACCTCGTCTTGCGCTTCGTTTATTGTCATAGTTTATGTTTGTATAAAAAGCGATTGTTATAATATCACCAATTCAGCAAATCTGGCTTGTCGAACGTTTTTCCCATCTTGTCAGGCAGAAGCACGTTCTCAAGCCTGAAACCTTTTGGCTTTCTTCCGTATGAAAACTTGAACCGGTTATGAGTTATGCACATTGAATAAAACAACTTCTCTTTCAACGTCATAGGCTCTTTAGGGATGAGTACTGTAACATTTGAGTTAGGAACAAATTCGCATACTGACACATAAGAAAATGTATGGCTCCCCTGTCCGTCTGTTGACACGTAAAGAGTGCCCTTAGGAAAAATCTCGTCTTGTGTGAACATATTTTTATTTACGTATGCGTCGATGCTTGTCGATTGTTTGTATGATGGCCTGATGTAAGGTATCCAATTATCGTTTTTCTTATAGTGCAACCTTTTTATGCCGCTTGAGGCTACACCGTTTCTTGTATGAAAAAGCTCGGACAACGGAACCAATCCGCATTTTTCACCCTTGTTTGAAACTTCAATGTTAAGCCACGACAAGTCTAAATTCCCAATCATGCTGCTTTGCAGCTTTGTTATCGAGAAACCCTTGACAAAATCTTCAGCGGCACTAAGGACAGGCACTTCGAGCGACGGCAATGTAACGTTGGCCTGCCTGCCGTAAGAATATTTAAACTTGTTCATCCGAATGCAATGGCAGTAGAAAAGTTTTACCTCGTCTGACATTTCTGTCTTCGGGGTTAGAAAAAACAAGTCACGCCCTGAATAATATGGAGAACTTTGAAGGAAAGATTCCATTACAGAGCCTCCACAAGCTACGCTTATGGTTCCTGCGGGTATCGGTGTGACATACGGGATTTTTCTCACTCTTGCCGTAACACCGTTGTTCCTCGATGTACGCGCTACAAAGTTTACGCCGTCCTTGCACACTTCCAAGGCATTCAACTCAAGGTTCACCCCGTATTTTATGTCAAATATCTCAGCCAATGCGCACGTAATCATACTTCATCCTCCTCCATATCTTCAAATCCTTCGTAAGCGGATTCGTTACATTTCAAGTTGAACAATATGTAATTCTTCACCGTTTCCTCGAAATCGGACAACGTTATGTCATCGTAGTCGGCGGTGAGATATGCTTCGGCACACCATTCCATCTCCGCCGTGACTTCCTGCATGACGCTGAAATTCTTTATCACTTCGCGGTTAATGTATGCGTTAACCCAAATTCTCTTTATTTCGTCCCAAGTGTGGTTGGCGTCAACCCTTCCCACATTCTTTTTCTTTATAAATCCGTCGTTGCGGCAATATCCGAACCATGTCTTCTTCCCTTTCGGATGCGGAATGCCGGCAGTTATGACTACGGCGCAGGTTACGGTGTTAACCTTTGAGTTGACGAAAAGCTCCTCCGGCAGCGACAACACAGCTTCAAGGGTGTTGTTTTCAAGTATCTTCTTTTTCAGTATGCATGAAGCTCCCTTGATGTCGTTGACACAACTTATTGGCATGATTGCGACACATTTGCCTCCGCGTTCAAGCATAGAAAGGTTGTTAAGCACAAATTCAAGTTCTTCAGTGCCCTTTCCTTTGTTTTTATACGGCGGGTTAAGTAATCCTACGTTCGGGTGGAACTTGCTTTTTATGTCATCGGGGGATTGTTTGAAACAGTCGCCGAGAGTTATGTTGGTACGCCCGTCCCGGTGGATAATCATGTTGGAGATAAGCAACGTATATATTTCGTCGTCAAATTCGATACCCAACAGTTGGTTTCTTTTTATGGCAGCTTCCTTGGCAATGTCCCCTTTGGCGTCCTCAAGCATCTTTTTCATGGCACTGACAAGAAATCCGCCCGTGCCTGCACAGTTGTCAATGACAACGCTGTCCTTGTTGATTCCGGCCAGCTCGACGAACAGTTGTGTTATGTGCGGCGGGGTAAGCACGATGCCAAGTCCCTTGTCGTTATTAGCGTAACGCAAAAACTCCACGTAAAACTGGCTTACGGTGTCGATGTACTTGTGTGTCACCATAAACCTGTTTATCCTTTCGTCCGCTTCCGTTATCAGGTTTACCAAAAACGTTTTGCCGTCTTTGGCGTTGTTGATGCCCGAATTGGTGGTTATGAAGTCATAACCCTTTTTCAAGGCTTCCTTATTACGTTCAGGCACGTCAGAATTATCAAGTTCTGCGCATATCGCACCATATAAGTTGTCAACCAACGCCTTCGTATCGCCATACCTTTTGTATTCAGCTTTGAAACGATCGTTTCTCAAAGCCATCAATATCCCGCTTATCAGAAGGGCGCGTTTCGATTCCTTTATTTTTCGTTCATGTAATTCTTGGTTCAGTTCCTTGGTATAGCCGATAAGTTCGTTATAGTCTTGGTTGAATTTATATATGCTTGAGTTCAGGCCTTCTGCATAATTGGTGAATGAAAGTATTTTTTCGCCGAAATATTCATGGGCCTTTGTCGTCTTGCATATTTGGATATAGTGAGACAATGACACAAGGCTTTTGTCTTCACCGCTGAATCCGATGGCCACGACGTCGTATTCCTTTGCCAAAAACGAAGCGTAAAGCAATGCCCCGTCTACGGCGTAATCCTTGAAGCTGTCTTGCGTTTCCGATACGTGCTTGGAAATATCGGCTTTACATTCTACGACAATCACAAGGCCGGTGTCACGTGCAGAGGTGATGATAAAATCTGGATACCCCTTTCCCATACCCGATTTAGAAGCGTTTTTCAGCAATTTCTGAATTTTCTTATTGTCTGATTTCTGCTCTTCTACGGTTATGTCTGGATTGTCATAATATCCCGCTTCACGGAGAAATCCGCGAAATATGTTCATCGTTTTGGCCTCGTTAGACATATTTTTATTATTTTTTGTTACCACAATATTCATTATTTGCAAATATAATCTTTTTGAACGATATGTTAAGATTTAGAATGTTAAAAATCATTTGCAAACCATAAGTGTGAACAATGTGGCAAACGTCTTTTCACCTTTGTTCCTTATCACCTTTTCTCCTTACTCCTTCTCTCCTACTTTCTCTATCTTGAACAGCTTGTCGCTGGGCCTTACCTTGCCCGGCACCTTGAAAGCCACGCGGGTGCCCTTCTGCGCCGTCTGGACGGCGTGCGTGTCGTCGTGGATTTCCTCCACGGTGACGTACATCACGCCCGTGGTGGGCCCCGTTATGAGCATCTTGTCGCCCACGGAGAACTCGGCGGCCTCGCAGGTGAACTCGGCCACGCCCAGCCGTGAGAAGTATTTTACGCCCTTGCCCACGTAGACCTTGCGCTCCGTGGCGGCGGAGCCGTAATGATTGTTCCATTCGCCGAGGAGCTGCCCCTGATAGTAGCCGTCCCAGAAGCCGCGGTTGAACACGGCGGCCAGCCGCTCGTCCCAGCGGTCCTTCTTCTCCTCGGTGAACGTGCCGTCCAATACTGAGGCGATGGCCTCCTTGTAGCACTTCACCACGGTGTAGACGTATTCAGGGCCGCGCGCCCTGCCCTCTATCTTGAACACGCGCACGCCGGAGCGCATCATGCGGTCAATGAAGCGCACGGTCTTCAGGTCCTTGGGGCTCATGATGTATTTGTTGTCTATTTCGAGCTGCGTGCCCGTCTCCGTGTCGGTCACGGTGTACGAGCGGCGGCACAGCTGCATACACTCGCCGCGGTTGGCCGAACGCCCGGCGTTGTCGAGGCTAAGGTAGCACTTGCCGCTGACGGCCATACACAGCGCGCCGTGGCAGAACATCTCAATCCTCACCCTCTCGCCACGCGGGCCGCGGACGTCCTGCTCCTCTATTTGTTCGTGGATGCGAGCCACCTGGTCCATCGTCAGCTCACGCGCCAGCACGGCCACGTCGGCAAACTGCGCGTAGAACTTCAGGGCCTCAATGTTCGATATGTTGAGCTGCGTTGACAGATGCACCTCCACGCCCACGCTGCGACAGTAGGCAATGACGGCCATGTCGCTGGCTATCACCGCCGATATTCCCGCCTCGCGTGCGGCGTCGATGATGGCGTGCATATCGGCGATGTCGCCGTCATATATTATGGTGTTCACCGTCAGGTAAGTCTTTATGCCGTGCCCGGCGCAGGTGGCGGCGATGTCGCGCAGGTCGTCCACGGTGAACGTGTTGGCCGAGTGAGCCCTCATGTTCAGCCGGCCGATGCCGAAGTACACCGAGCCCGCCCCCGCCTGTATCGCTGCCCGGAGGCTCTCGCGGCTGCCCACGGGCGCCATTATCTCGAAGTCGTCGATTGTTGCTTTCGTCATGTCGTAAATCTGTTTCGGGCGCAAAGTTACAGCAAATCGGCGGAAGGGCAAAATAAAAACCGACGTAACTCGCTGTTTTTAATTCCCCGCCTCGCGGCGGGGGTGTATCACGTTGACAGTCAGGGCTTTGGCGACAGGTGCCTTTTCGTCTTGCGACAGGTGCCTTTTCATCTTGCGATAGGGGGCTTTTCGTCTTGCAAAAAGGCACCTTTTACTTAATGACAGGGGAATACCGGGAGGGATGGGAGGGATGGGAGAGATGAGAGGTATGGGAAGACGGGGATGTGAAAGACGGGAAACTGTGGCTGCCGTTTCCCGGTCCGCCACTTGCCTGCCCGCCAGCCGGATGTCGTCATCTGCCGCAAAATGCAAACTGAAAATTGCAAAACGGTTGCAGGGTGCTTAAAATTTCGATACTTTAACCTAAAAAGTGCTTAACAGAGTGATTTTTATACACTTGCATCATTGCACCTTTATAAAAAATAAGTACCTTTGCAGCCGATTTAAGGCGCTTAGCACTTAATCCGTTCAGGAACATACATTTCACTTTTTAATATCACATTAAAATGGCAAATTTAGATTTAAGCAAGTATGGCATCACGGGCGTGAAGGAGATCCTGCACAACCCGTCATACGAGGTATTGTTTGAAGAGGAGACAAAAGAGAGCCTCACAGGGTACGACAAAGGCCAGGTGACAGAGCTTGGCGCGGTGAACGTGATGACCGGCGTGTACACAGGCCGTTCGCCCAAGGACAAGTTCATCGTAATGGACGAGACATCAAAGGACACCGTATGGTGGACTTCAGAGGAATATAAGAACGACAACAAGCCCGCTTCAAAAGAGGCCTGGGCCGCCGTAAAGGAAATAGCACAGAAAGAGCTTTCAGGCAAGAAGCTGTATGTAATCGACGGCTTCTGCGGCGCCAATAAGGACACCCGCATGGCCGTGCGCTTCATCATGGAGGTAGCTTGGCAGGCCCACTTCGTAAAGAATATGTTTATCCGCCCGACAGAGGAAGAGCTGAAGGACTTCGAGCCCGACTTCGTTGTCTACAACGCATCAAAGGCCAAGGTCGAGAACTGGAAAGAGCTCGGCTTCAACTCTGAGACAGCCGTTGTGTTCAACGTAACTTCAAAGGAGCAGGTAATCATCAACACATGGTACGGCGGCGAGATGAAGAAGGGTATGTTCTCGATGATGAACTACTTCCTGCCGCTCAAGGGCATCGCCTCAATGCACTGCTCTGCCAACTGCGACATGAACGGCGAGAACACCGCCATCTTCTTCGGTCTCTCAGGCACGGGCAAGACAACCCTCTCTACCGACCCGAAGCGTCTGCTCATCGGCGACGACGAGCACGGATGGGACGACAACGGCGTGTTCAACTTCGAGGGCGGATGCTACGCCAAGGTTATCAACCTCGACAAGGAGAGCGAGCCCGACATCTACAACGCCATCAAGCG
>CALUGX010000084.1 GCA_944320285.1 uncultured Prevotella sp.
CTGCTTGATTTTTTTATACCAGACAAAATGAAAAAGAGAGTGAATCAAATATTTCTCAATTTGATACACTCTCATTTTGCTTTACCGTTGATTATCAATGACTTACAAGGACACACCCGCCTTACGGGGCGTCACTTGATTGTGGCATTGCGGAGGAACTTCTCGAAGTCATCATGATAGCCGTTGAACACGTTGATGTCAACCTCTCCCGTGATGCCGCTGACGCGCCCGTCGGGGCACAGCTGCCAGATGGCAAGGCGCACGTCGGGGCGGTACTCGCCATAACGGGCTATCCACACCATATAGTCGCGGGCCAGGTCGGGTGCGAGCGGCAGGTATTTGTTGACGAACTGCTGGCTTACGTATAGCACTGGGCGCGTGCCCGTGGCGCGGTGTACGGCCTTGAGCCATGTCCGCACGCGGCTTAGCATGGCCTGCGCGCCGCCCATCTTCTTCACCTGCGACGGCGTAGGCTCAACATCGAGCACAGGGGGCAGATCGCCCTTGGCAAAGCGTGAATGCCTAAGGAAATAGCCGGCCTGACGCGACGGAGTTGACGTTGTCGAGAAAAAGTGGTATGCGCCAACGGGTATTCCGTGGCGGCGGGCAGCACGGTAGTCCGACAGGTAGTATGGATTGCGCACCGACGCGCCTTCGGTAGACTTGATATAGACGAACGACACGGGGTAGTCCACCCTTCCGCTCACCTTCTTGCGGCTGATGTCGCCAAGGTGGGTTATGCGCAGTTTGGCCCAGTTTATAGCATACTTCTTGCGCCCGCGCCCGTGCTGGTAGCGCGATATGTCTATGCCGTAGATGCGTTCGTCGGTGTAGGTCATGCGCTCGCCTCGATAATTTCCCTGCCGCCACTCGCCCACTTTCACCTTACCGCCCGCCGCGACGCCGCAACCGAATCCGTCAGGCGCGCCGCCACGCCATGCACCCTCATACCATGCGCCGTCAGCCCCGTGCCACACACCGTGGCCTGACGCTACGGAAGCGGAGTCAAACTCGCCTCTATACTCGCCCAAAGAATCTGCCACTGTGCCGCGCACTATGGTGTCGGCGCGCCAAAGGGCGGTCACGATGCGCCCCAATGTGTCGGCAGACGTGCCGTAACCACAGCGCCGACCGGCCCGCCACTGCCCGCTGTAGACCACGCTGTCGCCACAAGTCAGCACGCCGTAACCATCGGGCTTGCCGCCGTCAACGCCACCCCGATAGACAAATCGCCCGATGCGGAGCGTGGCCGAGGCGTCATAGCTGCCGCCTGTACACGCCGCAAAAAGCAGCACAAGCATCAAAACGGGGATTATCTTCGCATTTTTCATTGCAAAAGATGTTTTAATCCGTAACCGAAACTGCGGGGCCTCACGATGCGACCGCCCACACTGACGCCCTCAAACCGTCCGCTGCGACTGAACACCGCGGCGCCGTCCGGTGCCAACAAAGGCGGCACATCGTGACCTCCCCTGCCGTCGGCCTTGCCGCCCGTGAGCGCGGGACGCGCCCCGGCGGGAGCGTATCCGCAAGCCGCGCAACCGACCATTGCGGCCACGGTAAGACTGTCGCCGGATGCCGTTTCAGGCGTCAGCCACTGGTGCAGGTACACCGACACCGCGCCACGGGGTTTCTCGCCATCGGCCGTCTGTAACAGGGCGAACGCGCCGCTGCCGCCTTTCGTAATCTCACGGCACGCCTTACGCACCGTGCGCCCGGCCGTGTCGGTATATAATAAGGTGTATGACGTGACGCGCTCCACGGCCAAACGGCGTGAGCGTGAAGCGCGCCGCAACAGCAAAAGCAGGCTGTCGGCCTCGGTCTTCGCGGCTTTTTCTTTTGCCGTGAACGCCGCCATGACGTTGTAACCGTCGTCGTTGACATTGTGCACGCGCATATAATAATCCAGTTCGCCGATTCTCCCGGCCCTCGGCAGGGAGTCGGCGGTCAGCCCCGTCACGGCTCTCGCCACGACAAGCTGCGGCTGCTTGGAGGCCTCGGAAAACCTGACGCGCCGCAAAGAGTCTCCGCCGGGCACAAGCATGAGGCCGGGACATGATGGGAAGAACGGGTATTTATCGACCCAGATGCCGCTGACGTAGCTGCGGGTGACGGCTCCGGAGTCGCCCGGAAGGACAAGGCCTTCGGCCCGCAGACTGTCATCCACGCCGCCGAACCATGCCACCGCCCGCCCGTCGACGCATATCCTGTAATACTCCACACGCTCGACCAAGGCCACGGTGCGTGCCATGCGCCCCGCCGTAAACGGCAGGAACGACAGTGCATAAACGACAACTGCAACCGCAGCCACGATGACGGGCAGCAGTTGCAGCAATCTCTTATAAGTCTGTTTCACGTCAGTCAATCTCCTCGTCGGCCTCGTAGCCGCCCATTTCGCGTATTGCGTTCTTCAACATAACATACTGCTCGAAGAGGTCGTGCACGGGGCTGTGCTCGTCGTCGTGCATCGGGCTCTTGAGGTAGAACGACAACCATGTCTGTATGCCGCTGCGTCCTGCACGCGCTGCGAGATCGGCCAAGAGCACGAGGTCGAGCACCAAAGGCGCGGCCAGTATCGAGTCTTTGCACAGGAAGTCCACCTTTATCTGCATGGGGTAGCCCATCCATCCGAAGATGTCGATGTTGTCCCAGCCCTCCTTGTCGTCGCCGCGCGGCGGGTAGTAGTTGATGCGCACCTTGTGGAAGATGTCGCCGTAGAGGTCGGGATACTCCTCGCCGCTGAGGATGGTGTCGATGACGCCGAGTTTGCTCACTTCCTTGGTCTTGAAGTTTTCCGGGACGTCGAGCACGAGGCCGTCGCGGTTGCCCAGGATGTTGGTAGAGAACCATCCGCTGACGCCAAGCATACGGGTGCGGAAGGCGGCGGAGAGCACGGTCTTCATCATTGTCTGGCCGGTCTTGAAGTCCTTTCCGGCTATCGGCGTGCCCGTCTTCTCGGCAAGCTGCCACATCGCCGGGATGTCAAGACAGGTGTTGGGAGCGCCCATCACGAACGGCGCACCCTCTGAAATGGCGGCGTATGCGTAGCACATGGACGGCGCGATGTGGCGTCGGTCATCGGCTTTCATGGCTGCCTCGAATGCTTCGAGCGAGCAATGCACGTCCTTGCAACGGGGCACGTAAATCTCTGTGGAGGCGGCCCAGACCACCACCACGCGCGAGCACCCGTGTTCCTGCTTGAACGTGCGGATATCTTGCCTTACCTGCTCCATAAGCTCCCAGCGTGTCAGGTGAGTGTCCTTGGCCCACGTACCGTCAAGAGCCCTGACGTAATCGGGGTCGTAAACGCCCTTCATCGGCACTATCTTCTCCAATTCTTGCTTCACGGGATAGATGTCGCGGTCGCGCAACACCTCGGCGTGCATGGCACTCTCGAAGGCGTTGTCGGGCAGGATGTCCCACGCACCGAACTCGATGTCGTCGAGCGACGGCATCGGCACTATCTCGCTAACGTGCTTATATTGCTTCTCCGCACCGCGGCCCACACGTATCTTAGCCATCTGCGTAATCGAACCCACAGGCTTACCCATGCCTTTGCGCACCATCAACACGCCCGTGATGAACGTCGAACTGACGGCGCCCAAGCCCACACACAACACGCCCAGCCGACCTTCGGCAGGCTTAACGCTATTCTGTTTCATTTCGTTATGCTTTTAATGTCTTTCACCATTATATGCGGCAGACGGTGCGCAGGGCGCCGCTTGCCGTCTGCGAAAGTACAAAAAAAAGACCGTAGACGCACTAAAATAATCACATTTTGTTGACTTTTTGATAAAAAACAACGACTTACAGTAATTTGTCTACACGTTTTACGGTGTTTCTTTCGTAACTTTGCGCCAAACAAGACATTATCATGACTATGGGAAAAGCTACTTTCAACTTTGACGAAATCGTGCCGCGCAGAGGCACGGACAGTGAGAAATGGGACGGCGGAGACGCCGAGGGACTGCTGCCGATGTGGGTGGCCGACATGGACTTCCGCACCGCGCCGTGCGTAATCGAGGCTTTAGCACGCCGCGTAGAGCATGGAGTGTTCGGCTACGAGCACGTGCCGGCGTCTTACTACGAAGCCGTAATCAACTGGTTCAGCCGTCGTTACGGCTGGACGATGCGGCGCGAGTGGATGATTTACACGAGCGGAGTGGTGCCTGCGGTATCGGCGGTAATCAAGGCTATGACCGCTCCCGGCGACAAAGTACTGGTGCAATCGCCGGTGTACAACTGCTTTTTCTCGTCGATAAGGAACAACGGCTGCCTGATGGAAGACAACCACCTGGTGTATGCCGACGGCACTTACACCATTGATTTTGACGACTTCGAGCGGCGCGCCGCCGACCCGAAGGTCAAAGCCTTCCTGCTCTGCAACCCGCACAACCCTGCCGGGCGCGTGTGGACTGAGGCCGAGCTTCGCCGCATGGGCGACATCTGCATCAGGCACGGGGTGTTCGTCATAGCCGACGAAATACACTGCGACATCACAATGCCGGGCTACAGATACACGCCCTTCGCGTCACTTTCGGACGAGTTCCTGCGCCACTCGGCCACGTGCACCGCGCCAACCAAGACGTTCAACATTGCCGGGACGCAAATCGCCAACATAACCGTGGCCGACGACACGGCACGACGACGTGTGGACAGAGCCATCAACATCAACGAGGTGTGCGACGTAAGTCCGTTCGGCGTAACGGCCCTGCAAGCGGCCTACAACCACGGCGAAGAGTGGCTGGACGCGCTGATTAAATATCTTTACGCCAACTACGTTTACCTGAAAGGCTACTTCGCGGAGCACCTGCCGCAAGTGCCCGTCACCAAACTGGAGGGCACTTACCTTGTGTGGCTCGACTGCACGGCACTGGGCAAGCCCTCGCCCGTAATCGTGGAGGAACTGAAAAGCCGTGAGAAGCTGTGGCTCAACGACGGCGAGATGTACGGCGAGCACGACCGTCCGTTCGTCAGAATGAACATCGCCTGCCCCCGCACGACGCTCGAAAAAGGCCTCGATATGTTCCGCCGCTACGCTGACAGGGAGTTGGGGAAACAGTAACGACATAAAAGGCACAGACCGACTACATTGCAAAAGGGCATCTTTCACAACGCGAAAGGTGCCCTTTCAGCTTGTAAAAGGACACCTTTTGCAAGGCGAAAGGTATCCTTTTAGTATATTGCTGATTATCAGCACATTACAGAAGCATCGCAAAACGCGGTCGAACACGGGGGCAACCACGGCCTGACGCCTTTGGCAAAAAACACCGAATAAATTTTGCGACACCCTTAATTTTATGTATCTTTGAGCCTGACAAACATATAAAAAGACATGACACAGGAAGAGAAAACCGCCATAGAGGAAAAAATAGTTGACGTGCTGAAGACCGTCTACGACCCGGAAATACCCGTGAACATTTACGACCTCGGCCTGATATACAAGATAGACGTGAAAGACGACGCCACGGTTGACATCGACATGACGTTCACCGCGCCCACGTGCCCGGCGGCGGACTTCATACTTGAGGACGTCAGACAGAAGGTTGACGCCCTTGACGGGGTGAAGGCCGCCACGGTGAACCTCGTGTTCGAGCCGGCATGGGACCAGAGTATGCTCAGCGAGGAGGCAAAGCTGGAACTGGGGCTGGAATAAGAATACCCACCCGAAGAACCTAATACCCACCCCAACCCTCCCGAAGGGAGGGAGCTTGAAATGTCTTGAAAATAGAAAGAAAATACAATAAAAGGCTTGCTAATGGCTGACTATAAACAAAAACGGCGGCTTATGTTTGCCACAAGGGTATCTAAATTCCCTCCCTTCGGGAGGGTTGGGGTGGGTGTTTAGGCTGTTTACGGTTGGGTGTCTAATCTTAAAACAACATTTATGCGCAAGAACATCTACATACTGTCTGACGCCCACCTGGGCTCATTGGCCATCGACCACGCACGCACGCAGGAGCGTAGGCTGGTGCGCTTCCTCGACGACATAAAGACGAAAGCCGCCGCTGTGTACCTGCTTGGGGATATGTTCGACTTCTGGTACGAGTACAAATACGTCGTGCCCAAGGGCTATACGCGCTTCCTCGGCAAACTGTCGGAGCTTACGGACATGGGCATCGAAGTGCACTTCTTTACCGGCAACCACGACATCTGGGCGTATGACTACCTTGAGAAGGAGTGCGGCGTAATACTGCACACAAAGCCAATAACCACAGAAATATACGGAAAAATATTCTACCTGGCGCACGGCGACGGACTGGGCGACCACGACCCTAAGTTCAACTTCATACGCCGTATGTTCCACAACCGCACCTGCCAGCGGCTGTTCAGCGCGCTGCACCCCCGCTGGGGCGTGGCCTTCGGCCTGACGTGGGCCAAGCACAGCCGCCTGAAACGCGCCGACGGCAAGGAACCGCCGTACCAGGGCGAGGACAAGGAGGCCCTCGTGCAATACACGAAACAGTACATGAAGACCCACCCGGACATCGACTACTTCATCTACGGGCACCGCCACATAGAGCTTGACCTCATGCTGTCGCGCAAGACGCGGATGATGATCATCGGCGACTGGATATGGCAGTTCACCTACGTAGTGTTCGACGGCGAGCACTTGTTCCTTGAAGAATACGTCGAGGGGGAAAGCAGACTGTGATATAAAAGGTGAAAAAGTAAAAGAGTGAAAAGGAGAAACATTATAAATAATCATTATAGTTTTTCTCCTTTTCACTCTTTTACTTTTTCACCTTTTATTATTATCTTCTCATCTCGGCATTGCTGCCTTTCACGAGGTTCTCAACCTCGGCGACGGAGACCATGTTGTAATCGCCCACGATGGTGTTCTTGAGCACCGAGCCGGCCGTGGCGAAGTCGAGCTTGGCCTGGTCGTCGGCGTAAGTTTGGCAGGCATAGAGCATCGCTCCGACAAAGGCGTCGCCCACGCCCATGCTGTCTATGACGTTGTTCACCTCGTAGACGCGCGTCGTCAGCAGCCGTCCGCCAGTGTAGAGCACGCCCGCCATGACGTGATGCTC
>CALUGX010000085.1 GCA_944320285.1 uncultured Prevotella sp.
CGCTTCACGAGCGTTGCGTCTATGCAACTGAAGTCGGGGTCGATGAGCACCTTGGCCTTGCTGAACTTCTTGAAGTCTTTTGTCGTTACGTAGTAGAGGCGGTGGTTGTTGTAGTGGTCTTCCTCATAGTCGGGAAACTTGCCCGGCACGCACGACGCCCAAACGACCATATATTGCTTCTTGACGTCGTCGTAAAACAGTTCAGGTGCCCAGACATTTACGGTCGTTGGGTCGTCCATGACGTTTATCAGGCGTGGTTCACTCCAGTGGATGAGGTCTTTTGACGAGGCGTAGCCGAAGCCCTTGTCTCCTTTCCAACTCGAAGTCCACACAAGGTGGAACGTGCCGTCGGGACCTTTGACTATCGACGGGTCGCGCATCACCTTCTGCACGCCCACCTCCGGGCGCAGGAATGTGCCCTGGATGGTGTCCCATTTCAGGCCGTCATAGCTGTAAATGAAGCGCAGCCCCTCGTTTGCCGGTTCGCGGAACGACGTCGAAACGTAGACGTCTTTGGCAAGCGATACGCCGCTAACCATCGTTGCAATGGCAACGATGGCAGACAAAAATAATTTTCTCATATAAATTTATATAGGTTTTCGTTTATTTAATGACGGTAAAGCGTTTGGTTTGTAACCTAATTTAACGGCTAAAAGCGATTGTTTAAATCGTGGCTTTGCCGTAGCTTCGTTAGCCGTGAGCTTCAGTATGAGTATGCTGTAATGCTGCGTAGTGATTATTATGAAATTTCCGCACACAGTGTGGAATTTTTGTATGCGAGCATTTTTTCTGGCAAATATAATGATTTTTGTCTTTTTATGCTGCTGTTTTGTATGTTTATTTTTGTTAACTCTTTATTTTTTTGTACTTGTGTGGATGTCATTGTGTTGTCATTATTTGCTTCTATTATTGCAAAATGTCATTTCATGAATGTACGAGCGGAATGTCCTAAAAGTTTTCTTCTGCAGCTGTTCGCCGCCTCAAATGGCGTCGAATGCGGCTTGTTTCCGTGCGTAATTGTACCAATTCGCATACGGAAAAGCCGTAAATGCGGTCTTTTTGGCGGTCTACGGCGTTGCCGTAGGCCGCATATTGCGGTGTGAAATGCCATGTTTTGCGCTGCGGAAGGATACCTTTTGTACCGCAATGTTTTTCATTTCGTTGCACACTTTACATTTTGTGTGACGTCTGCCGTTGATTGTCAGTAGGTTACGGTTGCACACTTGAGATGGCTTTTTCCCAGCAGAAGCATTCTGTTTTTTTGAAATACCGTGCTCTCGTGGCTTTGTGTGAAACCACATTGTAAGCATTATTGCCGTTATCCATGCCAAAGTGTAACGCCGGCTTGCACCTCTCCGTCTGTCCGGACGGTTCCATGCAGTGACGTTTTTACAGATAATTTTCTGTCTTTATGAGATGTAAAAACTATTATTTTGTAATAAAATGAAATAATTTGGCCTGTATTATTTGCATATTGACAAATATTTTGTATCTTTGCCGGCGTATCAAAAAAACTACTGAAACATGAGCAAACTGATAAAGCCTGTTGGCTATAAACCCCTGCTTGATATGTGCCAGACGGAACAGGGCATAAAACTGATAAAAGAATTTTTCCAGATGAACCTTTCCACCGAACTGCGTCTGCGCCGCGTCACCGCGCCGCTGTTCGTGCTGAAAGGTCTTGGTATAAACGACGACCTCAACGGCGTGGAACGCCCCGTGACGTTCCCCGTCAAGGACCTTGGCGACGCCCGTGCCGAAGTGGTGCACTCGCTTGCGAAGTGGAAGCGGCTCACTCTGGCCGACTATAAGGTGAAACCGGGTTACGGCGTCTATGCCGACATGAACGCAATACGCGCCGATGAGGAGCTTGACAACCTCCACTCGCTCTATGTTGACCAGTGGGACTGGGAGGCTGTGATGACAGCCGAACAGCGCAACCTCGATTTCTTGAAAACAACGGTGCGCCGCATATATGCAGCCATACGCCGCACGGAATACTTAGTGTGCGACCGTTACCCGGAAATAAAGCCTTTCCTTCCTGAAGAGATACATTTTATCGAGAGCGAAGAACTCTTGCAGCGGTATCCCGACAAGAGTGTAAAGGAACGCGAAAACCTGATTTGCAAGGAATACGGAGCCGTATTTATAATAGGTATAGGCGGCAAACTGTCGAACGGCGAGCCGCATGACGGGCGCGCTCCTGACTATGACGACTGGACAACACCCAACAGCGACGGCTGCAAAGGGCTTAACGGTGACATCCTGATATGGTATCCAGTGCTCGACCGTGCGGTCGAACTCTCGTCAATGGGCATACGTGTAGACTGTGAAGCCCTGCTGCGTCAGCTCGAAATCACAGGCCAGCTGGCCCGCAAAGACCTTTATTTCCACAAGAAACTCCTCAACGGCGAACTGCCCCTGAGCATCGGCGGCGGCATAGGGCAGAGTCGCCTTTGCATGGTGTTGCTCCACAAGGCTCACCTTGGAGAAATCCAGGCCAGCATCTGGCCGCAGGATATGCTCGATGAGTGCGCCAAGCTCGGTATGGCGGTGATTTAAACCCAAAATCGTTCATTAGGCACTTGAACCTAATCAGATAGAGCCATTAAAATGATTGTGATATGTGGATGGAAGTGTTAGATGCAACTTATTTGAACGGTTACCGTATATTGGTGAAATTCAACGACGGAATAAATAAAGTTGTTGACTTGACAAACGTTATTAAACAGTATTCCGTATTCAAGCCGTTGAAAGACTTGGCCCTGTTCAAACAGTTATCGTGACAGACACATTGGAATGGGATAATGGCAAGATTGACATTGCGCCTGAGTATCTTTATGATAATGGCGTTGCCGCGTTAATTAAGAGCTAAGAATCTTAGAGCGGCTTAAGCTAATTAAGAGTTAAGAAAATATGCTGTGCAAGTTAAATAACGGTTTAAGAAGCAAATTTTCTTAATTCTTAATTTTTTTTCTACCTTTGCACGTACTATGAAAGAATATATCGTTTCGGCGCGCAAGTATAGGCCGGGATCGTTTGACGCGGTGGTAGGGCAGACCGCGCTTACCACGACGTTGAAGAACGCCGTGAAGAGCGGTAAGTTGGCTCATGCCTACCTGTTCTGCGGCCCGCGCGGAGTGGGCAAGACCACCTGTGCGCGCATATTCGCCAAGGCAATCAACTGCCAGAACCCTACGGCCGAGGGCGAGGCCTGCAACGAGTGTGAGAGCTGCAAGGCCTTCAACGAGGGCCGTTCGTACAACATCTTCGAGCTCGACGCGGCCAGCAACAACTCCGTGGAGAACATCAAGGCCTTGATGGAGCAGACACGCATACCGCCGCAGGTGGGCAAATACAAAGTGTTTATAATCGACGAGGTGCATATGCTGTCAACGGCGGCGTTCAACGCCTTCCTGAAAACACTTGAGGAGCCACCGGCGCACGTTGTCTTCATCCTTGCGACGACTGAAAAGCACAAGATATTGCCTACCATCATTTCACGTTGCCAGATATACGACTTCGAGCGAATGACAGTGCCGGGCATCATCAAACAGCTGAAGATGGTGGCCGACGGAGAAGGCATAACTTACGAGGAGGAGGCTCTCGACGTGATAGCCGAGAAGGCGGATGGCGGAATGCGCGACGCCCTGTCGATATTCGACCAGGCGGCCAGCTTCTGTCAGGGCAATATAACTTACCATAAAGTCATTGAAGACCTCAACGTGCTTGACGCCGACAATTATTTCGGCATCATAGACTTATGCTTGGATAACAAGACAGCAGAGGTGATGGCCCTGCTTAACGGTATAATAAACAAGGGATTTGACGGCAGCCACTTGATAAGCGGGCTGGCCATGCACGTGAGAAACGTGCTGATGGCGAAAGACGAACAGACGTTGCCGCTGTTGCAAGTCAGTGAGCGGCAGAGAGAAAAATATAAGGAACAGGCGAAGAAATGCCCTGCAAAATTCTTATATAACGCCCTCAAGATAATGAACGACTGCGACATAAATTACCGACAGAGCGGCAACAAACGGCTCTTGGTGGAACTGACGCTGATTGAAATATCGCAGCTGACGCAGCCGGGTGACGACACGGAAGGTTCCGGGCGTGGCCCTAAGCGACTGAAAACCCTGTTTAAAAGATTGGCGGGCAACAAGCCGGCAGAGGCTCAGCAGGTGGCCGAGGCTGAAGTCCGCAAAGGCGGCGACGCCGCGAAAAAGACAGCTTATTCGGTTCAGCCTGTGGCCGGACGCAATGCCGACCAGCAGTCTGAACCAACAGTACAACATGAACCGGCAGCAACGGCGACACAACCGGCCGTGCAAAGAAGTCTGAAGGGGCTGAAGTTGGGACGGTTTGGCAAGACGTTTGACAACTTGCGACACAGAGGCGACGACGTTGCAGAGACCGATGAAAGCGTGGTTGACAGCGATGGCATAAATGAAGCGAGTGTGTTCAGTGGTGAACAGTTGGTAACACAATGGATGTCAATGTGTAACCGTATGCCGCAGGAAATGACGGGCATAGCGGCGCGCCTGAAGAACATTACCCCCGTGATAACCGAACTGCCGAATGTCGAGGTGGTGGTTGACAACCAAATACTGCTCGAAGATGTGCAGAAGATAAAGTCGCGCATAAGGAAAACGTTGGCCTTGGCATTGAAGAACAGAGAGTTGACGCTCTCCGTGAGGCTGGCTAAGCCGGAGGAGATGAAGCGTGTACTGACAAATCATGAGCGTTTTGAAGAGTTGAAACATAACAACAAGGCGTTTGAAAAATTGGCTGATATTTTAGGCTTGGAGCCGAATTGATTATGAGCATATTTACACCAAATCGGTCTTCAGTATGAAGCTGGTGACCGATTTGGGTTAAAAAACTTGTTTTTTCTTGCAACTTTTATGCGAAAACATTAACTTTGCAGTTCGGAGCGAAGCTGCGTCGCAGTGTGCGTGCGCTATCGCTTTTTTACGTAAAAACCTTAAATATACACATATTATTAATGCTATGGCAAAGACAAGGCAGATAGTAGAGTGCGTACCAAACTTTAGTGAGGGACGCGACAAAGCAGTAATCAAGCAGATAACAGACGTGATCGAGGCTTCTGAAGGCGTGACACTCTTGGATGTAGACCCCGGTGAGGCAACCAACCGCACGGTGGTGACGTTCGTAGGTGAGCCTGACAATGTGGTAGAAGCGGCATTCCAGGCTGTAAAGAAAGCCGGTGAAGTGATAGATATGCGCCGTCACCACGGTGCGCATCCACGTATGGGAGCTACGGATGTGTGCCCCCTTGTGCCCGTAAGCGGTATAACGTTGGAAGAGTGCGCGGTGTTGGCGCGCAAATTGGCTGAGCGCATAGCCACGGAGCTGGCCATCCCCTGCTATTGTTACGAGGCTGCGGCGTTGAAGACGGAACGGCGTAACCTGGCAGTTTGCCGTAAAGGTGAGTATGAAGCATTACCTGAAAGAATGTGCGACGCCGCCGAACAACCCGATTTCGGTGCGCGTCCCTTCGATGAAGGTGTGGCGAGAACAGGCTGTACGGCTGTAGGCGCACGAGATTTCCTTATAGCCGTGAACTTTAACCTCAATACTACTTCAACACGGCGCGCCAACGCTATAGCATTCGACGTTCGTGAGAAGGGACGCCCTGAGCGCATAGGCAATCCAATAACGGGTGAAATTAAACGTGACGAGAATGGCAAACCTATAATGCGTCCCGGAACGCTGAAAGGCACGAAAGCCATCGGATGGTATATCAAGGAATACGGTATTGCCCAGGTGTCGATGAACATCACCGATATGAACGCTACTCCGTTACACGTTGCATTCGATGAAGTTTGCAGTGCGGCACAGGCCCGTGGATTGCGTGTTACAGGCACGGAAATAGTGGGGTTGGTGCCTGAACGTGCAGTGATTGACGCCGGAAAGTATTTCCTCCGCAAGCAACATCGCTCAACAGGTATCCCAAAAGAAGATATATTAAACATAGCCATAAAGTCGATGGGACTAGACGACCTGCGCCCGTTTGTTCCAGAAGAAAAGGTTATTGAGTATATGCTTGATGCAGGAGGCAACGCTCAAGGCAAGTTGACGGCATTGACCGTGAAGGGTTTTGCCGACGAGACGCTGCGTGAGTCACCAGCCCCGGGCGGTGGTTCGGTGGCTGCTTATATGGGAGCCTTGGGTGCTGCGCTCGGTACGATGGTGGCAAACCTTTCTGCGCACAAGCCTGGATGGGACGACCGCTGGGAAGAGTTCAGCCGCTATGCAGACAGAGGCGTGGAGCTTGAAGAGGAGCTGCTGCACCTCGTCGATGAAGACACTAAAGCCTTCAACTGCATAATGGCCGCCTTCGCAATGCCTAAGAACACCGAAGAAGACAAGCGTCTGCGCTCAGAGGCGATACAAAGCGCAACATTGTTTGCTGCTCAAGTGCCGCGTGAAACGATGAGGACGGCATTCGATGTGCTTGAAATCTGCAAGATGATGGCTGTGTTCGGCAATCCCAACAGTGTGTCTGATGCCGGTGTTGGTGCCCTTGCCGCATACGCTGCGGTGCTCGGTGCCGGGCTTAATGTCAAAATTAACGCTTCTTCCTTGAAAGACAAGGTGCAGGCCAAAGCTCTAATCGACGAAGCCAACTATTGTATGGTCGAGGCAGAAAGAGCCGCACGCGAGATAATGGAAATTGTAGAAAAGGTAATTCATAATTCATAACAAGTAGTTAAAGTAGTTAGAGTAGTCAAAGTAGTTACAGTCAATACCTTCGCAGGTGACGACAAGACGACACCCCACAAGGGCGATGACTTTAACTACTTAGCGAACGAAGTGAGCGCTAACTACTTTAACTCCTTTAACTACAAAAATCAAAATACAATGACAAAAGAAGAATTTGCATTTGACATACGCGCCGGGATACCTGACGTGCTGCCCGAGCCGATGCCATACGACACCGAAGTTAACCATGCCCCCAAGCGCAAGGACATATT
>CALUGX010000086.1 GCA_944320285.1 uncultured Prevotella sp.
TTGATTTTTTTATACCAGACAAAATGAAAAAGAGAGTGAATCAAATATTTCTCAATTTGATACACTCTCTTTTGTAAAACGTTGGTTATTAGGCCGTTACGTCTGTGATTGCTGACGCTGCCGCGTCAGAGTTGTCCGGCCTCCACCATAAGCACCACGCGCTCCGTCAGTCGGTCGGTTTTCTCAGGGTCATACTTCTTCATCAGGCTTGCGCCGAACGCCCATGCGAAGGCCTGGTAGAAGCCGGCGCGCACCGGACTGATAAACGAGCGTATCAAGTCATACGCCGAAGAGTCGCACTCGCGGTAGACGAGCTTGATGAGGAGCTTGCCCTGCGAGAACGAAAGTTTCTTCATCCTTGGCGTGTAGCGGCGTTTGATGTCCTCCTCCACGCGCTTCATGTGCTCGTCGCGCGCCCGCTTGTTGGGCAGTGTTTGCAGATATTCGTATGTCTCGATGATGATTTTGTTCACCTCCTTTGCTATCGGCAGCACCTTCTTCACGTTGTACACCAGCCGGTTGAAAGCCGCCCGCCGCTTGGCGTTTTTGAACGTAGGTTGCGGGTAGACGTAAATGTTGTTCAGTTCTACGTACTGGATGCTGTCGCCGTCGATGAGCACCTTGCTCACCTTTACCATAGGTGCGAACGTGGGACTGTCCATATCCACCTCCTTGTCTTCGGGCCTCACGCCGTCCTTTCCTGCGTCGTTTTGTGCGCGGGCGGCGGCCGTGGCGAGCGTCAGCAGCAATGCCGTTATGAGGAAAAGATACCTTGTCATGCGTGCAAAGGTAAGTATATTATTGAATTTAAAGAATTTATGGAAGTTAAAGAAGTTATAAGTGTATTGAATTTAAATTCTTTAAATTCTAAAAGAACTACCGACAGACCCTCTTGCCGACCTGCATCAGCGTGAAATACAGTACCACGCCCGTCACCAAGCCGGCCAGTACGTCGATGGCGTAGTGGGCTTGTATGTAAACAGTTGAAAAGCATAGCAGGACGTAAAGCACAGAGAGAACGTAAAACACGCGCCTGTCGCCCGTGTGCCAGGTCAGGAGCATCAGTACCGTGCTTATACCCACGTGGCTTGAAGGGAATGCCGCCGTGGGGCGTTCGCCCGCAGCCTTGGCCCCTTCCACCATCTGGTAAAACAGTCCGTCGGTGTATCCAGGCGTCTTGAGGCAGTCCTGGTAATAGTTGAAATAGTCGTGCACGTTAGGGAATATGCCCTGTGTGATGTTGTTGAGGCCCGCCGCCTTGAAGTAGAACGTAGGCCCCGTGACGGGCAGGAAGATGTATATCAGGTAATAAACGAAGAACGCCGACAGGATGACAAACGCCGCGCGCTCGTAATCATGGTACCTGAACAGGAAGTAATAAACCACCACGAAGACTATCATCGGGTAGTAAGCGGCGTAGCCCATGCTCATCAGCTCGCTGAAAAAAGGCCACGGCATCGCCTTGCAGAACAGCAGGGCGGGCTGGCATCCGAAGACAGTCTGTTCCCATGCGGCGAACACATGGTCGAGGTTGGGCAGCATACGGTTGATTTCGTAAGTATCGGGATACCACCAGCCGAGCAGGGCCAACTGCACCGTTATGCGCAGAAAAAGCGTCAGCCGGCAAGGCGCCATACGGTAGACGGCCCACATACCGGCGGTTACGGCAGCTATCCTGATGCGCCCCCAAATCATTTCGTTAGGGTTGGCTGCCTTTGTATATGTGAAGAAAACTATCAGCAGAGTGAATGCAAGGTAGCCTATCATGACCCATTCCATCGCCAGCAGGCCTCGTTTCGGATGTTTGTCTATGGAGAATAGTTGTTTTACGAACTTCATTATCGTCAGTTTCGGTTGTATGATGTTTGAAGCCCCACCCATCCCTCCGTGTGCGGGGGCTCAATGTTTCGGTTTGAACCGTCCTTTCTCCGGAGTGGAGGCAGGGTAGGGCTTCTGTCAAATCCACTTATTGTCTTTGTACCATTGCATCGCCTCATGCACTCCGCGGTCGAGGTCGTATGCAGGTTTGTAGCCCAGTTCGGTGACTGCCGGCGTGATGTCGCACCGCCAGTTGCGTTGGCGCATGATTTCATACTTGTCGTTGTTGAGTGCTGTCATGCGACCCGTGACACGCCCTAAGCGGTCGCCGGCGGCTGTTATCATGCGCAGCAACCACAGCGGCGACTTTATGCGCAGCAGCCAGGGGTTGCCCAGTTCGCGGCGTATCAGGTCGCTGAACGTGCGCGACGAGTAGGTCTGTCCGTCGCTTACGATGTATCGTGCGCCGTCCCTGCCGTGCTCTAAGGCGAGGAACACGGCCTGCACAAGGTCTTTCACATAAATGAAAGTGAGATGTTGAGGCTTCAGTCCGGCGGCGAAGTCAACGTGGCGTTTTATGCTTTCGGCCATCATGAAGTAGTCTTTCTCCCTCGGCCCGTACACTCCCGTGGGGCGCAGCACGCTGAAATGCAGCCCCGGAATGCGGTCGAGCGTCTCTTCGGCAAGCAGTTTGCTGTCACCGTAAGCGGTGGTGGGGCATGGCGTGTCGCCGTCGGTTATCGGCGTGTCGGGGCGGTCGTCCCTCACGGGGCCGAACACACTGAGGCTGCTTATGAACACGAAGCGTTGCAAGCCGTGGCAGGTGTCGGCCACGGCGGTGGCCAGATTTGCCGTGCCTGTGGTGTTGACGCGGTAGAAGTCGTCCCTGTGCAGGCATTTTGTCGCGCCCGCCGCGTGCACCACGTAGTCGAAACCGCTGTCCGCGAGTTTGCCGTGCAGGTCGTCCGGGTTGTCGAGGTCAAGCTCTATGAAGTGCAGTCGGCTGTCCGTTAGGTATTTCCTTGAACTGCTTTTGCGCACCGCCGCCCATGTTTCAAGACCTTGCCTCAACGCTTCTTCGGCAATGAAGCTGCCGATGAAGCCGCTTGCTCCGGTTATCAATATCTTCTTCATTAATCTGGAACTATTGTCGGCCACAGTCTTCGGCGTGGCCGTAAAACGGCGCAAAGGTAATCAAAAAATCCGACAAATCAGGTTGTTGTTACGATTAATGGACTTTGTTTCGTTTTTATTACAAAGTTTTTGCTTGCGTGTTACAGGTTTATGTTCACTGTCAGTCCGAATGCTCCTCCGTCCAGGGGGCTTGCCCACGGCGTGCTGCTTACTTTCAGCGTCTCTCTGCGTCTTACCCCTTCGCGGCACGGATTGCCTGCGAACAGGCCTATCACTTCGTTTACGGGGTCGATGATGAAGGCCACGATGTTGCCCCATGTGCGCGAATTCCACAGCCGGTAGCCGTCGCTTACAATCTTGCGCTTCAGCTTATAGAACATCTCGCCTATGATGAAACCCGACAGCGGCGTCAGTATGAGGTCTTGGATTGACGGCTTTTCCATGAATGCCTCTATGCCGTATTCCCAGAAGACGGTGGATATGGCCGTGCAGTACAGGAACGACCCCATGCGGTTGAATCCCAGGCTGCGCGCCGCCATGTAATATACTGCCCCGGCGTAGGGGTGCAGTATGTAGTTGAAGACGAAGTTGTCGCCATCCCACACGGGGCCGCTCCTCACGTGGTAGCTCCACCGTTTCCAGAACGGGCGCGATGTTACGCGCTCCTTGTTCCACGCCGTGGCCCCTTCGGGCAGCAGTTGCAGCACGCCGAGGGTTGTCACGCCGCCGGCGAAGAGCACACCCGTGTTGAGCCACATCCGGTTCCAGTCGGGGCGGCTGAGCCTCTCGGAGTAGGGCAGGTCGTAGATGTCTGTCTTGGCGTTCGCCGTTCTTTTTACGTCGTAGGCTGCCGGGTGGCGTGGCGGAGTCTCGGCTTTCATGGATATGGAGTCGGCCGGTGTCTTTGCGGTTGATGGCAAGAAGGCGCTTGTCAACAATGCCGTAACGCAGGCGGCGGTGCGTAAAAGTTTTTTCATAAGGGTTTGTGACATGGTGTTTTTATGCTGCAAACTTAATAAAAACGCCATATTCGCATGGGAAGCGCAGATTTAATAAAAAAATAGAAAACTTAAATTATATGTAAAGTTTTCCCGTTTTGCGCCATTTGTTGCCTGTATTTACTTTTTTTACCGACAGGCAAACAAGTCGGATACAGGCAAACGGCAAGCGGACAAGGAGATTTGTCAAACCTTGCTCATTTGATGTTTAAGGTAATCTCTTTGTCCGCTTGCCGTTTGTCTGCACGTTTGACAAGAGCAAACCGTCTTGTCTGCTTGTTCGTTTCTTACTTCACGTATTCGGCAAAGTCTGTCAGTCTCATGTCACCCTTGCGCGCCAGCGTGTCGTGCATGGCGAAGGCGGCGGTGAGGGAGTGGCGCGTGTGGCCTCCGGTGGCTATTTTGAGATATTCGCGCAGCAGCGGACGGTAGTCCGGGTGGGCGCAATTCTCGATGATGAGTTGTGCGCGCTGCATGGGGCTCTTGCCGCGCAGGTCGGCCACGCCCTGCTCCGTGGCTATCACGTTGACGTCGTGTTCCGAGCTGTCTTGGTGGCTTACGAAGGGCACTATTGAGCTTATCAGGCCGCCCTTTGCCGTCGATGGGCAGGTGAAGATGCTGATGTATGCGTTGCGCTCGAAGTCGCCCGAACCGCCTATGCCGTTCATCATCTTAGTGCCCGATATGTGCGTTGAGTTGGCGTTGCCGTAGATGTCCACTTCGATGGCCGTGTTTATGGCTATGACGCCGAGCCGTCTGATGACTTCGGGCGAGTTGGAAATCTCGCTGGGGCGCAGCGTCAGGTGCTGCTTGAAGTAGTCTATGTTGTCGTAAATCTGCTTAAGGCACTCGTTAGAGACGGTGAGCGAGCACGACGATGCGTCCTTGACGCGCCCTTCGAGCATCATGCCGACCACACTGTCCTGCAACACTTCGGTGTAGATGTTGAAGTCCGGTACGCTCTTTTCGTGGCCAAGCGCGCCGAGTATAGCGTTGGCGGTGCTGCCCACTCCGCTCTGCAGTGGCAGGAACGAGGATGGTATGATGCCGCGCTTCATGTCCTCTACGAGGAACTGCGCCACGTTGTGTCCTATCCGGTCGGTTATAGGGTCGGCGTCTTTGAAGGCGCGCGCTTCGTCAGGCAGGTTGCATTCCACCACGCCCACGATTTTCCTCGCGTCGATTTCGACGTAAGGCGTGCCTATGCGGTCGTTCACGTGGGTGATGGGTATAGGCTGGCGCAGTGGCGGGTCGAGCGGTTCGTAGACGTCGTGCAGGTATTTCGCCTCCGGGCTGTGGAACGAGTTAAGCTCCAGTATCACGTGCTTGGCCAGGCGCGCCACGGTGGGGCTGATGCCTCCGGCCGCCGTCAGGTATGCGCGGCAGGTGTCGGCGCCCTCGTCGATGTCGCACACTTCGAGCACGGCCCAGTCCACCCGGCCCATGAAGCCATAGCGCAGTTCCTGCGCCATCTGGCTCAGGTGTATGTCGTTATATGGTATCTCGCCGGCGTTGACGTGTCGGCGGAAGTCGCCGTTCGTGGTGTACGGTGCGCGGTATTTTATCGCCCCGGCGTTAGAGAGGTCGCCGTCGGCACTCTGGCCCGTAGACGCTCCGGTGAAGATGCCCACCTTGAAGTCGCGCCCGGCGGCGTGCTCGGCCTCGGCGCGCTTGGCCAGTTCGTGGGTTACGGCCTTCGCCGTGCCGGCCGGTGTGAATCCGCTAAGGCCGATGTTTTCGCCGTTCTGTATCATCGCGGCGGCCGAGGCCGCCGTTATCCGTTTGTATGCCATAATCCAAATGTTTAAGGTTTTACAACAGTAAGGTATGTATTTTGCGACAAAGTTACAAAATTTTTGCCAAATCGCGCGCGCTAAACATATAATATGAAAACTTTGATTTTTGATACAGGTGTAACTGTCTGATAATCAAAGGGGTATGTCCTCCTTTGCAAAAGGTGCTCTTTCGCCTTGTAAAAGGTGCCCTTTTGCCCTGCCGTTAGGCACGTTTTACCTTGCGAAAGGGCACCTTTTGCCGACCCGTGTAAAATGTCCCATATATTCAATTTGCAGGGATAATATTTTGAGATACGGCAAGTTTACACTAAATTTGCATTTTGAACAATAATGATAAGCAATGGAACAGAATTTTTTAATCTACAATACGCTTACACGCAGTAAAGAACGCTTCGAGCCGTTGCACGCCCCCAACGTTGGTATGTACGTCTGCGGGCCCACCGTCTACGGCGATCCGCATCTGGGGCACGCCCGCCCCGCCATCACGTTTGACGTGCTCTTCCGTTACCTGAGACACCTCGGCTACAAGGTGCGCTACGTCAGGAACATCACCGACGTGGGCCACTTGGAGCACGACGCGGACGAGGGCGAGGACAAAATAGAGAAGAAGGCCCGCCTTGAACAGCTTGAGCCGATGGAGATAGCGCAGTATTACACCAACCGTTACCACGACGCCATGCGCGCCCTCAACGTGCTGCCGCCCAGCATAGAGCCGCACGCCACGGGCCACATCATCGAACAAGAGGAGCTTGTGAAGCAAATCCTGGCCAACGGCTACGCCTACGAGAGCAACGGAAGCGTCTACTTCGACACTGCGAAATACAATGAGAAATACCGTTACGGCATACTCTCCGGCCGTAATCTTGACGACGTGAAGGACGCCAGCCGGCAGCTCGACGGAGTGGGAGAGAAGCGCAACCAAGCCGACTTCGCTCTCTGGAAGAAGGCCCAGCCGGAGCACATCATGCGCTGGCCGAGCCCCTGGAGCGACGGCTTTCCGGGCTGGCACTGCGAGTGCACGGCTATGGGCAGGAAGTATCTCGGCGAACATTTTGACATACACGGCGGCGGCATGGACCTCGTCTTCCCCCACCACGAGTGCGAAATAGCCCAGGCCGTGGCGTCGCAGGGCAGCCAGATGGTGAAATACTGGATGCACAACAACATGATAACCATCAACGGGCAGAAGATGGGCAAGAG
>CALUGX010000087.1 GCA_944320285.1 uncultured Prevotella sp.
CGCAAAGGTGTCGATGAACGTGCTCAACCGCCCGGACTACTTTAAGATGCACACCTTCTCGGCGGAGTGGACTTACACGTGGCAACGCTCAATCAAATGGCGCCACGAATACAGCCCGCTGACTCTGCAATACCAAAAACTCAACCGCACGACGGCCAAATTCGACTCGATACTTTACGAAAACCCGTACCTGCAAACCTCGATGCAAAACGTGTTCATCCCGAAGATGCACTACACGCTGACCTACAGCTCGGCAGCACACAGTCGCAACCCGCTTGTATGGGAGACAACCATAACCGAGGCAGGCAACATACTGACGCTCGGCTATATGGCCGCAGGCAAGAAATGGGGTGAGACGAACAAGGAATTGTTTAAAAACCCATACGCCCAATTCCTCAAACTTGAAACCGACATCAGCAAAACGTGGGCCGTGGGCGAGAAGTCGAGCCTCGTGGCGCACGCCAACGCGGGCATCGTCTACAGCTACGGCAACAGCCGCACGGCACCTTACAGCGAACAGTTCTACGTGGGCGGAGCCAACAGCATCAGGGCATTCGCCGTGCGCAGCATAGGCCCCGGCAGCTACACCACGGACGTTTCACGCCTGTCATACTTAGACCAGACGGGCGACATCAAGCTGCAATTCAACTTGGAATACCGCTTCAACCTCTTCGGCGGACTTTACGGCGCAGCCTTCTTAGACGCCGGTAACGTCTGGGCGTTGCGCGATGACGGCTACCGCGCCGGCTCGCAATTCAAGCTGAAGAACGCCCTCAAGGAGATGGCCCTCGGCACTGGCGTAGGAATACGTTACGACCTGGACTTCCTCGTGCTCCGCTTAGACTGGGGTATTGGTCTGCACGTGCCTTACGAAACGGGCAAGAGCGGCTTCTACAACATACCGAAGTTCAAGGACGGACAAGCCATACACCTTGCCGTCGGTTACCCGTTCTGACATTTCTTCAAAAAACAGAGGCGGCATATCGGCTCCTTTCAGCCGCAGCAATGCCGGAGCAAACAAATAAAAGAAGGTGTGTCAAAAAGCACACCTTCATCTTGTTGTCCCTTGTTAGTTGTGAATTATCCAGATTCGCAAGTGAAAGAACAAAAGCAAACGCTCTTATTTATATGCCTTCATGTCTCTTTGTTTTGTCTATGCCATAGGCGGAAAGTTTTTAAATTATGCTTTACAAAAATAATAAAAATATGCCATACCTCAGCTATCGGGCTGTAATTATTTTCACATTTGTAAACCGTATGTTTACAAACCGGACACAGACAGGCTGCGGGGCATACGACTCCGTGTTTTTTGACTGCGGAAACGGCCGGCCTACGGCATAAAGACAACAGGCCTGAGCCGTAGGAACGGCAGAGCCCGGAGGCCATTTCAGCAGCTGTCCGCTGCTGATTTGCAACTCACTGACTGTCAGTTACTTACCCAAAGAACATCTTTCGCCTTGTAAAAGGTATCCTTTTGCAAGGCGAAAGGGCACCGTTTACAAGCCAAAAGGACACCTTTTAGAAGCCAATATGTGCCCTTTCACACGCTGTTTGGGCACAACGGCAATGACGGCGGCCTTGAATCAAGGCAAGGATGGCAAATAAATGGCAAATTAAAGATGGCAAACACCCTGATTGTTAATAAAAAACACTATATTTGCAACTCGTAAGGCGGCACGCGCCAAGATGCCGCGCACCGCACTGTTGAAAAACATATAATATATTAAGGTATAAAAACAATAGATTATGAAACCTACTTTGTTACTGCTGGCTGCCGGCATGGGCAGTCGTTACGGCGGACTGAAACAGCTCGACGGACTGGGGCCGAACGGCGAAACGATAATGGACTACTCTATCTACGACGCCGTGCAAGCGGGCTTCGGGA
This sequence comes from uncultured Prevotella sp., assembly GCA_944320285.1. Lineage (GTDB taxonomy): Bacteria > Bacteroidota > Bacteroidia > Bacteroidales > Bacteroidaceae > Prevotella. The sequence goes on from CALUGX010000087.1 coordinate 1,886, forward strand.
AGATTGTCTTCATAATACGAAAAGACTTTGAACAGGATTTCCGCGATAAAATCCTAAGCAAATACGAAGGCCACGTGCCTGCGGAGCTGTGCTTCCAGAGCCTCGACGCGCTGCCCGAAGGCTTCAACTGTCCTGAAGGCAGGGTAAAACCCTGGGGCACCAACCACGCCGTGCTCATGGCAAAAGACGTCATAAAGGAACCGTTCTGCGTAATAAACTGTGATGACTTCTACAACCGCGACGCATTCATGGTGATAGGAAAATTCCTCGCCGACCTGCCCGAAGGCAGCCGCAACCGGTACGCAATGGTAGGCTTCCGCGTGGGCAACACGCTGTCGGAGAACGGCACCGTGGCCCGCGGCATCTGCTCGAAGGATGCCGAAGAGCACCTGACAACCGTCGTAGAGCGCACCGAGATAATGCGCGTGGACGGCCGCGTGAGCTACAAGGACGAGCAGGGACAGTGGGTAGCCGTTGACGACAACACCCCTGTGTCAATGAATATGTGGGGCTTCACGCCTGACTACTTCGCCCACAGCGAGGCGTATTTCAAGGAGTTCCTCGCCGACCCGGCCAACATGACCAACCTGAAAGCGGAATTCTTCATCCCGCTGATGGTGAACAAGCTGATTAACGACGGTACGGCCACGGTGAAAGTGCTCGACACCACGAGCAAATGGTTCGGCGTGACTTACGCCGCCGACCGCCAAAGCGTGGTAGACAAGATACAGAGCCTTATCAACGAAGGCGTTTACCCTGAAAAACTTTGGTGAAAAGCAAACAAGCTATAAGCTGACAGGGCAGGCAAGGAATCCGGTGCGGATTACAGCAAGAAAGGCATCCTTGCCTACTTGTATGCTGACAATATGTCAACTGCAAAAATGAACATCAACCTACTTACCGAGGCGGAAGTTGAGAAACTACGCCAAATGATTGAATCATCAGAGAAAATCGCACTGTGTTGCCACCGCAGTCCCGACGGAGATGCCGTCGGCTCGATGCTCGGACTTGCCGAATACTTACGGGCACAGGGCAAAGTGCCTGTGACGATAGTGCCCGACGCCTACCCCGACTTCCTGCATTGGATGCCGGGAACGGAGCGTATCGTGCGCTATGATAAGCACAAGAACTTCGCCGACGAGATACTCGCCGACACGGAACTGCTATTCTGTTTAGACTTTAACACAGTGGCGCGGACTGACGAAATGGCTGCTGCCATCACTGCGTCTGCGGCAAAAAAAGTGATGATAGACCACCACCTGAACCCCGACATGGACACCGTGATGTGCATATCGCGCCCCGATGCTTGCAGCACTTGCGAACTCGTGTTCCGCCTTATCTGGCAGCTCGGCGGCTTCGAGGACATGAACAAGAAGTGCGCCGTGCCTCTGTACTGCGGCATGATGACGGACACCGGCGGCTTCACTTACAACTCTACGCGACCTGAGATATACTTCATCATCAGCCAGCTGCTCACAAAGAACATCAACAAAGACAAGATTTACCGCAACGTCTACAATAATTACAGCGAATGGCGGATGCGTCTCACGGGCTACGTGCTTTACAAGAAGATGAACATTATGGCCGAGCAGAAGGCGGCCTACTTCATCCTGACGCGCGACGACCTTAGAGACTTCCACTACATCAAGGGCGACGCCGAGGGCTTGGTGAATATGCCATTACAGATAAAAGGCACCAAGCTGAGCATATCATTGAGGCAAGACACCGAGAAGGACAACCTCGTATGGGTGAGTCTGCGCTCCGTTGACGACTTCCCATGCAACCGCATGGCCGAACTTTACTTCAACGGCGGCGGACACCTCAACGCCTCCGGCGGCCGCCTTGAATGCCCGATTGAAGAGGCTGAAGGCATTGTACGCAAGGCCATACAGGAGTTTTGCAAGGACAGGTGAGTCGTACCAACCATGTCACAATCCAAACAACGACCACTATTATGGGAAAGAAGAAGAAGAAAAAAAATCCACAACAGCAGACGTTACTGTCTCCCGTGAACTATCTCAAGGAAAAGGCAAGGACGCTCGAAATAGGGAAATGCTACATGACCGACGACATCATGGAGGTAGGCGAGGGACAAATTATCGTTACAAGGCGTCATAAGAGCGGCAAGACAAGCGCCGCAATCTATATGGTTGACACCTTCTGCCTCGGCGTAAAGGAGTCTATCTTCAAGCTGCGGATGGACGAATTTGAAACGAGAAACCTCCTGTTGCACATCGACATCACGCTCGGACTGCACGAAGTGACGTACAACGAGGCGCACAACATGGTCTACGGGGCAATAGCCTTTGCCGAGGAAGCCGGTATAAAGCCGCACAAGAACTTTAGCTGGACCAAGTATATGCTCGAAGAAGACACCGATGAAATTCCCCTAATAGAGTTTGAGTACGGAAAAAACGGAAAACATTTCCTCGTGGCGCACAGCAATCTTGAGGCCAACAGATACCTGCCTACACTTAGGAAAAACCTCGGTGATGACTTCGACTACATCATTGACGATGGTGACAGCGACCTTGATGACGATGATTATAACGCATTCAACGAAGATGCCGACGACTCCGAACACGGCGAACGCTTCATGCCGAACCGTCAGAACCGGTCCTCATACAACGAAATAATGACCGAATACACCTACAAGCATCCCAAATACCCGATACTGACGATGCCGGAAAATCCGCAGTTAAAGAAAATTCTGTATTCTGACAATGTGCCAACGGACAACGAAATTAATGCCATATTAGCCTTGCCCCACGACAGTTTGCGGCGCGACTTGGAAGCCGTGCTGCTTGACTGTATGGCAAAGACCTGTGACGGGATAACCGACGAGATGTGGAACAAGGACTTTACATACGAGGCTATGAATGCGGTGACGCTGCTTGGGGAAGTGGGCAACGGCGACAGTAGCCTTGACACGCTGCTCGAAATGCTGCGGCAGCCGGACCAAACGTTTGAATATTACTTCGGCGACTTCATGACTGAAATATTCATTACGCCACTATATGCCAACGGGCAGAAGCGGTTAGACAAATTGATGGGCTTCTTCAAGGAGGAAGGATTATATGATTTTGCCAAAGTGACCATACTTACGGTGATAGAACATATAACAAACCTGCAGTCCGAAAGACGCAACGAAATAATAGAATGGCTGCGCGAGGCACTGCGTTTCGCCACGGAGAAGCTGCCCGAAGCACAATACGTAGACTCCACAACGGCCGGTTTCCTTGCCAGCTGCTGCGTAGAAGCAAAGGCAAAAGAACTGCTGCCTGAGATTAAGGCCATGTTCGACACGGGCTTTGTTGACACAAACATCGTTGGTGACTATGACGAAACGGAAAGGATTATAAACTCCGGCGAAAACCATTTCGCCAACCATTTTGAGCCTGACATCCACAAACGATTTGCCGAACTAAGGTAAACAGTCACGGCAGAACACACAGATAAATAAATTGGCGCAGACCTGCAACACGCGAGTCTGCGCCAATTTCATTACCTCACGTTAATCAGCTTGTGGGTCTGCAATGACAGGTGCCACTTCGGATGGGCAAGGCAGTAGGCTATGGCGTCGGCCAATATGCGGGCGTTTGCGGCCCTGTCGCCCACATCGCAGGGCTGGAGACTGTAGACAGAAGCCGCAAAACGGTCGTAGAGCGACATATTTTGGTCGGCCGACATGAAGACGACTTTCAGTTCGTCTATATGCTGAAGCACAACGGGGGCATCCTTGGGCGAACACGTCACCCAGTCAACCCGACAGCCGGCAGGCAGCGGGTGCGTGCCGTTGGTCTCTATCTGGACATACTTACCGGCACGGTGCAGCCTGTCAACAAGCTCTGCCGTCAGTTGCAACGTGGGTTCGCCGCCCGTCACCACCACGTGCCGTGCGGGATGTTTGGCCACTTCGCGCATGATGTCGTCTACCGACATCTCTGTAAAAACATGGTGCGCCGTGTCACAAAAGGAGCACTTCAGGTTGCATCCGGAGAAACGGACGAAGACGGCGGGCGTACCCACATGGCGGCCTTCGCCCTGCAAAGAGTAGAATATTTCGTTGACTTTCATGGCCTGAACATATCTTCGTCTTTAATGTAAACCACCCTGTTGTTGCGGCTCTCCTCAATGTCAACGCGGTAACATTTATCCACCTGCTCACATATCCAGCGCGCAATGTTCTCCGCCGTGGGGTTGAAGGGTAACAGTTCGTTAAAGTCGCCGTGGTCGAGATAGCCGTGTATCTTATCCTTAATGTGCTTGAAGTCAACCACCATGCCCTCGGCGTTGAGCTCTTCGGCCTTGCAATACACAGTGACAATCCAGTTGTGACCGTGCGTCCGGCGGCATTTGCTGTCATAAGGGAGGCTGAGACGGTGACAACCGGCTATCTCCATCTGCTTTGAAACGTAATACATAATGATTAGAATATTCAGGGGTTGCAATCTTTTTCCGCAGCAAATTTAATAAAAAATACCGACAAGCGCAACCCGTGCCGTAACTTATCCGCCTGAGGCAGAATATTATTAGTGTAATTTTACATTATAAACAACCACGCCGCAAGCCGTGAAACGCCCGTACAGACACGGTTTCAGGGAGTTTCGGAACAATCCGGAAAGGCACCGTACAGTTCTCTTTTATTTACATTTTTACAGCACAATTTATTGATTTTCAAGATGATATAAAATGCTAATTTGATATTAAAATGTTCAAAAATCGGACATAACATTTGGCTCGTAAGCAAAAAATACATACCTTTGCAGCGGTAAAAAGATCAGGATAGTGAATCTTCGTTTGTTTTGAAAGCCACTATTCACGTTAGTTTTTAACTGGCATCCAGGCTCGGTT